>DASRZZ010000142.1:0-46522 GCA_035685925.1 Syntrophales bacterium | reverse complement strand
GGTTGCTCCTACAGGGTGGCCTTTCGACTTGAGACCACCGGAAAGATTTATCGGGCATGTATCGTCGCGGGTGAATCTTCCTTCCATATAATCAAATCCGGCCCTCCCGTCTTCAGAAAGGCCAAGAGCCTCGGTGCTTAGTAGCTGATTGATTGTGAAGCAATCATGGACCTCGGCAAGGTCTACGTCTATTATTGTAATTCCCGCTTCAGCAAAAGATTGCTTTATCGCCACTTTACCGGCAGAAAGCTCATACATGTTCGGACGTACATGTTCCGGCATTCTTTCCGTTTTGGAACCAATCCCGGCAATCTCCACAACCCTTTTGCTTATTGTCTTGGCTTCGCTCGTAGGCGCAAGCACGAGAGCTGCAGCGCCGTCCGATATCAGAGAACAATCATGAAGCCTTAAGGGGTCGGCAATCATGGGATTGCTTCCTTTTCCTTCCAAAGGCATATTGAGAATCGCTTGGGCAGTAAAGAGCTGCATCTTATCAGGGGGAGAACCTTTGCCGAAATGTGCCAACGGATTTTCTACGCCATTTCTGTACATGAGGGCGGCAACGGTCGCCAGCATCTTCCTCAGTTCTTCCAGGGAATAATTGTAGTGTTTCATGTATCCTTTTGCATATTCGGCAAAGAGGCCCGGGAAGGTCATGCCTCCCGCACCTTCAGTGGGCCAATAGGAAGAACAAGCCAAGGCATGAGTTGTCCTCTTTGTATCTAAAAGATTCATTTTTTCAACACCAATGACAAGGACTCTCTTGAATCTGCCCGACTCAATGCCGAAGACAGCGTTGTATAGTGCTATTGAAGATGAAGCACAAGCGCCTTCAGTTCTGGTAGTATGGACAAATCTGAGGTCCTCGGGTGCTACCTCCAATGCCAGGGGACCGGCGTGTTCCTGGTTAACAAACATCGACGGGGAACAAGTACCCAGCCAGATGCCATCAATCTCTTTTGCCTCTATACCTGCGTCTTTAAGAGCTCCTTGTCCTGCTTCTATGATCAGATCATAGTATGTTTTAAGGTCTTTGATTTCGCCGGTTTCCCTGTTCTTTTCGACGAAGGAACCGAACTTCGTGTTACAGGCTCCGATTATACTAACTTTACTCATATTTGTTTTTCCTCCCTTTGGATTATTTTCCTGTCTTGCTGCCGGTTTGGCACCTCAGCGCCACAGATGGCAGTTCAATCTCCAATTGAGTTTTTCCCTATACATGAGCATAGGACGTGCCAAAAATAAATTGTAATAAAATAAGGCACCTAGAAAGGGCGGTGATTTTTAATTGCGAATATTAGCAATAATGTTTGTCTTATATCGCAATGACGAGATAAGTTGCGAAATATAACAATCATCGAGATTTCCGTTGCTGGCGAACCGGGTCGAGATCAAAAGTCTTTTCGGATTACATCTATACTGGGCGGATAAGCATGGTGGTGGTTTGCTGGAGCGCACTTTTGAGGTGCCATTGTTTGCCGCGCAAAAGTCCCAATGCATGCCGACATTCGGTTAGCAACGCCGCCAATTTTTCATTGACATACAAGGGTTCATCTCTTATAGTCGCGGACCCATGAACCGATGGCAGGACTTTTTCAGGCAGCACCCGCGGCGACGGATGCCGCATGATACATGACAATATCTCTAACCAGCAGGAGACAGGATGAGGCAAAGGGATATAAAGAGAAGATCTGATGATTGGAAGGATCTCTATAGAAAAGATAGATATGAGGACGATGAACTGCAGCTGGGAATGGAGCTCCCTCACGGTCCCATTCTTTTTTACAATGAACTGGTAGCAGACCATAGCACGAATCCGAGGAATGTCGGGAGGATTACTGATGCGGACGGATTTGCAGACATCGGCGATCCCTCCTGCGGTGATTCGATGCAACTTTGGATTAAAGTGGACAAAGGCCGTATCAGTGACATCAAATTCCTATCGTCTGGATGCGCGGGTGCCGTGGCGACGAGCAGCATGACCACAGTGCTTGCAAAGGGAAAGACCGTCGAAGAGGCGAAGCGGATAAACGATAGGCATGTTATCCTTAGCCTTAAAGGGGTTCCGAGCCACGATGGTAAATGCATCTTGTCAGGAACCATGGCCTTGCTCGAGGCCATCAAGGATTACGAACGCAAAAAAACGTCTGACAAAGATAGCGCATCGTAAAGATGCGTTTCACTTGAAGACCTCAATATATTCAACGTATGAGACAGCCATCTCTCCTGTATCGTCGGAGTCATTCATAATAGCGATACCTGCAGTCTGAGGCGGATCTTTCCCGAAGGCCTTTCGGTAGTCGTCGAGGATATTCACCGTCTCCTCCACCCAATTACCAATGTTGCTTCGGCCTTTCTCAAGGATGACGATTTTCGCCCTGTCCGTGTAAGGACTCGTTATGATCCTCTCCGCGATTTCCTGGCCCGTCCAGACGTAATTCAATGTACTGTCCGGAGGATATTTTCCGTAGAGGGCTCTTGCGATCCCATATTCGAGACGCGCTCCTACACCGGCCCGCTCCGGGTCATACTGAAACGCGACATAGACCCTTACGGGGTAGTCGTCTCCCGATTTCTGCCGGATGTCCCCTTTCGTGTAGACATTGTCCACTTTCCACCGCCAGCGCATGTGCGGATACTCGTACACATTAAATGTTCTCCGATAGATGATAGCCGACGCGGAATGACGACTTTCGGCCTTCAGCAAAGAGTGTCCTTTCTCGCTGACGATAGTGTACGTCGAATGTTCTTTGATTTTTGGGAAATATAGGGGTTCCCAGTTGGAAAGATTCTTGAAATCCTCGCGGAAGAGGACCTGTCGGCTGTCGCTCACAGCCGAAGTCGCGGCAAGGGCGATGAGCAACATGAAGACAAATATCCGTATCTTCATGTTTCAATATACATCACTTCCCGCCGGAAGTCCAAATAATGTATCCAGCCGGCCCATTGAGTAGATGTCGCAAAATTCCCTATGCTCATTCGGTACTATTGCGCTTTCTCAACGGGATAGCCCGCCTCGTCCCAGGCCTTGATACCGCCGGGTTGGCGATAAACATTCTTGTAGCCCAGCTTCACGGCCAAGATCGCCGCATTGTGGCTCCGGGTGCATTTTACGAATCCACAGTAAAAGACAATGGTGAGGTTCTTATCGGGCCCTAGGAGCTTCTCCAAGGCAGACTTGGTCTTGTCGTCAAACCTGGTCATTTCAGGAATAGGGAACTCCATATTGACCGCTCCAGGGATATGCTGCTTTTTGAAGCTCTCATCGTAGGGCATGGTATCCACGATCAGCATCTTTTTCTTCTGATCAAGCCAGCCCTTGAGCTCCGCTGTCGTCACGACTTTGTAGCCTCCCCTCTCTGCCTCTCTTGCAAATGTTGCGGCGGCCTTCTCAGTCTCGAGTTCCTTGGTTCCCCACGCCGCAAGGGCAATACCGGCAAATCCCAGAATCAAAATAACGCAAACTAAGAATGCCCACAATCCTTTTCTCTTCATTGTCACTTACCCCTTTCTCTTTCGTATGAATCGATAATTTCCGAACAGCAACTGTGCGTACGCCGGTATAGATACAGGTAGGGCACTACTGAGACAATCAGGACGAGATCACGGTAAAGGGCCCTGCGAAGGCTGTCTTGTTTTCCCAGCTCCTCGACCCCGAAACACCCGCAATCAACGTCCAGGTGTTCCAGTATCCCAAAACCTAACACGACAATAAACAAGATAAGCAGGCCGGATATGACGGCGAGGCTGCCTCTGATTTCAAAAAGAAGGCCGATGCCGGCAACCGTTTCGAGAATAGGTAATCCGACAGCGATGACCGGGAGAAGCGGCTCGGGGACGATGCCGTACGCTGAGATTATCCTGGCGAATGCCTTCGGGTCGCAGAGCTTGGCGACGCCGGCATAGATAAACAGGGCGGCAAGACCGATGCGCAGAATTTGATACAACAGCGGGGAAGACAGAACAGTCCTCATGGAAGCAGCGATACCACCCGGCGGCATTTCTTGTTTCATCAATGATAACGTGTCCTTTTCCGTTGCTCTGCAACTTTTTAATACTATATAGTTTATCTGAATAAGTCAAATTCCCATAAGCTATTGACACGGGCCGTTTATTCCTACTGGCTATAGGGCGGGTAAAGAAAAAACTGTGGAGGGATTTATTCGAGCGGTGAGTATCGCTTTACAATGTCTACAAAATTCTTATGGTACGTCATCAGGGGAAATTGTTTCTTGTGCACAAGGTAGAAATATCTGTCCATATGGCAGTTGCTTACGGGAAGGGCGGTGAGCAGGCCCTGGGCCATTTCCCGCCTGATCGCAAATGAAGAGAGAATCGAAACGCCCAGACCTGCGAGTATAGCCTCTTTGATGGCCTCGGAACTCCCCATTTCACATATCACGTTGAAGGCGGACAGGTTCATACCCAATTGTTTCTGTAGGCACTCCTCGCTAAGATCGCGCGTTCCCGAACCCTTTTCCCGGATGATGAAAGGAACCTTTGTGAAGTCTCCCAGTCTTACACTTTTTTGCTTGGCGAGCTCGTGGCTGGCGGGAACGACGACAAGGAGTGTATCCTTCCAGAGTCGCGTGCTTATAAGCTTCATGTTTGTAGGTGCTTTTCCGATGAAGCCCATTTCAGCCTGATCATTCAGCACCGTTTGCAGTGTCTCTTCACTGTCGTGCATCTGCACGTGGACTTGGATGGCAGGGTGTATCTCCTTCAGTCTGCCCAGCAGATTGGGAAGTATATAGGTTGCCGGTATGGTGCTGGCAGACACATAGATATGCCCAGACTCCTGATCCTTGAGCCTCATGACGCGATCCTTGGCATCCTCCCGCAATCGTATCATCCGTCTTGCATAATCGTAGATGATCCGGCCTTCCGGCGTGACGGAATTTCCGGCTGCAGAGCGGTTCACCAGCCTCGCACCTGCCGCCTCTTCCAGGTTCTGGATCTGCTTGGTGAGGGACGGCTGGGAGAGGAAGAGTTTGCCGGCGGCTCTGGTGAAGCTGCCCGCCTCCACCAATGCCAGGAGTATTTCCAATTGCTGTAAGGTGATATTCTTGAATTTATCCTTACCCATACGCGGAGGCTACCATAATTAAGTGCTGCAATCAAAGCGGGAATCTCTGTTAAATGCCACAACACAAAATATTGACGCTTTTTCCCGATTACTGTAATATGCGCCGCATGGACGATAACCCAAAGATTCGCCTTACCGATACCGTACACGGGGCCGGTTGAGCTTGTAAGATCGGTCCGGGCGACCTGAATGAGGCATTGCGAGATTTGCCGTTGATTTCCGATCCGAACTTGATCGTCGGGATGGAGCATGCGGAGGACGCGGGAGTGTATAGACTCCGCGACGACCTGGCCATCATCCAGACGGTGGATTTTTTCACTCCCATTGTGGATGATCCTTACACATTTGGACAGATCGCCGTCACGAACGCCTTGAGTGACGTCTATGCCATGGGGGGAAGGCCGCTCACTGCCGTGAATATTGTCTGCTTCCCCGCAAAGACCATGGACATGTTCATACTCCGGCAGATTCTCCAGGGTGGGCTCGACAAGATGCGTGAGGCGGGCGTCCTCCTCATCGGAGGACACAGTGTGCAGGATGAAGAGCCGAAATACGGACTGTCCGTGATCGGCGTGATTCATCCAGACAGGGTCCTCCTCAACAGAGGCAGCAGGGTAGGGGACAAGCTGATTCTCACCAAACCTCTGGGTACCGGTATCGTCAGCACGGCTCTGAAGGGCGGTGCCGGCATCAAGGGCGTTTTCAAGAAGCTCCTTAAGCGGGAGGCAGACGAGGCACTTGTTGCAAGATCGACTGTTTGCATGACCACCCTTAATAAGCGAGCGGCAGAGCTCATGCTGGAGATGCCTGACATCCACGCCTGCACGGATGTTACGGGATTCGGATTCCTCGGCCATGCCTGCGAGATGATAGAGGACTCCGATGTGGGCATGCTCATACATGCGTTGTCCGTTCCATACTTTCCCGGGTTACAGGAGCTCGTCGAAAAAAAGATCGTGCCCGGCGGGCTGGAACGGAACCGCCGGTATCGTTCAAAACTCATCGACGTTGATCCGTCCTGTCCCGACTGGATGGTGGATATACTGTTCGATCCGCAGACTGCGGGCGGTCTCCTCATTGCCTTGCCTGAAAGTCAGGCGGAGATGTTAGTCGGAAGGATGCGCTCGAATGGCATCGCGGAGGCGGCCATTGTGGGCGAAATCATATCAAAGCCAAAAGGGAAGATCAGGGTGCTTTATCCGTAGGCATTCTGACGTCCGGTGTCTCGACGAACGGCGCTTATGAAACGCATTGAATCATTCCTCATTAAAGAAGAGACATTACACAATGTAATGAAACTCAAGACCATGTTCAAAAGGGGTGATACCCTTGCTATTCTCATGTTTGGCAGTCCTGACCCGGATGCTGTTGCATCATGCATGGCCCTTGAGGAACTCCTCCGGCAGACTGTCGGCTTAACAAAGTGTGATATTGTTGCCACTGAACCCGTCGTGCGCCAGCAGAATATTGAGTTCATCCGGGCAATGAAACTCAATATTCAACTCTTGGACAAAACGAATATCCGTGCATACAAGGTAATTGCTATTGTAGACGCCCAGCCTACCTTTTTCGGCGATATCTTCCATGACTTTCAACCACAGATTGTCTTTGATCATCATCCCTGTACAACAGTTTGGCACGCTGAGCTGGCCGACATACGGGAGAACTACGGCGCCTTATCGACGATGATGACCGAGTACCTTCTTGCCGCGAAGGTGAGGATTCCCAAAAAACTCTGCACGGCTCTTCTCTATGGGATAAAGACCGATACAAACAGTTTCGAACGCGATGTCATTCTTGAAGACATGAGCGCCTATTACCTGAATTTTGCGCGAGCTAATCGACAACTTATCCGCCGCATCGAGTTGAATCAAATTCCTGAGCGTTTCCTCAAGTACTTCGATCATGCATATCATCACAGGCGGCGCTACCGTGACAGGATCAGTAGCTTTTTGGGAAGAGTGGAGAGTGTGGATGTGTGCGTTCAGATGGCGGACTCTTACCTGCGCTTGGTCGGTATATCCTATGTCATCATTGCAGGCATCGTCAAAGAAAGGCTCGTCATTATTTTCAGGGGCGACGGATACCGCCAGGACTGCGGCGCTATTGCTCAGAAGGCCTTCGGGAATTATGGGACTGCCGGCGGCCACAGGAGTGCGGCGCGAGTGGAAATACCCATCGATACGATCAGAGAAATAGTAGGCAATGACATTTCCCAGGAGGCCATGGACCGCTTTCTCATGCAGCGCCTCCGTAGAAAGAGGAATATGATCAACCATGAAAAACCATCCAAGCCGCCATCTGTACCCACCTGAAGGAACAAGCCTCGCATATAACTTCGAAGTAGGGCAGCAGGACTTAAAGTCCTGCACTACATTTCATTAACGTAAACGTAGTGCAGACCTTCAGGTCTGATTTCTTTATGACAGGTGGTGGCAAGGTGGTGAAAAAAAAGTGGCCTCCATTTCTGGAGGCCACTATCTTGACAAAATTATTTAGCTATCAGTCTTCCGTACTCGACTTTGCCGTCGTTTCCGGCTTTGGGGATTCGGTAGATTCGGTTTTTGCCGTGTCGTCCTTCTTCGCTTCGATTGTGCTTGTGGGCACCTTCCTTCCAGCGTAGTCAGTAGCATACCAACCCGAACCCTTCAAATGAAAGGATGACATGGAAATCAGTTTTCTCACGGGGCCTTTACAGAATTTGCAGGTCTTCGCTACGGGATCGGTGATGTGCTGGAATAGTTCGTACTGTCTTCCACACTTCCTGCATTTATATTCATAAATCGGCATATAAACCCTCCACTAACGAATAATATATCAATTGAAAATATCACCTATTTTGTAACGATTGCTGAAACAATCGAAAATAAGTCTGAGATCGGGAGATATGCAGGGCTGAAGCAGATCCCTGGTTATAGTGTGGACCTTTTCTTCCTCCCGTTCTTTTTCCTCCCGCGCAGCGTCGAAATCAATCTCTCCCGCCTCGAACCTTATGATGTGCACAAGCTCATGTGCGGCGATGTATAAGAGCAGTGGATTCAGTCTGACGAAAGAATGGCCCCGCTCGACGGCATCAAGGATCCGGTTATCCTGAAGACACACTCTGTAAAAGTAGGAATCGGCCTTTTCATCCGGTTTCCGATCTTGGTTGAAGTGGTATCTGCACAAATGAGCAAATGCCCCGTCTTTCACCTCATGTTTTTCAAGATTAACGAGGGTCTTTACGTCATACCGGTGGTTCTTCATTTTTTCGCGGTTAAGACGGAAATATTGTCCCGCAAGCGTTTCCGCCTGTTGAAATGCATTGTTAGCGAGCGACTTCTGTGACAGATTAAAATGCATAACCATCATCCCGCGAAATTTGTGCATAATATATGCATCTCCTCACGGTTGTCAATATTCTTTTGAGGTGTAATGATTGATTTGTAAGTGGTGGAATGATCAAGGTTTTCCGACTAGTTATTCATTATTGGACTTCCCCACGTGTCATTTCGTAGTAGCAGAGCGACTGAGAGATCCTCGTCTCAAAAAAAGAAAAGAAAAACCTAAAAGGACTGCAATACGTTTTGTCAAAAAGCGGTTATTACAAATTCACGAAACTATCATGACACAGTCTCTTGATTGGGGATGACAAACGGAGTTTTACAGGGGACCTTTTTTCCGTGCGTGGGTTTTGAGGGATATGGTGATCACCCTGTCAATGAACTCTGCCTGGGTGATTCCCGATGCTGCCGCCTGATGGAAGAGGACGGTGGAGGGTGTCATGCCGGGGAGGGTATTCGGTTCGAGGACCGCAACGCTGCCATCTTTTCTTACAAACATATCGATCCTTGCATACCCCCGCAGGTCAAGGGCAGAGAAGGTTGCAGCAGCCGTCTCTCTGATCTTCTGCAATGTATTGTCCGAAACCCTGGCTGGTGTCTTGTTTTCGCCCTGGCCATAGAGAAATTTGTCCTCCAGTGAAAGGACGTCGTCCGTAGGGATGGTTTCCGAGGGAGTCAGTGCCAGGGGTTGATCATCCTCGATGACTCCGCAAGTCACCTCGATGCCGTCTATAAATTCCTCAACCAGCGCCGTGTTGTCCCACTGGAATGCATCTTCCACAGCGGCCGGTATGCCTTCTCTCGAAACTACCTTTTTCACGGCCGTACTGCATCCCTCGCGTGTCGGCTTTATGACACAAGGAAAGTGTATTTCTTTTTCAATGGCGTCAAGGATTTCATTTTTCTTTTCCGATTGCCATTGCAGCTTGAAGACTGGCAATGTCTTAGGCACATCGATTCCGTTTGCCGCCAGTATCCTTCTGCACACATATTTGTCCATCCCCAAGGCAGACCCCAACACCCCGGAGCCTGTGTAGGGGATGTTGAGAAGCTCAAGCAGGCCCTGCAGGCAGCCGTCTTCACCGTATTTGCCGTGCAGTCCAATATATATAAAATCCGTCCGGGTCTTCAACATTTCATACGGGATATGTTTCGCCTCTTCCGCCAGATCCTCCTCAATGTCTTTGGTGCTGTTTCGCATCAAAAGTTTTATCGGTATTTCCCAGAAGGCTGCCTTGCTGTCCATGAATATGGCGATGGGATTGTACTTCTTGCGATCAATCTTATTGAAAATATTTCTGCCGCTCTCAAGAGAAACCTCTTTTTCAGAGGAAACTCCTCCCATTACAATGCTCACCCTGAGCCTGCCGTCGCCCGCACTATCCGGTGATGTCAACTGCTTCTCCTATTATTACCAGCTTGTCGTGTTGTGATGCGGAATATAATGGCATTTCGTTTTTTTGTAAAGCCATTTCCGGGGCCGTTGCAGCCTCTAATGAGCCTGCCGGCGAAGAGCCATGATCATGCTGCGAGACTGTTACAGTGGCCCTTTTTGTTCCTGGTGGATTTTGATCGCGTTCTGTATCAGCTTGGTTATGATCATTGTGGGAAGCATCCCCATAGATGCGGCCTGTTCAAAGAAGAATGATGAAGGTGCCATACCGGATGAGGAATTGGGATCCGTGATGAGTATCCGACCGTCTTTTGTCAGAAAGCCATCGATGCGTCCGTATGATCTGAACCCCAACGTATGGTATGCTTTGAGGACTTCCGTTTTGATTTTTTCTACGACATCCGGGGCGATATTTTTGGGCGGAGTGAATTTCCTGCACCTCCCCGGCATATACTTATCGTCATAGGTATAATATTCGCTTTGGGGGTAAATTTCCGTTAGATCAAGCGGCCTGGCAACGCCATCGTCTTCCAGGACGATGCACGAAAATTCTATCCCGTCGAGATACTCTTCTACAAGAACCGCGTTATCATATTTAAGGGCATCTTCTATCCCTCTTTCGAGGGAAACCTCATCTTTGACGCCTGTAACGCCTACGCTCGAACCTTCCCTCGTGGGCTTTGTAAAAACGGGGAATGTAAAATGTTTGGCGATTCTTTTTTTGACATCTTCTTTATTCACCATCCACTCACTTTCGCGCACGATGATGCTGTCGGGAACACCCAGCCCCTCAGCCTTCAGGAGCGTCTGCTGCATGTGCTTGTCCATGCCGAGGGCCGACGCCAGTATTCCGGGACCTGTGTACGGAATCCCCAGGAGCTCCAGAAGACCCTGGATGCATCCGTCGTCACCGTATTTTCCGTGCAGGGATATGAAGGCAAAATCGATCTCCTTTTTCAGGTCCTCGTATGATATCCTGCGCGCCTCTTTTGCCAAACGCTCCGATATGTCGACGGTGGTGTTTTGAGAGACGAGTTGCCACGTGATGACCCACAGGTGCCCATGTTCGTCCATGAATATCGGTTTGCCTTCGTAGAGTTCCCTGTCGAGGTTATCATAGACATTCCTGCCGCTGTTCAGTGAAACCTCCCTCTCCGACGACATGCCGCCTGATATGATGCCTACCCTCAGCTTTTTCATAGACTCAAAAATCCCAGAAAAAAGTCACACCACTGTTGGGGAAGATCCATTCATCATCGCTGATGCGAAGCCTGATGGATTCCCCTTTTTTCCGGATGACCTCCGGATATGGTTGCCTCCCTGCAAAGTAACTGACCTCTTTTACGTATCTGAATTTTATTCCCCCATAATTGAACGAAATGTCAAGACCCCTGGTTGGGTATACGATATAGACAGAGAAGGTATTGCTGCTCTTGGATTTCTTGGTAACAATCTCGATTTCCACCCTCGCTTGCTTATTCAGTTTCTTCTTGAGTTTATCATCGCCGCACCAGACTTCATAACCCCTCTCGGTATTCTCGGTCCTTATGATGGGCACATCTTCATTATCAATGCGCACCCGCGTGACATTGAAATCTTTCTCCGTTACCGGATCATCCTCCCTGCTGAGGAGCCAGCGGTACTCGCATCTCTTGTCGTTGAAGAAAGATGCCAACTGTTCATCGTTCAGGGCGCAGCCTATCATGAAGATATGATTCCTTAATGCCTTTACATACTCGACATGAGTCGTAACCTTAAAGTAATCCAGAGACCTGCCGTCTGACTGCCTGTCCTCTTTAGAAAACTCATTTATAGAAATATTATACTTGAAATTCGTCCTCAGCTCCAACTGGCGGTCTTCTTTACCAAAGAGGGTTTCAAACATCTCATAATATATGGCATCTCCCAATTCCTCATCGTGGGCCCTTGCCTGAAAGCAGTGGCGAATAATGCCGTCGATCCTGGCGATGGACTTTTCTTCATCGGGGATGAATATCCTCCGCAATCGGGGCTCTACGCTATTAGTTTTCCCCTTGTGCAAGAAAACCCGTGGCGCCCGTTTGCCTAAAGCGCATAGAATTTCATAGCTGATGGTCTGTACCTTCCCCGCGATCTCATTGGCGGATATGTATTCATGGGCCTGGCCGCCCATCAGTACCACTTCATCACCGATCCGGCAATTATCTATGTGGCTGACATCGATGGTGCACATGTCCATGGAGATATTCCCGACTATGGGTGCCCGCTTTCCCCCGACCAGCGCCTCGCTTTGATTGGACAGGATGCGCCCGTATCCGTCACCGTATCCGACCGGTATGGTAGCTATCTTTGTCGGCTTACCCGTTATATAGGACCGGCCATATCCGATGCTGTATCCTTTGGGGAATTCCTTAATGAGGACCACCCTCGTCTTAAAACTCATGACGGGCGCCAGGTCCGCCTTTGCGCTTGTTTCCGGTCCGGGATAGATGCCATAAGACATGAGGCCAGGCCGCACCATGTCCAGGTGGAACATGGGGAAATTGAGTATGGCGCCGCTGTTCGCCATGTGTTTGACGGGGATTTCTATCCGATGCTTCTCCAGTTTGTCCAGAAGTCCTTTAAAGAGTTCCCACTGCATATTATTATAAGTGTCCATGGTCTCACTGGACGACAGGTGCGTGAATATGCCCTCGACAGAGACATTGGGAAATGCGAGAACCTCTTCGATCATTTTGAAGGCCTCGCTGTGTATCGTCCCGCCTCTCCCCATGCCTGTATCCACTTCTATGTGGATCGGTATCCTTATATCCGCCTTCTTGCTTTTCCTCTGGAGCTCTCTGGCGAAGTTGATATCCGAGACGGACGGCATCAGATTGTATTTGATGATCTCATCGATTTCAGAACCTGTGGAGGGACTCAAGATGAGGATGGGAGCGACGATGCCGCTGACGCGCAACTGCACGCCTTCATCTGCGTTGGCAATGCCCAGAAGAGCGGCACCATTTTTCAGAGCGACATTGGAAATCTCAATAGCGCCGTGGCCGTATGCGTCCGCCTTGACTACCTGGAGAATTCTGACGCTAGGGCCGACCAGTCGTTTCATTTCTCTCCAGTTCCTGGTGAAATTGTCGAGGTCGACCTCTACCCAGCTTCTATATTTCTGATCTTCTTTTAGCGTCATTATCGCCCATAAAATTATTTCCCCCTTATAAAGGGGGATGTTCACAGTACGTAGTGCAGGACGTTAGTCCTGCTGCAGGAGCGTGCTGAACACAAGCAGCGCGCACCCCGCAGATTTTGCCGAATGATACCAGACGCGTTTCGAAAGTCAAGGTAAACAAGGCCTTCTTTCAATGCCCCCTTTTTTTGAAAGGGGCCACGGGGGATTTCAAATGACGTAGTGCAGACTTCTCGTCTTGATCGTGAATCCAGACCTGTACTATATTCAACGATGTTACGTAGTGGCGCATCTTGAGGTACGCCATCGTCGTTGTTTCGTCATTTCGACTGAAAGGAGAAATCTCTCACTAGATTTTAAGGGCAACACCCTCTTTGGAAGTGGGGTTACAGATCATGTATGGACGTTACGGGGGATTGTCAATCTGGTTGACTCACAATAAACAAAAGGGAAGCGCTTGCCTCCCTTTCTTGATTGATATGGTTAGATATTAAAAACGGCACGAAACTCCGTCACGCGAACCAATGGCTTTACAGAACTGCTCTCTTTTTTCAATTGCACAATTCCATAATGTTCCATATTTATTGATGTCCTTGAAAGATTGCTTATCTTTCTTCCGGCAAAGTCAGTAAGCTTTGTGAGTGATTTGGGTTTATGTACTTTAACCATTTACGGCAATCTTTATGCCGTCTCGAGTTTACTCGGCATTAAGAGAATCTGTGAGAAGAACAAAATTGGTGAGAAACACTGGCGGGTTATGATGCCAAATAGTCAATCATTGACTTTTCTTAGTTGAATTCAAACTAACCCAGCACCTAAGTATCTTAAAATTATCTTAAAATCTTGACACGGACGGTACGTTAATATAAGTAATTCGAATATCGACCGTTAGGCTCATATCACCGTTCACTACAATTTAACAATATATCCACTCGACTGCACATGCAGAGCCGATGTAGCTCAGCCGGTAGAGCAACTGATTCGTAATCAGTAGGTCGCCAGTTCGATTCTGGCCATCGGCTCCATTAAATTAAGGGGTTAAACAATGTGCTTAACCTTTTTCTTTCTGTCCAGCACTCATTTTGTCCCCACTTTTCATAAAAAGGCAGACGCTCTGACACCTGGCCATCTAGCAAAACACCTCGTCAGGCTTCTTAGGATGGCCGAGGTTGAATGTCCTCCGTTACCATGACCGGTATTCACCGGTCAAATATGTTTCTACTGTCGGGCTTCGAAATGTTCAGGAATGATTTTGTAACGCGTTAGGAAAACCACGTTCATGCCTACACGCTCCTGCCTCCCACCCCGTACAGTCATCTTAACATGTCAAGCACCGATGCTTCATGCGACTTAGTGATGTCCGTGATGCACCAATACTTTTTACAAACCGAAAGGGATTACGACAACAGGCATGTCATTACACGGTTTATCTGGGTGCCTTTGCGTGTTTTGGGGGGTCAGATTGGGCATGATAGATATTTGGATGGGGAGACCAGTATTCTTGATTAAAAGGAAGGTTTGAAGGAGACGGTGTTGAGTTTTCGCTTACACCTACTAACATTCACTTTGAACATGAAACGAGAAGTGAACATTACCGATTGCAAAAGCCTTCATTACTCAAAGAAGAATATTGTCGGCCTAATGATAGTTAAGAGAGATTCTTACAGTAGCTATTGACGAAGAATTCTTTCGGGATAGAGCTTCAACCGCTCAATCTCGGCAATGAGAAAGTCAATTTCCTTTTTAGTATATTTTCACTCATCCCCCATAATCATCGGGTGTGCCATCCCATATTTGTTTTATTTCCTCAATGTCCATATTAATCTTCCAAAAACCAAACTTCATTGACTACTGGCTGCGTAGCACCTGCTATAACCCATAGTTTATTATTAAAATCGCATATGCCAAATTCATGGCGTGGCGACCAAATTGTGCCGAAGTTAATCTGTTGCCAGTGGATACCGTCTTCTGTCTCCCATACATCGTTATAATTCGTACATTTCTTATTACTAAAGCCCCCCAGGAGCCATATTTTATCTTTATGAATTATAGTTTTAAACCATATCCTAGGCTCCCATGGAGCATGTTCAATGATTCTTTCCCATGCTACACCATCTTGGCTGACCCACACATCATTGTAGGTAGTCCAATCCGGATAATTCTTTTCAGAAGGATTATTGGGGGCAATTTCCCTACCTCCCATTAACCACAGCTTCCCTTGAAAACTTATAATGCTGCCAAATGCTCTATCCCTGAAAGGTGGATTATCACTAAGAAGTTCCCAAAATATCCCGTTACATGACTTCCAAACACCATCATGTCCTATTCTCAGCAAGGTATTATTATGAACTATTACTTCTCCAAAATCGCCAAAAGGTGCTATCGCCTCTTTTGTCCAATCCTGCCCGTTTTCTGAACTCCATATTTCTGTCCTGATCGCCCAAAGTTTGTCTTTGAAGACAAGAAGTTTAGCGTACGGTTCGTATGGGGTATCATTTAAAACCAGCTCCCACTTCACACCGTCGGCTGAGGACCATAAATCCCTTGTTAATATTCCTCCGTTCGCCCAACCATTACCTATATACATTTTATCCTTAAATATGGTTGTCCATGCTGTATCTCTTGGATTAAAACCGGCATGTTGTGTTGCGAGAATCCAATCCTGTAATTTTGGAGCAGGCTGGATTAAGTGCTTACCGGAGTCGTAAAATCGCGCGATGCCAAGCACAACAGCTAGAACGATAAGAGCAGTAACTATATATTTCTTAGACGTTTTCATATAGAAATACCGTCTGGAGGAAATTGTACGAGTCAAATGACAATTTATTATCATTATTTTCACCCGAAAATCCCCACTTATGTCTTTCATGAAGTTAGTGGTAAATAGGGATGAAGTAGCCCCCATTTGAACCGGACACCCTTCTAGCTGGAAATAAGTGGTAGTTATAGATATAGTACTAGCACTATAACCGGTGATACACTGTTTTTAGTTGAAAGTTGAAATGTGGCTCCCACCGTGGGATAATCCCATGGACTTTGAGAGCAATCAAAGAAAGGAGCCACAAATGAGAGTAGACACAAAAAGGCGGAAAAAGGCAAGAAAAGGATTTGAACAGATGTACGGGGTTCAGGAGCTCGCAGGCAGAATGTTTCATATACTGCAGACGGGGAAGCGGGGATTGGATTCGCTTCATATGGAACTAGGCGCCATGATATGTGAGGCCGTTATGGATATCGAGCGGGAGGAGCGTTCCGGGCCGGACCATTCACCATTTCATCGAGGCGTCTATAAATGGGCCTATCAGCGGGGTTCCGTTTATTGTATGTCGGAAAGAAGCTCCTCGCAGATCTCGTGATTCTCCGTCGCTCCTTGCCAGAATCCCAGGGCGTGTTTATGTCCCCCTTCGTCTATCCCGAGGGAAACCATGAAGGCTTCCCCTCCCCGGTGAATCGTGTCGATGAAAATGGCAAAGACGGAAAGATCCGAAAGATTACGCTCTTTGAATTCCCTGAGCTTTTGAGTCGTCGCTTCCACGATCCGGCGCGATATGGCGGAAGCGGAAACGCCAAAGGCGGATACTGCATCGATGACCGTCTCCCCATAACGCCTCTCGGAAATGCCGCGTAGCACTTTGCCAAGAATCTCCTCCGAAAAGACCCCGGGTTTTTTCAATTTCTCATATGTGCTCAAATGAATCTCCCCTTCAGGACCCCTGAGCCGGGGATGACGAATAGAAAGCTTCTGATCCCCGCCACAGCAATAGCCAGCTCAAAGTTATTGCTGGCCGCCGTGAACGCTAAAGTGGTGGTCCGAGAGTAATCCGCCCCCAGTTTCTTGCCCATAAGGAAGGACACGACGAACATGACAATAAAGTAGATTACTAGGGGTATGGCGATGCGCAAAACGTCCAAGGGGATAGTAACGATCAAATTGCCCTTCAGGCTAAACATGACTACGGTAGTAAAAAGAAGGGCGATCAGGGTAATCGGACCAATTTTCGGTACAAAGTTCTTATGATATCTCTCCTTGCCAATCAGTTTTAAACCTAAAAATCTGGTCAATGCTCCGGCTATACAAGGAATGCCCAGGTAGATGAAGACGCTTTCAGCGATCTGGCGAATGCTCACCTCCACGATACTTCCCGAAAGCCCGAATAATGGCGGCAGAACGGTAATGAAAAACCAGGCATAAACACTGAAAAAAAGGACCTGAAAGAGACTGTTAAATGCCACGAGGCCAGCAGCGTATTCCGTACTGCCCTTAGCCAGCTCATTCCACACGATCACCATGGCAATGCAGCGGGCTAGTCCGATCATAATTAGTCCAACCATATATTCCGGCTTGTCCGGCAGGAAAATAATGGCCAGGATAAACATCAACGTCGGTCCAATGAGCCAATTCTGTACAAGGGAAAGCGCCAGTACTTCTTGTCGTGAAAGACTTCCGGCATCTCCTCGTACTTTACCTTGGCAAAAGGAGGATACATCATCAAGATGAGTCCGATGGCGATTGAAATGTTGGTAGTCCCGACTTGAAACTGATTGATGAACTGCTCCACCCCAGGCAAAAAGTATCCGAATCCAACACCCAGAGCCATAGCCGCAAAAATCCATACAGTTAAATAGCGATCCAGAAATGATAATCGTTTCACAACACCCTCTGACATAACTATCCATCCTTTCTTTTAACAGTGCTGCCTGTTATAAATTGACGGAATCGTTTTCTATCCAGCTTTTGATTTCATCGCGGATCCGTCGAAAACCCGCCATGATTTCCTTCTCCGTTCCTATCAGGGCTGACGGATCGGCAAAGCTCTGGTGAAGCATTTTTTTGCCCCCGGGAAAATAGGGGCACGACTCTTCGGCGATGCACTTGGTGATGATCTTGACACTGTCCCCCGTATTATTACCAGGACTTCTTAGATGCCGGCATACCATTCGTATCCCTGGTCTTCCCAGTAGCCACCTTTCCCTCCACGGAGCCTGGAAAAATCTTCGACGATCTCAAGGCGCATGACATACTTCGCCATTTTGTAGCCAAGCTGTCGTTCCAGTCGCAGGCGAAGCGGTGCTCCGTTAGGGATGGGCAATGGTTTGCCATTCAGTTCATAGGCGAGTATCGTCTGCGGGTGAAAAGCGTCTTCCAGGTCGACGCTCTCGTAATAGGGAGATCTACCATCCTCTTCCATCGGGTCTGCGCAGTAGAAAACGACATAACGGGCATTGGGCTTCAGATGCACCGCTTCGAGCAGCGCGCTGAGGCGTGCCCCCTTCCACATGCCTATTGCGCTCCACCCTTCGACGCAGTCATGGCGCGTTATCTGGGTGCGGCTGGGAAGCTTTCGAAGGTCGGCAAGCGAAAGGGTCAATGGCCGTTCAACAAGACCGCCTACCTCGAGGCGATAATGCTTGAATTCTTTAGCTGCCAGCTTCTTGTATGTTGGATTATCCGGCATTGATGTCCCGTTGCTGCGGAAGTGCGGCGACAGATCGGCTTCTGTGAATTCCTGCGCCATCGCCTTGCGCGGCAGGATCAGTCTTTGAATCTTATACGTGGCCTTTTCGCCTAGACCCAACACCTTCGGGAACCAGGCGGTCTCCGAAAGTTTTTCGCAGCCGCTAAACACTAATACGCCTGCGCCTGCAAGAAGGCGCGTGATTAGACTGCGCCGCGTGAGTTTGTCATCATTACTCATGATCCGCCTCCGATTCGACCCTGTAATATCCTGTAATCATGGAGCGTAGATTGTTCCAGAAGCCGCTGACAATTACCATGAACACGTGAATGATCACGAACAGCACTAGCACCCAAGCAACAACGAAATGGATCGTCCTTACGGATTGTCGGCCGTAAAAGATATCGACCCAACCGGGGAACAATGCGTCGAGCGCCGGCGACATACCCAGTCCCATCAGGATCATCAGGGGGAGAAGGAAAAAGATGATCCCCAAATAAGCGCATTTCTGCAGCACGTTGTAATGCTTGGCCGCCTCGCCTTTGGGATGTCGAAAGAGCAGGTGATTGATGACAGTTCCACCTATTGAACGCCAATCCTGCTTCGAGGGGATAAGATCATGCTGCAAATGCCTGCTCACTATTGTGTAGGTCACAAAAACTATGCCGTTGATCACGAGGAGCCAAGCCATAAAAAGGTGCCATCGCCTCGCCATGGAAAGCCATTGCCACCCGGGTAATGTGAGCCAGGATGGGAAGCCACGTTCGGATAATTCTCCCGATGCGTCTGTGGAGGCGCCCAGGAATCCGGTCGTATCGAATTCGTGGCCTAAGATGCGGGTGACGCCGCGGGATATGTCTCCCTCATCGTTTTCTATGCCCAGCAGCTCCAATACCGGGGGCGCGCCGCTGTAAGACTGCTCACCCCAGTAGAGGGCTGGATGGGCATTGAAGATATTGAGTCCGCTCATCAGGAGTGTGGCAAGGAAAACAACATTGCTCCAGTGCATGATGCGCACGGGCAACGAATGCCGGTAATACGGATGTCCGTTTGAAGAGGCGCCGCTAATATTCTTGATGATGTTTCTCAGCCCGCCGTATATTGTTCTGGCTATTCTACTTATCAAGAGTCTGACACGAGAAACGGCATTGTTCCAGCGCATGACTGCTTGTTCCTTTTCCGTACGAACAAACGACCGTATCTTTGATATCGATTCGCGTTTCCCGGCCAGCCACTTCATAAAAAGGGTCCCAGTGTTCGAACTTCAATGCAGTATTGCAGCTAAATTGTCTCGATCCTTTGAATGATAATGAATTATATGGGGCATCCGCCAATATGAAAATCAGGAATGGTATGATTACGGCCTTCGAAATGTCTTAGAATAACATTAGATTATCAGGCGTAATGAATTATTATAACATCGAAAAAGCGAGCAAACTGGGGTGCCGTTAAGGCTGAGAAAATACCCTTCGAACCTGATCTGGATCATGCCAGCGTGTGGAACTTTAGTTGTCCATTTTATCAGTTGAGGGCATATCGAAGGGTACGCCTTCTTTTTGGCTGTGAAATCCGACCAAAACAACGATATCAAGGAGAAGGGCATGTATATGATACAAGTGAAACAAAGATCACACGCGCAATCATCGAGCACTTTTCCGGAAAATTTCTCGACCACCGGAGGAAGCCACAGCCATTGTATTTGCAAAATTTATTTGGCAGAGCCTAAAGTCCTGCGCTACAAGAAAGAAAGTCTCTTGAAGAATGCACTATGCTGTAGATGAGTTGCCTTCGAGGATCGGGCGAACGGTTGCGGCGTAGTATTGTCGCCCGAGTTCGTTCAAGTACTCCCATGCTCTGGTTGCGCCTAACGGTAGTTCGGCGGTCCAAAAATCATCGGGAATTGGTTCTAAGGCTCCGGCAACTTGACCGGTGGTGATGTCGGCGATGATAACACCTTCGCCATCTTCATACGTCATGCGAGCAAGTACTTGGCCGTTACCGTCCGTGATTTGAGTCTCCCCCAAATATCGTGAAACGTAGGGTATGGACTCGTTACCCGGTGTCAACCCCTCGAAATCACCGGCGTGAGATGCGTGCACGACGGGCACGCCAAGCATCCGCGCAAGATGAGCGGGAGCTTGTCTTAGCAATTCCCTCAAACGCGCTTGCTCTTCGGCATATTTGGGAGGCACAGGCAAGCGCAGATCCCACCAACATGAACCGCCCACGACAAAGTCCACTTTACCCAACAATCTGCGCGCCGTTTGGGAACGAATTAATTCCCAGCACATGGCGGCGCCGACAGGGCCAGCAGGAGTCTGGAAGATGCCGTCATCGCAACCGCCAATGTAGTAGCTGTTCTCCCACATTGTGGGTAAATCCTTGTCGTGACGGAAGTACCGGCCATCCGGAAAGACAAGCAGAAAACTATTAAAGCAGTCATTTCCTGACTTCGCGATGAACGAACCGCCTACCAAGCCATCATGTTTGCGCGCAAGCATGCGCATAAGTTGTAGAGGAGGGCCTTCCAGCGGTTGCCATGCTGAAAGCATCGCCGGTGTGAACGCTATTGCAGAAGGGAAGAACTCGGGGAGGATCACCCATTGGGCGCCACGCCGAAAGGCCTCGCTGACGAGCGCCTCGGCGGATGAGAGGTTTCGCGCAACTACGCCGACCTGTGCCCGCATCTGCACCGCAGCAATCCGGATTGGAACCATGCAACCATCCCTTGTAAGTGAATTTTATTGGTGTTCAATACCTTGGCACGGGTATCAGCCAAAGGCAAGGCGAAATCGTAGATGGAAGGGATAATCTTCCCTCGTCACAGAGACGCAGGCTCATCTCATTTTTTACATTATCTCATTGACACACAATTTTTTTCTTCATATATTTCCACCGTGAAAAGCAATGCCTTGTCAAAAAGGACGTCATGACGAGGAAGGGACAGAAGCAATGAGACGGGAAGCCGTTTTGGCATGTACGTTATGGGTCGTGGTCTTTGTAGCTCTGATCTCCGGATGCGCCTCGCTCTTTTCGATGGGGGATAGGCCGCGCGTCTATGTAGACATCGTGAACATTATCCCAAAGGACATGCGGCTCATGGAGCAGACTTTTGTGGCGGAGCTCCGCATCCAGAATCCTACGGAGACCGACCTAGACATCACCGGAGTTGCCCTGGATCTCGAGATCAACGGTCAGTCCTTCGCCAAGGGAGTTTCCAATCAGAGCCTTAGGGTGGAACGCCTGAGCACCAAGGTCATCCAAGTGGAGGCCTACACAGGACTCACCAGTATCCTGAGGCAACTCGCGGAGGTAAAGAAGGGAAGCTACGCCTCAGGGTTCAAGTACCGGCTGAGAGGTACTGTTTATGCGGGGTCTTCCTCTTTCCCGATACCCTTCGACGAAACGGGAGAATTCAAATAAAGAACTGACACGGTTAAAATTTGGAATTGGTTAATCTATCGCGCAGGTTATCCAATATCTGTTTCCAATCTTGGACTTCGCGCTGCCGCTCTTCCGTAATCCTGTCCATTTCAGTTGCACGATCGGCCAATTGTTGTTCAAGAGAAGTCCTGACCTTGTGAAACTCCTCCTCAATGCGCTGCCGCTCTGCAACCTCGCGTTGAAGCTCTGCTGTAAGTCTTTCCACTTCCGCTCCACGCCCAGCCAATTGTCCCTCAAGAGAAGTCCTGACCTTGTGGAACTCCTCCTCAATGTGCTGCCGCTCTCCGACCTCTCGTTGAAGCTCTGCTTTCAGTCTTTCCATTTCCGCTCCATGCTCAGCCAATTGTCCCTCAAGAGAAGTCCTGATCTTGTGAAACTCCTCCTCAACAAGAATTCGCTGCGACATTTCTATCTCATACTCCACTTTCATCTTTTCCAGGTCATTTAAGTGCTCCTGCATTTCACGCAGCTGTGAAACCAGGTTTACGACTAAATGAAATTTCTCCTGAACGCACTCTTCCTCTTTCATAGGAAACCTCTCAAACGAATAAATATTATGTTCGTAAACTATCAAGATTTCTCGATCTTATCAAGGCTTTTAATAACCGTTTCGAATAATTACGTTATTTCTTATCTAAGATTGTAATCTTGTCTGGCGAAAAATGATGCCTCCGCACGGTGCAAAGCTCGAATAAATAGATCGCATTGCGATACACTTGCAATTCGTCCTTTTAATGTGTATGAAGAAAGTGAGCATATCAACTCCTTCCTCTTCTAAGGAAGCCTGACTTTCTGGAGGCTCTTTTATCGTTAACTTCATTCTGGAGCGACTTCTATCAAAGGAGGTGCGCCACGAAAAATTATAAATGCTGGCCAAAGTTTGTAGCTCGTTCATTAAATTACCCTGACATTCCTGTCTTCCAAATTCTCCGTTCTACCGCTGAAAGGTGCCCTTTTCATATCGCCATCATCTTTGATTCAATGGAAATTACTTACAGCGAGTTATTAACCCTTTGTGAGCGATTTGCTTCAGCCGTGGCTGGCTTGGGGGTAAAGAAGGGGGATCGGGTGGCTATTCATCTTCCCAATTGCCCACAGTTTGCCATTGCCTATTATGCCATTCTTATGAATGGGGCGATTTTTACCCCCTGCAACCCGTTGATGGTGGAAAAGGAGCTGGAATATCAACTTAATGATGCTGAAGCAGAAACAATCATTACCCTGGATATGTTTTATCCCATGCTTGAGAAAGTTGTCCCCAAGACGAAGATCAAGAATGTTATAATCGCATCTATCCCCGATGTTATTCCGCCGCTGCTGACAGCCACGCGACCTCCGTTCGTAAAGAAGGAAATTCCCGGTACATACGATTTCAATACCTTGATTAAATCCCATGAACCAAAACCTCCGGAGGTGAATATTGATCCAAAGAAGGATTTGGCCCACCTCGCTTATACTGGTGGAACCACCGGTGTATCCAAAGGGGTGATGCTTACTCATTTCAACGTTGTGGCTAATGTAATCCAGAGTTCTCAGTGGATCAGGGGCGGCGATGTAACCTATGACAACGGCATCTTGGGACTCCTGCGCATGGAGGGCGACCGGGAAGAAGATCATCCGACCCGCTTTGGAAAGGAAAAGGCCCTGATCGTGGTGCCGTGGTCTCATGCGATGGGGACGATCGGTTACCTGAACTTGCGAATTTATGGGGGGGACACGATGATAGTCTTTCCCCGCTTCGACCCGGCTCAGTATCTGCGGGCTATCGAGAAATATGAAGCGACAACCATTGGAGGAGCACCTCAGCTTTTTATTCCTCTGGTCAATCATGACGATCTTAAAAAATGTGATCTTTCTTCCATCCGGCTCGTTACATGCGGAGCCGCACCGCTTCCCATTCCCGTTGTAGAAAAAATGCTTAAAGTTTTTCCAGGCGTCATCATGGAGACCTACGGTCTGACAGAATGCACGATGGGAAGCAACTATAACCCTCCGACCCGGGAAGGGTTGAAAACTGGATCGGTCGGTTTGCCTCTTCCCGACGTGGAAATTAAAATTGTAGACCTCGATACGGGTACGAAAGAATTACCGCAGGGAGAGGCTGGAGAGATGTGCATCAAAGGGCCTCATGTGATGCAAGGGTACTGGAACAAGCCCGAGGAGACGAAAATAGTGTTGCGCAACGGATGGCTGTATACCGGCGACATTGCACGAGAAGATGAAGATGGATATTTTTACATTGTCGACCGGAAAAAAGATATGCTTATCTACAAGGGATATAATGTTTATGCAAGGGATTTGGAAGAAGTCATGGTCAGGAACCCGGCTGTACACCAATGCGCAGTGGTAGGCCGGCCAGATACAGAAGCCGGAGAGATCCCTGTTGCTTTCGTTGTTTTACGAGCAGGAGCAAGAACTACAGCCGAGGAGTTACTGGAATACTGCGCCAAGAATGCTGCGCCGTATAAGAAAATCCGGCAGATCATTTTTAAGGAGGAATTGCCGATCAGCAGGGTTGGAAAAGTTTTGAAGAAGGAGTTACGGAAGGAATTGACGCAAGAGGAACAGACAAAAATATAGAAGTGCTGAATCCCATAAACCAAAAAGAAATTTGTGAGGATCATATGCCGGAAAATGTTCATTTTTCCAAGCAGGGAAGTATAGGAATAATTTCGATCAACAATCCGCCGGTAAACGCGCTTTCCCAGGCAGTTCGCGCCGGAATAAAATCAGCCGTGGGGAAGGGCATAGCTGATAAAGACATAAAGGCCATGGTGATTATATGTGAGGGACGCACATTTATCGCCGGTGCTGATATCCGCGAATTCGATAAACCGCCGTTGGAGCCGCATTTACCTGATCTCATCCAGTTTATCGAAGATTCGCCCAAGGCGGTTATCGCGGCGATTCACGGTACAGCCCTGGGCGGCGGGCTGGAACTTTCTCTCGGCTGTCATTTCCGTATTGCCGTAGCAGGCGCAAGAGTCGGGCTCCCGGAAGTGAAACTCGGCCTTCTGCCCGGCGCAGGCGGCACACAGCGATTACCCCGCTTGGCTGGTGTGCGGGCAGCTTTAGAAATGATTGTATCAGGCACGCAGATTGCCGCGGCTAAGGCCCAGTCAATGGGAATCGTCGATGAAGTAGTCGGTGATGATTTGAAAATAGCGGCTGTTGCTTTCGCTCAGAAAGTGATTGATGAAAGTCGTCCCCTCCGCAAGGTTAGTACGCTTACGGTAAAGGTCGGTGATCCGGGTGTATTTGACGAATATGCCAAGAGCATTGCCAAAAAACAGCGTGGCTTTCTCGCGCCTTTCCGGTGCATTAAGGCCGTGGAAGCCTCAACCAAATTGTCCTTCCGCGAAGGAATGAAGCGAGAGAGGGAAATATTCCTGGAATTGAAGTCTTCTTCACAGTCCAAGGCACAACGACATGTCTTTTTCGCCGAACGTGAAGTCGCCCGCATTCCCGGATTACCTGATGACTACCCGACCCGCGAGATCCAAGCAGTGGGAGTTGTGGGTGCGGGAACAATGGGTGGCGGCATCACAATGTCCTTTGTTAATGCAGGCATCCCCGTTGTGCTTCTGGAAGTCAAACAGGAGTTTTTGGATAAGGGCATGGGCATTATCCGTAAGAACTACGCCAGCACGGTGGCCAAGGGCTCTCTCAAACAGGAAGTTATGGACCAGCGCATGGCCCTCATTAAACCGACTCTATCCTACGAGAACTTGAAGGATGTCGATCTGGTCATCGAAGCTGTATTTGAAGATATGGCTGTGAAAAAAGAGGTTTTCGCCAAGCTCGACGCTGCATGCAAAAGGGGTGCGATACTCGCGTCCAATACCTCTTACCTGAATATTGACAATATAGCCGCCACAACCAAAAGACCCGAGGACGTTATGGGCATGCATTTCTTCAGTCCGGCCAATGTGATGCGGCTTCTGGAAAACGTACGCGGCGCAAAAACCGCTCCCGATGTCTATGCCACTGCCATGAAGATCGGCAGAAGGATCGGCAAAATCGCCGTTCTGGTAGGCGTATGTGACGGCTTTGTAGGCAACCGGATGTTAGCCAAACGCAGTCGTGAGTGTGGCTTCATGCTGGAAGAGGGGGCGCTCCCCCAGCAGATCGATGAGGCGATTTATGATTTCGGTTTTTCTATGGGGCCTTATGCTATGGGTGACATGGCGGGGTTGGATATCGGTTGGCGAAACCGTAAAGCCAAGTTTGATCAGCTCACTCCGAGAGAGAAAGCGAACACCATCCTCGATAAGATCTGCGAGATGGGTCGTTACGGACAGAAGACCGGTGCCGGATTTTACAAATATGACGATAAACGCAACGCTACTCCGGATCTGCTGATTGAGGAACTGATCATTAAGCACTCTCAGGAAGTCGGTATCAAGAGACGCACCATCACCAATCAGGAAATAGTGGAGCGAGCTATTTATTCAATGATAAATGAGGGAGCTAAAATTCTGGAGGAAGGAATAGCCGCGCGTCCTCTGGATCTTGATGTCGTCTGGATTTACGGCTATGGATTCCCTGTATATCTGGGCGGTCCCATGTTCTATGCCGACCAGGTGGGATTAAAAAAGATTTACGAGGCCATTTTGAAATATAAAGACATGTTGGGTGTAGAGTATTGGGAACCTTCACCTCTTCTTGCCAAACTGGCCAAAGAGGGCAAAGGATTTTATTCCGGGTAGTACTAAAAATTCATTATTGCAGGTTGCCACATCGTGAAATTCAGTGAGTAGCAGCCCGCAAGGAATATGATCATTATTGGCCATGAGCTGTGAAATAAATGACCGGCTACCCATCTGGATACTTTTTACTCAACTGGATACTAACCCCTGTGTATTTTCTATCCATTTTCTGATGAAGAGAATTCAAGCAAGAAAATGCATAATCGCCATATATGATTTCATATCTGGTACTTATGTTGCTGTCTTATTTTAGGCCTACTTTTTGCTTATTTTTCACTTGAGATATTCTGAAAAGGGCAGTAAAAAGTTTGAAACAAATTTGCAGAATCGAGTAAAAAGAGAAATACGAAGAATACTGCTTGCGCAGTTTACACATTCACAATTTTATGGAGCAGATACATATGAAAAATATTCGCGATATAATTAAGCATGTGGCGTTCGTGCTTATGGTGGTTTCCTTGTCAGGAATCTTGCTGTTCGCATGTCCGGAGGGGGCTAGTGCGCAGAGGCAAGTCTCTGGTGGTGGATACGGTGGTTATCATGGTGGATACGGTGGTTATCATGGTGGGTACGGTGGTTATCATGGTGGATACGGTGGTTATGGTGGCTATCATGGTGGCTATTACGGATATTACCACGGACATTACGGGTACTGGTACGGTGGGTGGTGGTATCCGTGGGCGTATACACTTGCGTTCCTACCATTGTATTACCAGACTATTTGGTGGGGAGGATATCCATATTACTATGCCGATGGGCTTTATTATGCTCCAATCCAGGGCGGTTATATGGTTGTTGATCCACCGCAAGGTGCAGTCACCCAGCAACCACCGCCTGCGCCATCAGTAGGGCAGTTGTTTATCTATCCCCGTAACGGCCAGAGCGAGAAGCAACAGGCGGATGATCGTTATCAGTGTCATAGCTGGGCTGTTGGCCAGACTGGCTACGATCCCACCAAGCCGCCTGGTGGTGCGCCATCGGTTCAAAAATATGCAGATTATCAGCGTGCGATGGGTGCATGCCTTGATGCCCGCGGGTATACTGCGAGGTAGCGGAAGAAATGCATGGATCCGCAAGTAATTGTGATCCAATAAGAAAAACAAACGAGGAGATAAATGTGAAAAGATACGGGTGGATCTTGTTGACCTGCTTATTCATACTGGTGGCTAGTGTAGCGCCCGTAACGGGAGCTGGCCCTGTGATGGTGGCTGGTCCAAGCAATTATGTGGTTGGCAAATTAGGTGTTTATATTCCCACATCGAATGACCTGAGCGGATATGATACGGGATTTAATGGTGAGTTCGCCTTTGGGCACTATTTCAATCCTTATCTCGCAGTAGAATTGGGGGTAGGTTATTTCCAGACAGAAGGAGACGTTACTGTTGTATATCCAGGGGCCAGCTTTCCTGGACACGAAAAGATAGAAGTAACTCCTCTAACCGGGTCTTTGAAGGTCAGCATTCCTGTTAATATTTGGGTGGAGCCTTATGCAATAGCCGGAATAGGAGCCTATTTCGTGCATGATCACATCGATGTGTCAAATTATTACCACGATAATCTGAGCGATAATGCGACAGCTTTTGGAGTCCATCTTGGTGGAGGTATTAATTTTAATATTAGTCCTAATTTCTTTATTGGAGCGGAATGCAAGTATGTCTGGTTAGATCCCAGTCTTTATGGAGCGGATGTAAACTTAGGTGGAGTCAGGCTTACCGGGAATTTTGGTGTCAGGTTCTAGTTAGGGTCAAAGAAGATATCAGCAGTGGTCTGGGTTAATGTGTTATCAATTGAACTGTTTTATAGTTACAGACGCTAAGAAAGATTGATCCAATAGAGTATTTTTAAGATAATCAGCATTCTTTCAAAAAATCCGAATTGAGAATTGAAGGGATATAGAACCCGCTAGGGGCTGCCGCCGCCATTGGTACACAGTTGCCAATGAGAGAACGATTTCCTGTATTACTTTCTCCTGTATTTGGCATATGCCGGCTTTCTTTTTTCAACGAAGGCAGTCTTGCCTTCCAGCGACTCGTCTGTCTCATAGAACATACTGAGGCCACCGACGCCCAAGTTGGAGATTCCCATCACGCCGTCCGTCTCGCCGTGGAAGGAGTACTTAAGCATCTTTAGGGCAGTCGGGCTTTTATCCAGTAGTTCTTGACACCACTTATCTACTTCTTCGTCGAGTTTATCCGGTGGAACGACGGCATTGACAAGACCCATCTCCAGCGCTTCCCTTGCCGAGTAACGGCGGCACAGATACCAGATCTCTTTGGCTTTCTTCATTCCCACGGTGCGGGCGAGATCACCGGTGCCGTAGCCGGGGTCGAAACTGCCCACGCGTGGTCCAGCCTGACCGAATTGGGCTGTTTCGGAGGCGATGGAGAGATCGCAGACCACTTGAAAGACATTTCCTCCGCCGATAGCGAAGCCGTTGACGCGGGCAATGACCGGTTTGGGAATCGTGCGGATCAGGAGTGACACTTGCTGCCAGCCCACTTCCAGGGGCAGGGCGGCAATCGTTCCGACGTACCCGCCTTTGTCACGGAGCGATTGGTCGCCACCCGTACAGAATGCCTTGTCTCCTGCCCCGGTTAGGACCACGACCCCCACGCCCGTATCGACCCAAGCATCAGTAAGGGCCTGGGTTAGTTCGTAGATTGTAACTGGCGTACAGGCATTGTACCTCTCCGGACGATTGATTATGATCGTAGCAACCCCATCTTTTTTTGAATAGATAACTTCCTTGAGTTCCATTTCTTGCCTCCGGTTAATATTTAATCAAAATCGTGCTGCTTTGGGCGGGTCATTCATCATCCTCTAAAAGAGGGCGAATTGATTGTATTGTAAACTTTTTTAGGTTAATACAAACTTTCGGTGCTTTGTCAAGCATCAGTAAATACGTCATTTTTCGCCGTAAGCGCATGCAGGGTATTTCTGCCTCATCACTCTGGACACTGCCGTGGGTGTGACCTCAGTTATCGGCTATAATTCCGCCGTTGTGTCCGTCAAGAAAACGTATAAACTGGACACGGGATGTGCTGTAGAATTCTGTTCAGAAACGGTTACTGATTCAGGTCTTTATACCTTAAATACGCCCCTGATTATCCGGATGGCTACTTTCGGGTTAGGCCTTTTGTGACGTAGTCATAAATATGCTTCAGTTCTTGGTCAGAAACCCTCTCTTTCGGAAAAGCCGGCATCACGCCTTTCGATCCATCGGGCCTCAAAGGGTTCCTGTTGAACTGTACGAAGGTATTCAGATCCTTGAGTTGTGAAGAGCCGACGACAGGAAACTGGGAATTAATAATATTTCCCCCATTGGGATGGCAACCCCCGCAGTTTGCGACATAGAGTTTCTCTCCCTGCTCGATGTCGCCGGAAGAGGTTGCGCCGCTTTCGCAGAAGACTAATTGTCCTCCGTAATGCCCCAAGCCAACAACGGCAACTACACACAGCAAATAAATTAGAAATTTAGTCATAGTACCCCCTATTTTTTTTATTTCCACAATGGCGGCTGCGGCAAGGAAAATCAACAGCGCACCACTCAGCGCAATCTTCATTTTAATCGGAAATATCCACGCCCCGGCATAGAAGTGATACCAGTCGGTGAAACCGAGAAATACTGCCGGAAAGAAGAATGTCAGAGCCATGAATATGCAGTGGCGGCTAGTGGTCATGAAGTTGCTCCGTTTGAATATCAGAGCGAGGATAAGAAATAAGAAGGCGGCCATGACAAGCCCTGTCGGCATATGGGTAACCGGGGGATGGATCGGAAGATTATAATCATGTTTATGTAAGAATTGATAAAGGGATTCCATTTTGCCTTAAACACCTTCCTTTCGTTGAAAAAGCAGTTCAGAAACGGTACGACAGGTTTAAAAAAACCACATGGGATTCATAGGACGGATCGCTGTAAGCTCCCGTCAGATAAGCCCCGTTTGTCCCGGTTGTCGCGGGAACATATTGATATCCATTGTACTGGGCATCGCTATAGATATATTTCTCATAGGCATAACCCGCCGCAACAGACAAAGCCTTGGTGGCGCTATAGGTCAGCTTGATGAGGTAATAGCGAAGCTTGTAATCATCCCAATCGGAGATATCGATGTTGTCCTGAGTTCTTCCCGCGGGAAGCGGATTTCCGCCGAGCAGGTAAGTATAATCGACGAAGCCGTTAGATTCGAGATAGCTATGCTGGAGCCGGAGAGTGAGTTTGTCCTTGATGATATAGATGTCCGTTCCGATCGTATAGCTGTAGGTTTCGTCCTTTTGAAATGCTGTCCAGTTGAAGTCGGTGGATGTCGGCGGAAGTGAGGGATCAGGCGCGGTGGTAAACTGCCTCTGGAACTGGCTTTGGCGGATGCGATCATAATCGAAAAAGGCAAAGAGCTTGATCCATTTTCCTATCGAATAGTCCGCATCAATGGAAAATTCATCGCGTTTGTCACCCGTCAAACCAAGGATCGTGTCGGGGTAATTCGTCTCCTTATACTTGTAGCTCAGACTGATATTAAGATTATCCATGGGAAAAAGATCCACACCGGCCTTGTAGGTATTCTGGTTTTTGCCAGCTGCATCGAAACGTCTGATAAATGTTTCGATGTCGGTTGACCCACCGACAGGCACCTGGAAATCCGCCCTCCGGTTCAGTCTTTCATAACCGACCCGCGCCGTCATGAAATCAAGGCCTGTCCATTTCAACTCGGCACCAAAAAGGTCGTCCCTGTCTTCCGGGATGTCATCCCTCAGTCTGCTGATCGTGCCGTGACTGTAATTTGTGTTGAGATATAGCTTTTCCGGGAGTCGGAAGCCGAGCTCGATACCATAATTAACTTTTCTGTAGTCAAACAACGTGTTCGTAAAGGTCGAAGGCGTCTGCGATGTGTCTGTTATCGTAATCTGATCCGACTTGTTTTCCCGCTCGTCATACTTGAGAAAAAGGCGCCCATCCATGAAGGAAAGGGGCCTCGAAGTGAGAGACATGCCAAGATTGCGAGTGTCAATCTGGCCATTAAATGTTGACTTGCTCAGTAAGATATGGCTCAACCCACCAGGAACATCGGCGACATAGGAAGTAGGCAGGGTCCCATCCGACCTAGCACTTCCCATAGCAAGTTTTAGATCGAACTTGCTGCTCCAGGGGAATTTCATTGACCCTATGAAATTGACCTTGTAGTAGTCGTTATCCGGCGGCATTGTTAAAGTATCTGTTGCTGATGCTGTGTTGGCAGTTGCGGGGTTACGGAAATTCAGGTTCAAATTACTATTCGTGAAACCACTGTAAAAGTAGCCAACAGAGAAACGTAGAGGATCCCGGAGGTAGCCCGCCGACATACTTACACTGTCCGTTCTGTAATCAATCGGCGCCGGCAACTCTATGGAGATTCCTCCCGGGTTTGTCCCGGCGGCACCGAGAGGATAGATGCCGGTCTTCTGTTCACTCGATGCCTCAAAATCGAAGAAGAAAGGCTTGAATGTGTCGAGTTTGAACCCTCCTCCTAAATTCTTCCTTTTCGTAGAATAGTCGAAGGTGTTCCAGTTATTGGTGTCGGTGCTGGGCGGCTGCGTCGGATAGGTAAGGTTGGAAGAGCCGGCTCCGGAGTAAAAGGTCTTTGCGTCATAGGTCATGTTGTGAGGAAGCTCATCATAATTGAGGTTAAACCTGAAGTCCCCCCAGATCCCGCCTTCGACATTGTACCGCTGAGTATCATACCCCATGTCCTGAGCGTGCAGATCCATGTAGTATTTTTCATAGTCATATTTGAAATTGACATCACCGTAGACGCCGTCACGGACATCCCGGTACTCGTTGAACTTGGCCTTGTTGCCCACGACACTCGTGAGCTTGCCTGTAACGGAAGCATCACCTGAGAATTGGTCATCCTCGGCGAAGGCCATCGAAAAGCAAGCTACACTGAATATAAGAATCGATGAGATAAACCAACTTTTCATAGTTGCGCTCTTTTATCTCACAAAGTGTTGACCATTCGTTGACGGCCCCATGCTCCCATGGATATTTGAATGGCAGTTGAGGCAGCCGCGGGCAAACATGCGATTCTTCCCCGATGCTGCTGTGCCACGGAAGGTCTCGAAGTTTGTGTAAATGGTGCCGGGGTGCCGGGACACATCGTGGCAACTCTGGCAGAGAAGCGGCGGCTTCGCGTTCAGCAGTTTGTTATGATTGCTGCCATGGGGCACGTGGCATGTCAGGCAATTCTCCTCCACGGGGGGGTGCTCCCACATGAAAGGACCCCGCTTTTCCGCGTGGCATTTAAAACAGAGTTCGTTTACAGAATCAGCTTTGATCATCTTCGATGCAAACTCACCGTGCTGGCCGTGGCATTGCGTGCATTTCATAAGACCTTCTTTCAAGGGGTGGTGGGATTGCTTGTTTTGCTGCGCCCTGATATTCAGATGACAGCCGTTGCAGAGAGTGGGCTCCTGGGCCTTCAGGTTCCTCTTCATTCCTGAATGGACGCTATGGCATCTGTCACAGGAGATGCCATTGACCTTGTGTCTGCTCATGTTCCAGAAAGATACAGCACGTGAGTCATGATGACAGTTAAGACATTTGGATGTCTTCTCATCGGGATCGGTACCCCTCACAAATGCAAACATGCCTGTTCCTCTTCCGCCTCCCTTTTGCACGTGTGCGGCACCGGGGCCGTGACAGGTCTCACAGGCATTTTTGTTTGCAGGGCTTCCGGGGATTGCTTTCTTTGAGTGGTTGGATTTTAGATAGCTTTCGTAGCGATTGCTGTGACAGGCCTTGCAGGTATCAACGCCCACATAACCATCATCACTGTCCGCATCAGTCAGGGAAACTGCCGCCACAGGTATGATTGGTAATAGAAAGAAAAGACAAGCAAGAATGACCCGACGTTTTTTCATTTTCGTTAAAAATGATCTCGAAACAATTTGAGGTGACGACTATTAAAAAATTAAATTGGGTGTTTCAGGTCGGACTGTAAATACTTGCGTTTCTATTATTATTTAATCAGGGCAACCCAAAAATTCCAATCGGTAAAAATCTCATTTATTAATAATCCTTTGGATTAGGAAAGAGTGGAATAATTTACATATACGACGGGGATAATACAGACTTCCCGCAAAAATCTTCTTTGACAGATGTCGATTGAAATGAAATAGGGGTTCTGGGGTCGTTATTTGCGAATTTTTACCAGTTGCCACCCGGCAATCGAGGTGGGACCAGCCAGAAAATCGTCAAAAACCTGAAATTTCCAGCATAATGGACGTTTTTTCTCATTGACACTTCCTTTTACACTCCTTACACTGTTAAAAATAAGAAATATAATAAGCGGATTCATGGTACGGAATATATGGGAGATATATTCTTGTTTTTGTAGAGAAGTGCTGTTGAAATGAACATTCCTTTATTCATTGCGGGGCTTCTTTTGATCATTATCGTTTTAGGGGATGCCTTTGAAACGATGGTGCTTCCGCGCCGCGTGACACGCCGCATCAGGCTTGCCCGTCTTTTCGTCCGGTTTTCATGGAAGCTCTGGCTGATGATCGCGAGACTGATACCCCGGCGCAGAAGCGCAGAGACATTTCTTGGCTTCTTTGGACCTCTTTCCGCTCTCATGCTGATCATCCTCTGGGCAACCGGCTTGGTCTTCGGCTTTGCTCTCATGCTCTGGGCATCCGGGTCGACCCTCATGATGCATACGGGGATTGTCGGTTTCGGAACATACCTCTATCTCAGCGGCACGAGTCTCTTTACCCTCGGTATGGGAGATGTCACGCCGACCACTTCTTTAGGGAGAGGATTGATCGCCACGGAGTCCGGGTTGGGCCTGGGTTTTCTTGCTCTTGTCATCAGCTACCTGCCACTCTTAAACCAGTCGTTCGCCCGCCGCGAGATGACCATATCACTCCTCGACTCTCATGCAGGTTCGCCGCCTTCTGCCATGGAATTGATACGCCGCCATATCCATGACGGCGAGGTTGATGAACTTCGCCAGCATCTCCACGAATGGGAGCGCTGGTCGGCTGAACTGCTCGAGAGCCACTTGTCCTATCCGCTACTCGCACTCTTTCGTTCCCACCACGATAATCAGTCATGGCTGGGATCGCTGACTACCATACTGGATACCTGTGCGTTTACCCTGGCGGGCATCGAAGATGTGTGCAAGGATCAGGCGAAATTCACTTTTGCTATGACCCGGCACGCGATTGTCGACATAGCCGGGATATTCAACCGTCCGCCCACTCACCCGGAAAAGGATCGACTTCCCAAGGCCGACCTGGAATATCTTTGCTCCACATTGTCGGAGGCGGGTCTCAAGCTCGATGAGGCAGCCGCCCTGGAAAAGGCGCTAACGGAGTTGCGCTCGATGTATGAACCATATGTCTACTCCCTTTCCCAATACCTGCAAATTACTGTTCCGCCCTGGATTTCGAGGACTGAACGTCCGGATAACTGGCAGACAAGCCGATGGGATAAAGCGGGCATTGGGAGGAAGAAGCTTTTGCGCGAGATATGGGATGATCATTTTTGAAAGAAGCATAAGTCAATAAGAGCTGGAAGATGCTTAAAAATAATTGGAGGAAATGAATGAATTACAAGCTCATAGAATTTGAAAAGGCGAATGCCGTTGGGACCCTTACATTAAACAATCCGGAAAAAAGAAATGCCCTTTCCCTTGCGATGTTGAACGAGCTTCACTGCATGCTTGATGAAATCAAGAAAAGAAGCGATGTGAAGGTTGTCATTGTAAGGGGCGCAGGCAAGATTTTTTCGTCCGGCCATGACCTTACGGAAATGATAGGCCATGGGCTTAAGGACTATCAGGAGGTGTTCGATATATGCAGCGCCTTTATGCTCAAGATACAGGATATGCAGCAGCCTTTCATAGCCCAGGTGCATGGTATTGCCACTGCCGCCGGATGTCAGCTCGTAGCCGCATGCGACCTTGCCGTTGCTGAAGAAGGCACCCTTTTCGGAACACCCGGTGTCAGGCTGGGTATATTCTGCACCACGCCGGCGATTCCGCTTGTCCGGGCTATTGGAAGAAAACGGGCATTGGAGATGCTCTTCACTGGTCGGATGATCTCGGCAAAAGAGGCGGAGCAGTTCGGTCTTGTCAACAAGGTTGTCTCCATGGATCGGCTTGGGGAAGAAGCAAAAGCCATGGCGGAGAAGATCGCCGAGGCAAGTGCATTGACGCTTAAGATCGGCAAGAGTGCCTTTTATGCGCAGGTGAACCTGAGTGATGCTCATGCGTATAACATCGGCAATGAAGTGATGGTGAGCAACCTCTTTGCGGATGATGCTAAAGAAGGTATTCGTGCATTTCTTGAAAAACGAAAGCCCCTATGGACTGGAAAATGACAAACCGCCGACGAGATTTGCAATCACCATTAGACATGTAGCCATTAGTCTGCTTCTGCTAAAGTAAAACCGATCAAAATAAGTGAAAATGTTGGAGAACTTGAACTTGGAATATGATAAATGGAGAGTTACGTGGCGGAAGGAACCCGATTGTGTTTTTTGGTAGGTTTTATGGAGGAGTATCTCAGGTTATAGGTTAGAAAATAATAAGGAGGAATGTGATATGGCCGAGGCTAAAAAATTGAAGCAGCTGAGTTTTTCCCTAACCAACAAGGTGGGGCTACTGGCCCAAGTGGCATCCGTCATCTCCCAAGCAAAAGTCAATATAGAGGCGATCTGCGCTTATGAGATGGACGATAAAGGATATTTCATGGTTGTCACCGACAACAACGCAAAAGCGAAGAAGATACTGGCCAAGATGGGAGCCAATGCCGAGGTGGAAGATGTGCTCGTAGTCGGTGTGCCGAATAAAGCAGGACAGCTGCAGAAACTGGCACAGAAAATCTCCGATGCGGGAGTCGACATTTACTACGTCTATGGAAGCCCCGCCGCAGGCAAAAAAATGTACCTCGTTTTTAAGACCGCCAATGACAGCAAAGCGTTGAAAGCAATCAATGCGTAAACACTTCTTAGTCTAACCGCCGAAAAGGTTGATTCGCATTTCGGATTGATAATAGCCGTAATCGCGGTTAAGAGGGGGAGTGTATTCGTGTTGCACTAGCTCATCGCGGTGTTCGTTTTTCCCATTATACTTTAAGTTGGGCTGTGTCTAACGCTTATCGCTGCTTTTGACTTCTACTGGTATTCCCCACCAGCCTTGCTGTTTGGTTTCCTTAACATCTTCGGCAGTTGGATTCCTGTAACCAGACATAGAAAATCCCATGTGACACCATGATGCATATATCGATTTATGCTGCCAGAATTCGGATTGTTCTGCCAGATGGCCGCAGCCCGATACGGTTAAGATGACTAATAAGATAAATAACTTTTTCATTTTATTCATTCCTTTCTGTGATGAGTGATTTTCTTCTAAAAGATAAAAAGTTATGCTACTATAAAGAAAGAAGTTTTGGTATATAATTTATGTGACTATCATATATTTTTTCATCCCACGAATAAGGATTTGAAAGTCGGTTGACCAATCAGGATCAGCGACCATGTATGTTTTTTATCAATAATTCCCCTTGACTTAATTCAGCTTACCCCTTTACTATCCTTCACTACATAAACATTTTAAGGGCCTTTGATTATGCCAAAAAGTGCGCGACGCCGGCTGAAAAACATAAAAGAAGGGCACGTTGCCCTGGTGACGGGTGGCAGTCGAGGCATTGGCCGTGCGATCGCCCTTGAGCTTTCATCAGCAGGATATGAACTCGTTATTACGTATAAATCGGACGATATTTCAGCCGAAGAAACCATGGACATGATTCGATCGAAAGGCGGCATGGGAGAAAAGGTCCGGTTTGATGTATCCGATTCGAGGGAAGCGGCAAGGTGGATGGACCGTATCCTTGCCCACTATAAGAATATTCGAGTCCTTGTTAATAATGCCGGAATCACCGCTGATGGTCTGTTTATGGTGATGCGTGAGGAAAATTGGGATAAGGTAATTCAAACGACCCTTAAAGGCTTCTACAACGTGACTAAGCCGGTAATAAAGATGATGGCAAGAAATCATATGGGATCTGTTGTTTCTATCTCATCTGCGTCGGCTCTCGTAGGAAACAAAGGACAGGCTAATTACGCTGCGGCGAAGGCGGGATTGATTGCCGCCAGCCGTGCACTTGCATCAGAGGTGGCGAGGTTGGGTATCCGGGTCAATGTGGTTGCACCGGGGCTCATCAACACCAAGATGCTCAAGGATGTGCCACTGCACAAGATTAAGGAAATCATTCCTATGGCACGAATCGGGAGACCCGAGGAGGTGGCCAAGGTCGTCCGTTTCCTGTGTTCCGATGACGCCTCTTACATTACAGGGCAGGTAATTTCGGTCAACGGTGGCATGTTTTAACAGGAGGGTGTCTTCTCGGGACGGGTAATGCGCCTTCTAAATTCACTCCATTGAAATACATTTTTGATGATTCGCAGGCTACGTCTGCAACTCCCCAGTTAGTCGTCAAGTCTACAGTATCACTTTGGCTAATTTCGCCATATTCATATAATGGCTCGATCAGGCATATAATTTCCCATGATACCCATCCGTGACACTATCCCATCCAAGCATTATCCTGTTGTCAATACGATTATAATTGTTGCGAACATTTTCGTCTTTATGGTGGAGGTATCTCAGGGCGGGGCGCTTAATAGATTTATATATACCTACGGGCTCGTTCCGTTACGTTATTCAGTGCCTCAGATTGCGCATCATTCCACCTTCTCCCAGCAGATGTTTCCATTCATCTCATTTATGTTTCTCCATGGCAGCTTCTGGCATCTGGCGGGCAATATGTGGTTCCTTTACATTTTTGGGGACAACGTCGAAGACCGTCTCGGGCATCTGAGGTATCTCTTCTTTTATTTCCTTTGCGGGGTTTCATCGGGGCTTACTCATTTATTCTTCAATCTAGATTCTTCAATGCCCACGATCGGGGCGAGCGGCGCCATTGCGGGAGTGATGGGTGCGTACTTTATCCTTTACCCTAGGGCGCGGATTGTCACGCTCATTCCCATTATCTTCATCCCCTACTTTGTCGAACTTCCTGCGGCGATTTTTTTAGGCATATGGCTTTTCATACAATTTATCAGTGCAACGCTAACAAGCGTCAATGCCGGTGGCATTGCATGGTGGGCGCATATAGGAGGCTTTATCTTCGGCGCTCTATTCTTGGGAATTTTCCTTCTGATCCCGGGGGAGGGCATTCCGCGCACGTTAGGCAATGCTACAATAAGAAAGAGCACTCCCAGATTGCACATTGCGCGGCCTGTTCCGCAGACTGGCGAATCGGACCTTTTTGACGTCATATATATTACGCCGGAAGAAGCTGCAAGGGGCGCCAGAAAATTGATCAGCATTTCTCATGGTTATCAAAAGAAGACCATTGTAGTCCGTATTCCACCTGGTATAAGAGACGGCATGAAGCTTCGCCTGGAGGGAATGGGGAAGAAGAAGAATGGCGATCAAAGAGGCGATCTTTACCTCCAGGTAGCTGTCAAGGATAAATAAAGAAAAACAATCTCAATTTGCTTTAACGAATGTCTTTTGGTATCTTACCAAATTATTTATCTTCATTACGTCATCGTTGGACGAAAAGGTCATACTAAGAAATGGCAGACAGGATTGAAATAGGATTCAAGGAGGGGGTCAGAGATTCCCTCGGGGAAAAGGTAAAGAAAAGGATCATCGAAAATCTGCACATCAAGGTTGATTCTGTGAAGACCATCGATGTCCATACAATTGATGGAAATCTGACCTGGAAGGAGCTGGAAATGGCTGCCGCCGGCCCTCTTTCCGATCTTATCATCCAGAATTTCGCCATCAACAGGGGTCTGGCCGACAGGTTTGATTGGATGATCGAGGTCGGTTTCCGGCCCGGCGTCACCGACAATGTCGGAAAAACGGCGAGAGAAGCTATCGAATTGCTTTTAGGAAAACTGACAAACCGGCTATTCGGTGTTCATACATCAAGACAATATGTAATTGAAGGACCCATCGGCAGGGACGATGCGGAAAGGATAGCCTCGAACCTGCTGGCCAACGATCTGATTGAGCGTTATGTGATTGTTGATGGGAAATCCTGGGACAGGCGGAAAGGGGTACCTCCCTATGTTCCCCGTGTCGTAGGCGAAGACCGTTTGCTTATTGAAGAGATAAGTCTAGACACAAGTGACAACGACCTCATGAAGATCAGCGATGGGCGTGTCTTGGCTCTGAATTTGGAGGAGATGAAGGCGCTCGGGAATTATCTAAAGAACGAATCAGTTCTGAAAGAGAGGAGAAAGGTTGATTTGGGCAGCAATGTGACCGATGCAGAACTTGAGTGCTTGGCGCAGACGTGGTCCGAACACTGCAAACATAAAATATTCAATGGCCATATCGTCTATGAGGACGAAGGGGGCGCGAGGGAGGAAATCAATTCCCTCTTCGACACCTACATCAGGAGGGCTACAAAAGAGATCAGGGACCGGTTGGGGAAGGATGACTGGTGCCTTTCAGTATTTATTGATAACGCCGGGATTATCAGGTTCAACAGAGATTACAATTTAGTTTTCAAAGTTGAGACTCACAATTCTCCGTCGGCACTCGACCCGTACGGCGGAGCCCTCACGGGAATTGTCGGGGTTAACAGAGATCCCTTTGGCACGGGGAGGGGAGCCAAGCTTATCTTCAATACGGACGTCTTCTGCTTTGCGCCACCCACCTATGATAAACCGCTCCCGAAACGGATTCTTCATCCAAGACGCATCTATGAAGGGGTTCGGGAAGGCGTTGAACACGGTGGGAACAAGAGCGGCATCCCCACAATTAACGGATGCATTGTATTCGATGAGCGATTCCTGGGGAAACCCTTGGTGTACTGCGGAACAGGAGGGCTCATGCCCTCCATTCTTCAGGGAAAGCCTACGCATACAAAAGAGATTCTTGCGGGAGATTTGGTCGTCATGGCGGGAGGTAGGATCGGGAAGGATGGTATCCACGGGGCAACGTTTTCCTCCGAGGAACTGCATGAAGGCTCTCCTGTGACGGCAGTGCAGATTGGCGATCCTATCACCCAGAAGAAGATGACAGATTTTCTGCTGATGGCAAGAGACCGTGGCCTCTACCGATGCATAACCGATAATGGCGCAGGAGGCCTCTCTTCCTCTGTAGGTGAGACTGCGCGACTATCAGGCGGCTGTGAGATCGACCTAAAAAAAGCCCCTCTAAAGTATGCGGGCCTGAATCCATGGGAGATTCTTATCTCCGAATCCCAGGAAAGGATGACGCTGGCAGTGGCGCCCGAATTGGTAAATGAATTTTTAGAGCTTGCACAGAAGATGGATGTGGAAGCAACTATTATCGGCAGATACACGGACTCGGGGATGTTCCATGTCTTGTATGGTGATAGGAGCGTCGCCTATCTGGAGATGGATTTTCTTCACGGCGGAGTCCCTCAAATGCAATTGCAAGCGAAATGGCAACCACGCGTTTATCCGGAGCCCGATTTTCCCGATCCCGCCGATATGGGGCAGGCCCTGAAAGACATGTTAGGAAGGCTCAATATCTGCAGTAAAGAGTCCGTCGTCAGACAGTACGACCATGAGGTCCAGGGTGGGAGCGTCGTTAAGCCCCTTGTCGGGGTTTGCAATGATGGTCCCAGTGATGCTGCCCTAATCCGGCCCATCCTGACTTCCTTTGAAGGGGTGGTCGTGGCTAACGGCATATGTCCACGTTACGGTGATATTGATACTTACTGCATGGCTGCATGCGCTATTGATGAGGCCGTAAGGAATGCTGTAGCCGTCGGCGGAAGTCTCAAATTCATGGCGGGGCTCGATAACTTCTGCTGGTGTGATCCCGTCCAGTCCGAGAAGACTCCTGATGGTGAGTACAAACTGGCACAGCTTGTGCGGGCAAACAAGGCGCTATACGATTATACTACGGCCTATGGTGTGCCGTGCATTTCCGGAAAAGACAGTATGAAGAATGACTATCACATCGGGAATGTAAAAATATCTATTCCGCCGACGCTTCTGTTCTCCGCGATCGGAAAAATCGAAGATGCGCGGAAGGCAGTCACCCTGGATGCCAAGCGGCCGGGTGATTTAGTTTATATCCTGGGTGAGACATATGACGAAATGGGCGGTTCTGAATGGTATGCCATGCATGGCTTCATAGGAAATCAGGTGCCCAAGGTCAACGCGGAAAAGGCCAAGGTATTGTATGATGCATTGAGCAAGGCCATCGACGAGGGTTTGGTGGCTTCCTGTCATGACTGTTCTGACGGGGGGGTGGGTATAGCGATTGCTGAGACGGCATTTGCCGGGGGACTGGGCATGCTGATTCACCTTGCCCTTTTTCCTTCCCCCGGTATTGATCGCAATGATACGCTTCTCTTTTCGGAATCCCAGAGCAGGTTTGTCGTCACAATCTCGCCCGCAGCAAAGAGATCTTTTGAAGCCGTGATGAAAGGAATCCATATGGGCCAGGTGGGAGAAGTACTGGCAGAAAGACTATTGAAAATAGATGGACTTGATGGCAACAGGATAATAGAGGAAGACATCAACGAGTTGAAAGCAGCCTGGCAAAGGCCACTAAATTTTTAGTGCCCGAAACGTGCTTGCCCCATTTGCAAAGGGGAGAGGAAACGCCATCATCGCGAAGTGAAGGAATGTATCATGTTCAGAGAGGTTAAATCGATTGTAATTACCGGGAACGGGACCAACTGCGAAATGGAGATGGCACATGCGTGCAGGCTTGCAGGCTCTGATGTAGTGGATATCGTTCACATCAGTATGTTGCTTTACGGTGAAACAAGCCTTGATGATTACCATTTTCTTAACCTGCCCGGAGGATTCCTCGATGGCGACGATCTCGGCTCCGCAAAAGCGGGAGCCAACCGTATTTTGCATGCGAAAGTTAAAGGCAGGGAAGAAAACCTGTACGATCAGTTTGCTAGGTTCATAAAACAGGGCAAACTTATTCTTGGCGTCTGCAACGGCTTTCAATTGCTTGTCAAGCTTGGGATGCTGCCAGGTTTTGACGGCGATTATCGGAATCAGACAACAACTCTTACATTCAATGATTCCGGTAGATTTGAGGACCGGTGGATAAATCTGAGAGTCAACACCGATTCCCCCTGCATTTTTACAAAAAAAATGACCGGCATCTATCTTCCCGTAAGACACGGAGAAGGCAAGTTTGTCACGAAGGACAAGGACATCTTAGAAAGGCTTCACAGGGGTCATCAAGTTGTTGTTCAGTACAGCGATGAGGATTTCATGGATGCCACAATGGACTATCCGGCAAACCCTAATGGCGCCATTGATGCTATCGCCGGAATCTGCAATGAGACGGGAAGAATATTCGGTCTCATGCCGCATCCGGAAGCCTATCTCCACCGCACCAACCACCCGCGCTGGACAAGGGAGGACTTGCCTGAAGAAGGGATGGGCCTTGCCATTTTCAAGAATGCCATCGACTTTATCAGAAAGGATGATCTCTAAATCTCCGGCAGATGCTCTTTGCTCAGTTCATTAAGGCTTGATAATTCGTGAAGTTGACTCGCGCTGTATATCTCTGGCCCGTTCAATCATGTTCTTTATCGCCAGCTCCATGGCCTCGGGAAATTTCTTCATTGCCTCGGGAAGTGCCTTAGCCGGTATCTGGCATTGAATGGGTATTGGCCCCTCGGGCGTGACGAGTTGCGATTGCCCGATGAACAGGGATTCGCGCCTTTTATCTCTGTTGCCGTCTGGTGTCACGGGAGTGAGCCGGCGTATCCACCCGACCTTCAGATCGGTGAAGGTCTCCTCATGATAGAGATTATCCTCGTCTATCCTGATTTCTGGCTCTTTCTCATTGCTGCCGTTCATTGTTTGTCTCCTTGAGAAAATATAAACCGCTACGTACAACACCGTGGAAATGACGTCAATTCTTATTATTCTGGAATGTCTACTCTGAATTTTTTCATTGGTGCTTGTATGAAAGCACGAAAGAATTTTTGTGTTGATGTAATATGATTATTCCATCCCTAGTAGGAGAAGGATAGGAGAGAAGCACCAAAAGGAGGTGTTTCATGAGAGGAGAGTTGACATTTACAATGAAAGAGATGACTCGTTATGACTCGTTATGACTTCATACAATCTCTATTAGAGGAAAAGGTGATAAATAGAGAGGCGGCATTAGCCTTGAGTTTGTCCGTGAGGCAGGTGCAACGGCTTAAGAGCAAGGTGGAGCCTCTTGCTTGTTAACTTAGGAAAAGACATTCCCTCATTGCAAAAGGGATGACATTTTCTCGTTGCAGCAAGACGCGAATTTTTTTTATTTTTTATTGACAAATCGGGTGGCATATCATAAACATATATTAACTTGATCATTCATAACACAAAAGGACTTGGTTATTTATATGTCGCGAAGCGCGCTCATTACCATGCCAATTAATGTTGAGGGCATAATTAGGCTATTTACATAGGAAGCCTGGTAGTGGTGTAGTGTTTCGATAAAATCTATAGAACAACAAGAATCCGTTATCAGGTTATCTGGTAGCGGATTTTTTTTGGTACAGGAGGGGTTTATGGATTCGTCGGATGTTTTGATTTATGACACGACTTTGAGAGACGGGACACAGGGCGAACAGGTGAATTTTTCGGCTGAGGAGAAGTTACGCATTGCTCAGCGTCTTGATGAGATTGGTTTTCACTACATTGAAGGCGGGTGGCCCGGATCAAATCCCAAAGATATGCGTTTCTTTGAGATGGCCAAGGGTATGTCATTTAAGCACGCTCGTCTCACCGCATTCGGCAGCACCAGAAAGCCGTATATTAAAGCTGCAACATGTCCCAATATAATGGCTCTGCTGGAAGCGGGAACGCGGTCAGTTGCTATTTTCGGCAAGAGCTGGGATCTTCATCTTACGGATATTCTCAATGTATCCCTCGATGAAAATCTAGAAATGATTCGTGATTCTATAGAATTCTTGAAATCAAAAGGTAAGGAAGTCATCTTTGATGCGGAGCATTTTTTCGATGGATATAAGAATAACCCCCATTGTGCGCGTAAGGTTATAGAAGCGGCCCTTTCTGCCGGGGCCGACATGATAGTGCTGTGCGATACCAACGGGGGGACAATGTCCAGTGACTTAGTCGCGATCATTGATGAAATCCTCACTTCCGTGCCTCACCATCTCCTCGGTATTCATGCGCATAATGATTGCGGTCTTGCCGTAGCAAATTCACTGGCGGCAGTCCATGATGGTGTCAGGATGGTTCATGGTACAATCAACGGATATGGAGAGAGGTGCGGGAATGCCGACCTCATATCCATAATCGGCAATCTCCAGCTGAAAATGAATAAGAGATGTTTGCCCGACTCATCTATAAAGCAACTGACACACCTCTCTAATTACCTGAGTGATGTCGCCAACATCCCGCCCCTTAACTCAAGGCCATTCGTTGGTCGGAGTGCATTTGCCCACAAGGGAGGTGTCCACGTTGATGCTGTATTGAAGAATCCGGCGGCGTACGAACACATTAAACCGGAGCTGGTGGGAAATCAGGAGAGGGTGCTGGTTTCGGACCTCTCAGGTAAAGGTAATATCGCATACAAAGCGAGGGAGCTTGGCATCGACTTGGGTGAGGAAACGACTGTCAGCAAAAATATCGTCCAGCAGGTAAAGATTATGGAAGATCAGGGGTATCATTTTGACACAGCCGATGGGTCCCTTGCGGTGCTGATGAAGAAGATAACAGGTGAATTCATAGAGCCGTTTATTCTTCAAAGCTTTCAGGTAATTAATGCGAAAACAGGAAATAATCCACCAATATCACAGGCTACAATTAAGATAACAGTTGGCGGTGAGGAAGAGTTGACCGCAGCAGAGGGTAATGGCCCGGTGAATGCACTGGATAATGCATTAAGAAAAGCATTGATAAAATTCTATCCCCAGATCAATGGGGTGCACCTCGTAGATTTTAAGGTGAGGATTCTCGAAGGCTGCGACGGGACGGCGGCAAAGGTAACGGTGTTTATAGACTCGACCGATGGCGAGGGTATATGGAGCACCATGGGTGTGTCCACAAACATCATCGAAGCAAGCTGGCTTGCCCTCGTTGACAGCATACAATACAAGTTGAGCAAAGATGAAGAAAACAGGAGTGACCGGGTATGAAAGAATTTCAACAAGTTGATTGATAAAGACGCCCATTTCTGGTAAATACTCAAAATTATATGATCACGCATTTTATAGAATCAGAATAATGTAATAATATGGTAGATGTGCACAATTGCAGTGAATATCTCTTTCGTCATTTCGCACCTGATGTGGAATTCAGTGTCGGTTTGATGATTCTCCGGCCGCGCGAAGATAGCGTCTGGATTCCGGGGTATGCCGGAATGACATGGGGAGAGTGTTTTTTAAAGGGCTCATTATGTATCTGACCATTAATAGTCAGAATCCCCAGATGCGGTTGATCAAGAAAGCCGTTGATGTCCTGAAGGATGGGGGTGTCATCATCTATCCAACTGACACTGTCTACGGGCTGGGCTGTGCCCTTTCCAACAAAAAAGGAATCGACAGGATCTATGAGATAAAAAGGAGAAGCAGGAAACGCCCTTTGAGTTTCGTTTGTGCCGACCTGAAGGACATAAGCCGTTACGCCAGGGTATCGGATTTTGCGTACAAGACTATGAAGCGACTCCTGCCTGGACCATACACATTCATCCTGGATGCATCGAGGCTGGTGCCGAAGATAATCCTCCCCAAGAGACTTACGACAGGTATCCGGGTTCCTGACAATCAGATCTGTTTGGCCTTGGTGAGGGAGCTTGGCCAGCCGATCATCAGCACGAGCGTGACGACGGAGGACGGGGAGGTGCTGATTAATCCAATTGATATCAAGGAGAAATACGGTCACTCCGTGGATCTGATCATAGACGGAGGCCTTCTGGTTTCCGAG
>DASRZZ010000141.1:0-71821 GCA_035685925.1 Syntrophales bacterium | reverse complement strand
GGCAATTGGATAAGAAGGGCTGGAAGGTCTTAAAACCGGGAACGCCGCTGTTCATTTGCGGCCGTTATGACCACACATCGCAGCCTCCATGGCGCTCACTTGAGTGGCTCGCTCATGGCATCAGGCTTCCTGATGATCCCCTTTCATTGAGGAGCAAGCAGTACTGACAGATGGGGGTTTACGGGAGAGGATAGAGAATGGCACGTAGATATATCATAGCGATTCTAGTTGTTCTTCTGAGCCTGGGAATACCAGCGGTTGATGGAGCCGCAGGAACATCAAAATCTTCAAAGTCATCGAAATCCAAACCTGTTCATAAAAATAAATCGCGCGTCAAAGCCGTCCGGGTTGCTCAGAAGCTCGTCATCCGTTCAGCCTGCGCATGTGTGGAGGACCAGCAGACAGGTGAGCTCCTGGTTCAGAAGCGAGCGACGGCGGTATTGCCCATCGCCTCCATCACCAAGCTCATGACAGCCATGGTGACGCTCGATGCTCAATTAGACCTCCATGAATTGATTACCATTGAACCCCAAGACGTGGATACTCTTCGTCACAGCCGATCCCGCCTACGGGTTGGAACCATCATCACACGTGAAGATGCGCTGCTGCTGGCTTTGATGGCCTCGGAAAATCGATGTGCTCACGCCCTGGGGCGGACATACCCGGGTGGTATCGACGCTTTCATTGCCGCCATGAATGCAAAGGCCCTGTCACTGGGACTCACAGATACCCACTTTGAAGACCCAGTCGGGCTTTCCAGCAGCAACGTATCCACCGCCCGGGAACTGGCGAGGATGGTGGATGCAGCCTATCAATATCCTCTTGTCAGGAAATTCACCACCCGTGACGATGCGGAGATTCAATCAGGCTACCGCACACAGAAGTTCCGCAATAGCAATCGCTTGGTCCGGAGCCCCAACTGGCAGATCGGCCTTTCAAAGACGGGCTTCATCGATGAGGCAGGACGATGCCTGGTGATGCAGGCCGAAGTAGCCCGGCGCTCCGTGCTGATTGTACTGCTCGATGCTCAAGGCAGTCTTACCCGCTTTGCAGACGCGAACCGCATCAAGCGGTGGATGGAAGTAAAAGCGACAAAAATGTAGAAGGCTATCGGGTCCAATGTCACAAGCCCTATCTAGCATTGCCTAGGCTTCATCTCTTCCAAGAATATAGCTCTTAATACTTTTACCCTTATGCCAGCAGAGACGTTTTCAGCAAGCAATTGTTACTATATTTTCTCACCCCTTAATAAAGACTCATCAAAGGAGAAAAGAAATAATCTAAGAGAGAATCAACCTTTTTGTGACTATGGGTTCTCTCATTGCTAAACTATTAAGGAGGCCATCAATTGATGATGTCAATTTGGAAAAATACAGCAAGAAAACATATACAGAAACGGTCGTTGTCAAGAGCAAGCCTTCGGCTTTTGCTTTTCTTATTAATCCTTGGCTTGGCAGCGTGTCATCCTGCAGCTTATCGAGAGGTTCCGAGCGCAGGTCCCGCCCCAAGTGCTCCCATTACGCAGGTCTATTTTTACCCGATGGCCGGCCAGACGACGGAGCAGCAGTCGCGAGATCACTATGAATGTTACAGCTGGGCGATGCAACAGACCGGCTTTGATCCGAGTCAATCATCAATTCCGCCCGAGCGTCGAGTAAAAGTGGTGCCGATGCCGCCACCCGGGCATGATACGGCTGTTCTGGCTATCACAGGTGCAGTTTTAGGTGCATTAATAGGAGGACCGCGGCACTCGGGGACCGGCGCACTAATCGGTGCTGGGAGCGGGGCTGTTGTCGGTGCTGCATCAGATGCGTCCAGACAGAAGTATGCCCAGCAGCTACAGGAAGCTTATGTCAACCGCGATCAGGCACTCAACAACCGCCAGGAAGAAAAGAAGGCCAGTGACTTCCGCCGAGCTATGTCCGCGTGCCTAGAAGGTCGCGGGTATACCGTACGGTGAGGAAAACTGAGAAACTTGATTTGATTTTAAGGAGCAATAGCCATGGCCTATATTCGGAATATGAGTCGGTGCTTTACGATTGCCCTTATGTTAGCCGCGTTGTAAGGCATCATGCTGACCGGGTTAACGCAGGTAGCACATGCGGAAGGGCACGATGGAAGCCGTAACCAATACATGGATTCGCGTCATGGCCGTAACCGTTCCTACCCGGCATGCGGTCAGTACGTCAAAAGGTTGCCACATGGCTACCGGACGGTGGTCTATGGCAACTCACATTACTACTTCTACGGAGGGGCCTGGTACCGACCGTACGGCGTACGCTTAGTCGTCGTTGCGCCTCCATTTGGTCTCGTAGTTCCATTCCTTCCTCCATACTATACGACGATCTGGGCAGGCGGTGTACCCTACTACTATGCCAATGAAGCATATTACACTCAAACAGCGGGCGGCTATATGGTTGTTAATCCACCGCCTGAAGTCGCGCAGGCACCACCGACGGAGGCACCCGTATCTGCAGGCCAAGTATCGTCAGACCAGTTATTTGTCTATCCGCGCCAAGGCCAGAGCCAACAGCTTCAGGCAAAGGATCGTTACGAATGCCATAGCTGGGTTGTAAACCAGACACATTATGACCCGACTGAGCCTCCTGCTGGTATGCCCCCAGCTCAAATGAGCCAGAAGCGCTTGGACTATCAGCGGGCGATGGGTGCCTGCCTTGATGGCCGCGGGCATAACGTGAAATAGTAAGAGACTGCCCATAGCGAGCTGATGGCAGCACAATACTAGCAGGTTTGAAATTTACCAAACCCGAAAAAGAAGAGCTGTTCTCCAACCTTGAATAATGCTTTTGTGGAGCTGCTATCACAGAGACACGAAGGTCTTGAGACGCGGCATCGCCGCGAAAGGACTGGTAACGCCTAAACTCTTCAAGAACCACAAGACCCTATGGGCGGTCCAGTATGAGCAAAAAAATCGTCATATTATTTTGCATCTTCATTTTTGCCACCTTAATAAGCTGTAAACCGTTGTATCGGACGGAATCCCCTTCTGATTCATGCCGGAAAACCTACACAATCGCCAAGGCAAGGTATGATATATCTCTGGTCTCTGTGGAAAGATCGATCGGGACTCAAAAGATATCCGGAGAGCAAAGAATCCAAACAGTATTTGAAAAAGGTACCCCCGGATTTTATTTTGAAGATGAGATGGTAAGAATTAAATGGTCTCCGGCGCCTTATGACATAATCTTTGTTCTCAATAATAAATCGGATGTGCCAGTGAAAATCGTTTGGGATGCAGCGAGATTTATCGATGAAAACGGTGCAAGCCACAGATTGATTCATTCCGGCACTGGCTATGAAGATAGATACGCTCCACACTCTCCCACGATCGTTGCCGCAAGAGGCACCGTTGAGGATTTCGTGCATCCAGCAGATTATTTCCAGAAGGAAGAAGACTACGGCGGAGGATTAAATAAACAAGAGGATTATTCGAAGAGAGTGTCGTTCCTACCGGCTCAGATCAAAGGGACCGCGGAAGAACTAAGGGCGAAAGCTGAACCATTCGTAGGTAAAACCTTTCAAGTGATACTTGCTCTGCAAAGCGACGATGTCCGAAATGATTATGTTAGCACTTTTAAAATCAATGGAGTGGCTGTAACTGATGAGAAACGTGAACAGGGAAAAAACACAGACAACAAGGGCAAAGGAGCTGGCAGAAGGATGCTGTTCTGATCATGACCGGGTTCACATTTCAAGGGAGGGATAAGATAAATCGGGATTTTCAGCTCTGACCCAAGTAGCTGGCCCGCTATAAGCCATAAACAACGTCAAGGGCGGGATGCCGATGCTCCAGATACAAACAGACGTATTCCCTTATTTAGTCGGGTCACTAATTACCACTTAAGACTTGCAAATCTTTACGATTCGTTTTCTCTGCTTCGTGTCCGTGCTCACTGCTTCCTATGAAATGTTGTTTTTCCAATTCTGCCCTCCCACGCTCCATCACAATCGTAAATATTAGACACATACAAATTCTAAGAGAAGGTAAAACAATTCCCATTATCCTTAGAATTTCTGCTTGATAATATTTATGCATTACCGGGTAAAAAATGCTACAAAGATAGGGGAGGTTTCTAACACAAGAGATGCAGGCATACAGAATTTACAAGATAGTCATTGCCGCCGATACCAGAGAAGAAGCCTGTGCATTTTATCGCGAGGAAATAGGCGGTACACTGCCCGATTTGATTGAAGAGCTGCCCTATTCTATGGAAGTATGCTGTGACGACGGAACCATCAAACCGGCCAAAGCGCGCATCAACGAGGAGATGGACGCACGCAATTCATGGCTCCTTCTGGGTGTCCCCTGCGAACTTCACTTTCCCTTTATCATCGGCACTCTGCCCTAAAAACCGCTCGATTTTTAAACCATCCTTTCTCGTAAAATCGATATATTTGATTGTCAATTCAGGTATAAAATTGTTATATTATTCCAAAAATAGAGTGCCTGTTATTTCTGAAAAGAGAAAACCCTCAAAAGTCTAAACCTATTTGATAGATAGACTACAGGACCGAGATAAGCAAATCTGATTTGATTGTGGAATCGGCCAGCCGTATGATTTGACCTATCATGACCACTGTAACACCAGAGAAACACGCAAAATTTCATGTCTCTTTCCGCGTGGCAATATCGGCAATTCTCACGCTGCTGCTTGTCGGCACCATAGCACTCATAGGCCTTCTCTCCTACGTGAACCTGACAAGGGACACCGAAGATCTTTCCGCACAGGTCCTCGATCAGACGTCCCAGCGTATCAGTTACTGGGTGGGCGCTCTTCTTTACAAAGCCCATGATCAGAGCCAAATGAACCGGTCCTTGCTGGGCACAATAAAACTAAACCAGGACAGTCTTACAAAGCTCGCCCATTACTGGCAGAGAGTGATGGAGGCACAGCCGTTCTTCACTTTTCTTTCCGTAGACCTTGAGTCCGACGTGTTGCTCTCCATTGAGCGCACGCAGGATAGAAAGTTTACGATTCGTGAAGCTCATGTCGATAGAAAAAATCATACTATCAAGATTTTTGATTTCTGGGCCGCCGATTATCCGAAGCGAAAATTTTACGCCTCCAAGAAGATCCAGCTCACTTCAACGCTGGGGCGGCCGCCCTGGTATATTAAGGCCAAAGAAGCCGGCCACCCCATATGGACAGATGCCCGTACAATCCACCTAGGCGCGGAAGCGTTTCCAGGCATTACCTATGCGGCACCATTCTATGACAAAGATGGGAAACTCCTCGGGGTCACGACAGTCGATTTCAACATCACTACCATATCAGAATTTCTTGCCAAGAATAAGGTCGGCAAGGCGGGGTTCGCATTTATCATTGAGAAACCAGCCGACGGGGAGCCCCATGTGATCGCCTTCCCGAAACCGGAAACCCTGACCCATGCCGTAACGGACAGCAGGGGACGCATTCAATACGAATTCGTTCCAACAAAGAACCTAAGCGATGACAGGGCCGTCCGTTTCATGGAAAAATTGTTTCAGAGTCATCTCCAGGGTCCCGGCGCCAGTCTTCGGACATTCGGTTTCACCTCCGAAGGCACCGACTATTTTGGAAGTTACCGGCTAATGACAGGGAAGGAACTTCCAGGATGGATCATCGCCCTGGTCATTCCCAGCGATGAGATCATGGGGCCGATCAAACGCAACAACAGGCAGACGCTCGGCATAGGGCTCGCGAGCTTTTTCGTGATCCTGATCGTGAGTGCATGGATCTCCGTGCGCATCTCGAAGCCTCTGGGAGAAATCGCCCGTGAAACGGAGGCTATCGGCCAATTCGAGTTGGAAGCCCGGCCCCTGGGGCACTCAATGTTCAAGGAAGTGGATCAGCTAATGGTGGCTACCCAAAATATGAAGTCAAGTCTGCGGTCTTTTCAGAAGTACGTGCCGGCCGATATCGTACGTGAGATCATAGCTTCGGGCCAGGAAACAGAGCTTGGTGGCCGCAGAGAAACTCTCACCATCTTCTTCTCCGACATAAAGGGTTTTACATCTATTTCGGAAATTCTTTCGCCGGAATCACTCGTAGAACAGATGGCCGAATATTTGGAGGCTATGAGCGATGAGATCAGGAAAAAGCCGCCGGGCACAATCGATAAGTTTATCGGGGACAGCATCATGGCCTTCTGGGGGGCTCCCACACCGAACCCGGATCACGCACCGTCGGCGTGCCGTGCAGCCCTCCTATGCCAAGAGCGACTGAGACATTTACGGGAAAAGTGGAAACAGGAAGGGAAACATCCTTTCTTCCAGCGCATCGGCATATACACGGGAGAGGTGATTGTAGGCAACATAGGCAGTGAAACGCGGATGAACTACACGGTTATAGGCGACACTGTGAATATAGCGAGCCGTCTTGAAGGCCTCAATAAGTATTACGGTACGGAGATCATCATCGGGCAGAGCACGTGTGAGCTCGTGAAAGAACAATTTATTGTTCGTTCACTCGACCTCGTATCAGTCGTGGGCAGCACAAAGGGCATCAAAATATATGAATTGCTTGGGGAGACAAAGAACACGGGTGAGCAAGAAATTCAGGTTGCGGAACTTTGCACAAACGGGCTGGAACTGTATTTACGCAGGCAATGGAATGAAGCAATAGAGCCTTATAAAAAGGTCCTGGAATTGATTCCTGGAGATCAACCTGCCATTATCATGCTTGAGCGCTGCAAGCTATATCTTGAAAATCCGCCGCCCCATGATTGGACTGGTATTCACCGCATTGAAAGCAAATAAATGAGAAAATGCATGAAGGCCTTTGGAGGACTTATTTTTGTTACTATCCTAGTAGTTCATTATGCCTTCGGTATCTTGGATGTGACTGAGAAACAAAGCCCTGCTCACTAAAGCGGTCGGGATTTCAAAAATCAATTCCTGCCCCGGCGCAAGTGTGAATTAGGCTTTTGGCTTCCTCCAGAATGGGCCGGTTTTGCCTATTTCCTTCATGCCCTGGACCATCTCGCGTGCGTATCCGTGCATGCGGGACAAGTAGTCCTCATATGCTTCCCCGTTCTTTGTATAGGTGAGAAATTACTGCGGGTTCTGGACGTCTAGGTCATCAATCCTGTCGCGGATGAGCTTGCGGACTACCGGGAGGTAATCCCGATCAAGAAGGCTTCCCATATTGAGCCCCAGCATCCGCTCCGGCTTGTATCCGTATTTTCTTGAGGCAGCGGCATTGCAGGACATGATGTTGCCGTCCAGGTCCAGGATAAAAATCATGTCATTGGCATTTTCAAAAAGCTCCCTGTATTTCTGCTCCGATTGCCTCAACGCCTCCTCTGCCCTGCGCCGTTCAGTTATATCCGTGACTATCTCGACTATACCGATGAGACAGCCTCTTTCATCCCGCACCGGATAGCTCCGCAATACCCAGTTCTTCTTGTAAGATGAAAAATCGACTACCTCTCGCGGTTCACCGGTTTGAAGCGTCTTTACCGCCGCACAAATGCGGCACGCCTTGCTTCTGTTATGAAGCCCCTGATAGCAGTGTTTCCCGTTCAACCCGCCGGGTGCAATGTTAAACGGTCCTTGGCCGCCACTGATCTCGGCTCGCCTTCCGGCTTAAATCTTTCAGCCATCTGTGCCTTCAGAATCGGATCGGTGAAGCTACCGTCTTCTTCCAACCTCTTCAGGATCAAGTCGAACGGCCGGGCCGCGTTCAAACAGTATTCATTACAGGCTATACATGTCACACAGTCCTTAAGCCATGCAACCTTTTCACCCTGCACCAGCTTCTTAAATTCCTTGCCCCCGCTTTCCCTGTCGAAATCAAGGTAGCGGCAACTATTGAGACATTCACCGCAGTAATCGCACACATCTTTTTGAAACATAAATTCTCCTCGTTACTCTGATTTGTCATTTATATCTGCCCCTCATTAATCATCCCCCCCAATTGTTAATGGAAGCCATTTTCATTTACTCCTTGCAAAAGCGCCTGTCAAGGATTAATATTAAACCGTTAGAGTCTACCCTCATGTTCTTTTTTTCTTCGCCAGATTGCACTTGCAATATTCCTTTTTATATGGTGAGTTTAAGGCGTAGAAGGACCGATGCTTTGTAATCATGCAAGTCTCAAGCTGCAACATCCATTTACCATTTTATCTTTTTTTTCTGTTCCTTTGTTCGCAAACAACCAGCATTAATGTTGCCATGGACTCCTACAGGAACCAGATTCCATAAAGATAGAAAGCGAATCCATTTTTCGAGGGGAGTGAAGCCGTGCAAAATTTCATATTCGATAGTCCCACCAGGATCATTTTTGGGAAGGGAACGATTGCCCGCATAGGCAACGAAGTCAAACGTTTCGGTACAAAAGTATTGCTTGTCTACGGTCGGGGAAGCATCAAGAAACATGGAGTTTATGATCAGGTGATCTCGTCTCTAAAGGATGCAGGACTGAACATCGTGGAATTTCCCGGTGTCAAGGCAAATCCTGTGCTCTCCTGTGCCGTCAAAGGAATAGAACTTGCCGGCAATGAATGCGTGGATGTTGTGCTTGCCGTGGGGGGAGGCAGTGTGATGGATACGGCAAAGACAATCGCCGTGGGCGTAAAGGCAGATCCGGGGGATGAACTCTGGGAGTTTTTCACCTTCAAGAAAAAGATCCGGAGCGCCCTTCCCGTCTTGACGGTGGTCACTGTTTCCGCCAGCGCCTCCGAGATGAATCCTACAGCGGTCATTACAAAGGAAGAGGGGGCTCAGAAATACACTATCAGTTCTCCCTTTATCCAGCCCAAGGTATCTGTCCTCGATCCAACGGTGCTGTTTTCCCTCACCGCTGAGTGCAGCGCTTTCGGCGCCGTAGACATCATCGCACATTTGCTGGAAGGATACTTCAGCAACAGGGAACCCGAAAGCCCGCTTCAAGACAGGCTGGTTGAAGGCATTATGAAAACGGTCATGGAAAGTACAGATATTAGCCTCAGAGATCCTCAAAATTACAACGCCAGGGCCAATATCATGTGGTCGGCGACGCTGGCCTTCAACGGTCTGACAACGGCAGGCATGGGATTAATCGGTTATCCTGCGCACATGATGGAACATTCCCTGAGCGCTCTTTATGATGTCGCACATGGCGCCGGGCTAAGTGTCATCCTCCCGGGCTGGATGGGCTATGCCGTAAAAAAGAACCCCTCAAAATTTGCTAGATTGGGAAGAAAAATTTTCGGCATCAATGAAGCCGATGACATGAATGCGGCCGTTCAAGGGATCCATTGTTTGAAGCGCTGGTTTTCATCTATCGGAAGCCCCACATCACTGAAAGAGGCGGGGGTCCCTGAATCTGATATAGAGAAAATAGCAGAAAACTCAGAGGCGCTGGCCAAGCTGTGGGGATTGAAAGACTACACCCCGGAGGTCATCATAGACATATTGCATCGGTGCAAGACCTGAATGCCTGCCTGGAAACTATATTCTTTTAAATTAGGAGGGAGCTTGTATGAAGCGGTATGGAGATTTTATCACGTCCGAGGAAGATCTCGCTTTCCTGACGGTAATCCGAAAATATGTTGACAACGAAATGATGCCGGTTCGTCTCAAGTTAGATGAAGATTATTCCGTCTTTGAAAAAATCTATGAAGGCTTGGTGAAGCTCGGTATCCAGAGGCGGGGGTTTTCTCTCGAATACGGAGGTCTGGGAATCCGGTCAGCAACCACAGTCTGTGCCATCACTGAAGAATTGTCCCGAGGGGACAGCGGCGTATCCCTTCACTCCCTGATCATACCCTGGTGTCTGGCGGCAGCGATGGGCGCGCGCAACAAAGTCCTAATGGATAAGTTCATTCCCATGTTCTGTGGGGATACGCCGCGCTGCGGCTGTCTGGCTATTACCGAACCAGCAGGGGGCTGCAATATCGAAGATGCGGCAGAACATGGTTTTACCATTCGAACCAGGGCCATACTGGAGGGGACCGAATGGGTGATTAATGGTGAAAAGATGTGGCCCAGCGGCGCCAGCATTGCGGACCTCTACTGTGTCATCTGCACAACCGATCCTAACCAGAAGGAAGAGGGCTTGGCGCTCATCTACGTCCCCAAAGATACGCCGGGGCTTTCCTTCGGAAAAGCGGAAGAAAAAATGGGCATGAAGGTGACAGACGTTAATACGGCCATCTTCTTCGATAACGTGCGGGTACCAAAAGAATATAGAGCCGGAGGCCCCGGCACTGACTGGCAGCTTTTCAGGGCCAACATAGGCTGGGGGCGCCTGACGAGCGCTCCCATGACGCTGGGAAACGCCCAGGCCGTTTTGGAGCTCGTCATAGAGTATACCAAGGACAGATTCTATGGAGGGAAGCCTGTCCGCAACCATTCCCTGCAGGCCGCCATGATCGCAGATATGGCCATTGGCATCGAATCAGCGCGCGCCTTTTACCTCTCCGTAGCAGCCATGTTCAACAACCGAAAGAAATATGGAAATCCCGGTGAGGATTATCTGATGGCTCGCGCTAGTGCTGCAAAGGTATACGCCTGTGATGTCACCGAGATGGTCTGTAACAGGGCCATGGAACTCATGGGTTCATACGGGTACGCCCGCGATTATCATGTGGAAAAATATCTCAGGGACAGTAAAATTATCCAAGTCTGGCTTGGCGGCGGACAATTGGGACGGCTGGACGTGGTCCAGAGCTACTACCCGTACGTCAAGAGTCATAAATAACAAATATTTCTTATATGAGGAGCAACTGATATGGCGCTAAAAACACCTGAACAATATGAAGAGAGTCTGCGTAAAATGAATTTCAAGATATACCTGATGGGCGAGCGGGTGGAAAATCCCGTGGACCATCCGATCATCAGGCCTTCTATGAATTCGGTAAAGATGACATACGCCCTTGCCCAGAATCCGGAGCATGAGGACCTGATGACTGCGACATCGCATCTGACAGGAAAGAAGATCAACCGCTTCTGTCACATACACCGGAACACGGAGGATCTGATAAAAAAGGTGAAGATGCAGAGGCTCATGGGGCAGAAGACGGGGGCCTGTTTTCAACGCTGCGTGGGAATGGATGCTATCAACGCCGTGGACAGCGTCTCCTTCGAGATGGATAAGAAACTTGGCACCAAATACCACGAGCGATTCATCAAGTTCCTGCTGATGATGCAGGAGGAAGACCTGACGGTGGACGGCGCCATGACGGATCCCAAGGGTGACCGCAGCCTCCCGCCCGGCAAGCAGGTCGATCCGGACCTCTATACGCACGTGGTGGAAAGAAGGAAAGACGGCATTGTCGTCCGAGGCGCGAAGGCCCACCAGACAGGGGCCGTCAATTCCCATTGGATTCTTGTCATGCCCACGATGACAATGACGAAGGAGGACAGCGATTATGCCATTTCTTTCGTGGCACCTGCCGATGCTGAGGGCATATTTTACATTTACGGCCGACAGTCCTGTGACACGCGGAAACTCGAAGGCGGTGAGATCGATGTGGGAAATAAAGAATTCGGCGGCCACGAGGCCCTGATGGTCTTTGACAATCTATTTGTCCCCTGGGAAAACGTGTTCATGTGTGGTGAATATGAATACAGCGGCGCCTTGGTGGAGAGGTTTGCCGGGTATCACCGTCAGAGTTATGGCGGCTGCAAGGTCGGTGTCGGCGATGTACTGATCGGCGCCGCGGCTCTGGCTGCCGATTACAACGGTGCGGCCAAGGCATCTCACATCAAGGACAAGCTGATCGAGATGATGCACCTCAATGAGACCCTTTACGCCTGTGGGATCGCCTGTTCGGCGGAAGGGCACCAGACCGCATCCGGAAACTACCTGATTGATTTACTCCTTGCCAATGTCTGCAAACAGAATGTCACTCGTCTCCCCTACGAGATCGCGAGACTTGCGGAGGATATTGCCGGGGGGTTGATGGTCACCATGGCCTCCGAACAGGATCTCCGCCACCCCGAGATCGGTAAGGTTGTGGAAAAATATTTCAAGGGGGTAGCGTCGGTTCCGACGGAACATCGCTGCCGCGTATTGCGGCTTATTGAAAATGTCACTCTCGGGACGGCGGCGGTAGGATACCGGACCGAATCCATGCATGGTGCAGGCTCACCACAGGCACAGCGTATCATGATCTCACGCCAGGGAAATCTCGATTATAAAAAGAGGCTGGCCAAAGAAATTGCCGGAATCAAGGATTGAGCCGGGATGCAAGATGAAAAGGTGAAGAGATGCCAAGCGAAGAGAAAGACCAGCTGGAAAAGTCACTGACAGGCTACAAGGAAAAGATTGTACCTATCACGAAGACTACCCTGAACTGGGATAAAGATCTCATCTTTACGGGCACGACCCAACAGGGATATGAGATAGAATTTGACGCCAATGCACAGTGGGGTTGCAAACCGACAGAGGCCCTGCTTCTGAGTCTCGCCGGCTGCATGGGGATCGACATAGTAATGTTCTTACAGAAGATGAGGATCCAACTGACAAGTTTCAAGATGGAACTCGTGGGAGAGCGAAATCCGACACCACCGCAGTATTTCAAGGCCATTGAGATCGTCTTGTACATAGGAGGGAAGAATATTAATGCCCAAAAGGTTGATCGCGCTGTATCCCTGTCCCATACCAAATATTGTTCTGTCTATAACTCTCTCCGCAAGGATTTGCAAATGAAGGTGCGCTACGTGCTCGAACAATCAAGGTAGCAAATCTCACGCCGCAAACGCAGGCTTGCAGAAAAGAATTTAAGGCGTCACGTTGCCGCAGTTAAGGATCGAAATAAGATTAAAAATTTATCCCTTCAAGAAAGAAGAAGTTGATTGTCGCGAGATCTCGATTCCCCGACACTTGTGACATAGATGGCTGGCTGTCCGAGAACGGGGCACTTTGCCTCACAGAGCCCGCAGCCGATGCAGAGCTCAAGGTCGACTCTGGGTAGCTTTAATACCCGTTCCTTTCCTTCTCTGTTTTTGACCCTTGTCTCTTCAAACCAGATGGCCTTTTTCGGGGTGGGACAGACCTCCTGGCAGACAATACAAGGGGTAGCATGGGCATGGGGCAGACATCTCCCTTTATCGATCATGGCGAGTCCTATCTTTACCTTGTTTTTCTCGGGGAGCTCCAATCTCTTAATAGCACCTGTAGGACAGACCTGGCCGCAGAGGGTGCACCGGTATTCACAATAGCCGATGCGAGGAACAAGGGCGGGTGACCATATTCCCTCAATACCAGCTTCAAAGAGCGTCGGCTGGAGACCGTTTGTAATGCAGACCTTCATACACTCGCTGCATTTTATACATCTCCTGAGAAATTCCTTTTCCTCGAGAGCGCCCGGCGGCCTGATTAATCTGGGATCGGAGACTCCCGCCCTGGCAATGGGCGTAATTCTCATAAGTGGGACGGCAATAAGACCAGTCAGGATTGAACCGATGACCCTTCTCTTGCCCAAGTCCATGCCAACAACGGGCTGCTTTTTCATGAAACCGAAATGGACTGCATTCTGCGGGCAGAGATCGTCGCAGTCCGTGCAATAGATGCACTCCGTATTCTTCCAGCGCTCCGCTTGATTTGGGGTCGCGCCCCCTTGACACACGTGTGTACAAGCCCCACAGTCATTGCAGTCTTCGCTAACAGACCTTCTCAGGAAGGCGTATCTGGAAAGAATGCCAAGAAGTCCGCCCAGCGGGCAGAGATACTTGCACCAGAAACGTCTTTCCACAAGGTTCGATCCCAGAACGAGAAGAAACAGAAATCCCACAAAAGCGCTCTGAAGGTAAAAGGGCTGCTGGAATGGGAGGAAGATCTTTTTTAGAATGGAGTAAGTAAATTCGGATACATTTACCAGAGGGGGTATATTTGTATTATAGATGGCGTCAAAAGTGGCGCTCGTCGCATAGCTCACCACCGGATAAACTGCCAGCGAAAACGACCTGATCAACAGCGATATCGGGTCTGCAATTCCTGAAAGCTGCAAAGAGAAAAGTGACGACACCAAGAGAAAGATCAGGACATAATACTTGAACCGATACCAGTTTGCGGTCTGCGTGCTGGGGTGCCCTTTCTTCATGGAACCTACTATGTTATTCAAGGTTCCGAGCGGACACACCCATCCGCAGAAGAGCCTCCCCAGAAATACAGTCGCAACAATAACAAGTATGGCGAGGTAGAATGTTTGATACCACTCGCGGCTGGAAAGTATCGTTGTGAGGAAAATCAGTGGGTCCGCATCCAGGAATATCTTTACGGGATAGCCGAGGTCATTGGCCCCTTTCGATTCGGTCTGCAGAAATAACCACAGGAAGATCAACAAGAAGATTCCCTGCGTCACCATACGTATTTTTTTTGTCATCAAATATTGACTCTCTTGATTTTCAATTTCGACAGATCCATCGTGCCAAGTCCCGCCTTGTGTCCTGCTATTATGTAGCCGATATCCGCTCCTTTCAAACCGAAGAGTGTGGCTCCATACGCATCAACCGCCACCTGATCCGTTCCCACAATGACCGTGTTGAGCTTCTTCACATCTGAAAGGCTTCCTCCCTGGGGGCCATTCCCCGTCAGGATGCGAACCGCATCGAGTACGACGAGGGTCGGTTTGATGAACATAGCGACATCGACAAGACTCCCGTCGATCTTCTGGTGTATCCTGCCCCTCGATCCACCCATAATGCCCATCCAGTTCTTCATGCCCAAGGTCAGGGTGGAAAGTCCGTGTGTTTTCGCAATAGGTATATTGATGACCTTGTCGGCCTCCATGGCCTCCGTGTACAATGGCCATGATTTCAGGACAATGCCCGGTAGCTTAACCTCCCTGAACTTCCTGTCGTCTATAAAGCTCACGATGCCGCCCGTAGCAACGGCTGCATCTGCAATGCCGCTCTGCTTGTAACAGCGTCTCGGATCGACCACCGAACGGTCAAAGACCTTAACTTGTTTTGCTCCCACCTCATAGCACAGCTTGACAACTGTCGAGACGACCTCCGGATTGGTGGTTGCCGCGTACTCCGGCATCCTGTCCCACCCAATATTTGGCTTAACGACAACGATGTCGCCCTTCCCTATGAATCTCTTAATTCCGCCCAGGCTGTCGATGGCCGCCTTCGTTATTGCTTGAGGCGAAATGCCGTGGGCAACGGCGATATCAACCTTCTCCGCCGCATCTAGGTGACCGAGGAGTCCTTCGGTGCTTCCCGGTATGGTGAGAGCCACACCAGCCGCGATGGCGGTCTTGAGAAAATCCCTTCTGTTCATAAGTGTTCCTTTATACTCAATATTCTACCATATCTAGACTAGACTCATCCTCAATTAAGCCGGCGGTGGAGATCATCTGCCGGAAACGACATATTTATTAGTATATGCACTGTCTGCGTCTTGTCCACCCCCTTGGCGAGAGATGGTTTATCATTCACCTACGCCAAGATGAGGACTCGATATGCAATTCTTGTCCAGCCCCATAGAGCGGATGTGCATATTGGCTTCCGAGAGTATTCGATACCTCTGCACTCCGGAAGCGGCACAATCTTTAGGTGCATAAAACCCACCTTTTCACCGCTGAACACAAAGCCGTGCAGTTGTTCATTGTTAGGAGCCCCCCCATATCTTTTATTCTTGCCGGTTCTCCATGCGCACGCAGGATGTCAAAGGAGCGCACATCTCGCGGCTCAAAAAAATTTATTCCGGCGAGATGCTTGTTTTAGAACGGGTGCTGTCATTTTCCCCACTTCCAAAAATTAAGATCATTTGTTCGCTCATAGCACTACGAAAGAGGAACGTCAAGCTTACCTCCTTTTGTTTCCTTATCATTGCCTTTCACAAAACTCATACCTCCTTGTAATTACTATTCTATTTGGAAGGCCGTTTTTTGACTTGCCCTCCCATGGAAATATCTCTTTGTATTCAATTACTTACACCACGGGAATTTGCCTGTTACCCTCCGTTTTTACTGTTTTTTGAGGGGGTAGAGGGCAAAAATTCTTGGCATTCTATTTTGTGAATCCCTCATAGAAATTCTGCAAATCACCCGAATTCCCCTGTATTTATTTTACCTCCACCACCTTACAACTCTGTTAAAATGTGAATCCCAATCCCTGACTTTCACAAAATCCGGAGGGTGTCTTATGGACTCTATATTTCACAACCAATACCTTATCTTTCCCCCAGAAGATGTCTCCCAAAAACATCTCCAAAAATATGACCTGCTTCTTTCAAATACCAATATCATAGAAGTGTAAGGGGATAAAAAAGTATGGTAAAAGTGTTATTTCGCATTTATACTTGTAAGAGACTGCCTGTTACCGAGGCGCCGTGAACAAGCAATGGTGTGGGGATCTTCATTAAGATATGCATTATAGGAGAAAGGCATGGAGAAACGTCATAAATTTTCTATCTGGTATGTCCTGCTAGGCGTGTGGGTGGTCCTGATTATTCAGAGTTATATCGCTTCTATGTTTGCCGCCCAGACGATACCATACAGCCAGTTCCTTGATCTCCTCAAGGCCGGAAAAATCGTTGAGGTGGCTGTAACGGCCAATCAGATTGAGGGCAAAATGAAGGTGGAAGGGGGGCAGCCGGGAGAGACGAAAACCTTCAGAACCGTCCGCGTCGACCCAGAATTGTCCACCCTCCTTGACCAGTACAAAGTAGTTTTCAAAGGAGAAATCGAATCGACATTTCTGCGTGACCTCTTCTCGTGGATTTTTCCCATAATACTCTTCGTCGGCATTTGGTACTTCTTCATGAAAAAGATGGGTGCCCAGCAGGCCGGTTTCATGACTGTTGGCAAGAACAAGGCAAAGATATATATGGAAAATGAATTGAACGTCACCTTCAAAGATGTTGCCGGCGTTGACGAAGCCAAGCAGGAGCTGGTCGAAGTTGTCGAATTTTTGAAAAACCCGGGGAAATTTACTGCACTGGGAGGCAGGATACCCAAGGGCATCCTCCTGGTGGGCCCGCCAGGGACGGGGAAAACGCTTCTGGCAAAGGCCGTTGCCGGTGAAAGCGGCGTACCTTTCTTCAGCCTCTCGGGATCCGAATTCGTGGAGATGTTCGTGGGACTGGGCGCGGCTCGGGTGCGTGACCTTTTTGTACAGGCCAAGGAAAAGGCCCCTTGTATCATCTTTATCGATGAACTTGATGCCCTCGGAAAGGCCCGCGGTGTCGGGACATTTGGGGGACACGATGAACGGGAGCAGACGCTCAATCAGCTTCTGGCGGAAATGGACGGGTTCGACCCTAAGGTGGGGGTAATTCTCATGGCTGCAACGAATAGGCCGGAGATTCTGGACCCCGCGCTCTTGAGACCGGGCCGGTTCGATCGTCACATCCTTGTGGACCGCCCCGATAAGACCGGACGGATGGAGATCCTGAAGGTTCACCTGAGAAATATAAAAGCAGCTGCAGACCTTGACTTAGAGAAACTGGCGAACATGACTCCAGGTATGGTGGGAGCCGACCTCGCAAACCTCATCAACGAAGCGGCGCTCCTTGCAGTCAGGAAAGACAAGAAAGAAGTCGGGATGCCCGAATTCGAAGAGGCTATTGAACGGGTTGTGGCAGGACTCGAGAAGAAGAACCGCCTGATAAATCCCGATGAAAAGAAAATTGTCGCTTATCATGAGATGGGACACGCACTCGTGGCCCTGTCTCTCCCCGGTACCGACCCGGTTCAAAAGATCTCCATAATACCTCGCGGAATTGCCGCCCTGGGTTATACCATGCAGGTTCCCACGGACGACCGTTTTCTCATGAAAAAGACCGAACTACTCAACAAGATAGCCTCCCTCCTGGGTGGCAGGGCGGCGGAAGAAATCATTTTCGGAGATATATCTACTGGCGCCCATAACGATCTCGCGAGGGCTACGGACATCACCAAGAGTATGGTCAAGGAATACGGCATGAGCGACAGATTGGGTCAGGTATACTTCGCTCACGAGAGGCGACAGCAGTTCCTCGATATAGGGCTTCAGGAGACGGCTGACTACAGCAACGCTACAGCAGAAGCCATCGACGGGGAAATAAAAACGATTATCAGCACTGAATATGCCAAAGCACTCGAGATTCTCCGAAGCAAGAAAGACATCCTGCAAAAAGGCGCCGTACTGCTGCTTGAAAAGGAAAAGATAGAAGGGCCGGAACTGAAGGCGCTGATGGAGGGCAAATAAAGCAGGGCAATGTAAGAATGAGCAACAGAGCGTGCATTGATATCCGTGCCCATATCCTATATCTTCGCGGCCTCGAACAGCTCAACGCGAAAGGATTTTAAAGTGACAAAGAAAAAAACAAAAGATAAAGTTGTTACCGGTAGTGGAATCAAGACACCGGAAGGCGCAGTTCTTCTCTCCTGTACATTGCACTGCCGTGTATGCGGAAACTCTGAACTCTTCGAATGGCATGATAAAGAGATGCGCCCTCAAGATGTAGAAGGTATTGACACACTGGGCCTCGTAATGGCAGTTGCGCATAGCCAGAACTGGATTGCTCAGCGCGTTTACAATATTGAGGGGGAAAATTGCCTTTTTGTGCTTTGCCCAACCTGCCTGGCCCTCTTATTCTCCGCAACGACGGAACCCTTTATAGGCCGCGATGGAACCTCTTGAATTCTATGTCGCGGACATTCTTCCAATAGAATCCACCTGAAGGACTATTCTTAATTTCTTGACCGCCCGATGTAGTCACCGGCTCCTCTTAGCCAATCGCCCCTCTTAAAAACCCCAGCCTTATTGCACATACAAAGATGGCTGACCGCCGGGTGCTATTGACTTTTTAAACGTTAATGACGATAATATTCAGAAGAAGTGAGGATGAAAATGGCACATGAACAAATGATAATTAGGTGCCTAAACTGCGGGACGAGGAATCGTATAAAGAAGGATCGAATTCATGACCGGCCCACGTGTGGGAGATGTCATGCCCATCTTGACGATATGATTATCAGATGTCTCAGTTGTGGGGCGAAGAATCGCATGCCTGAGAATCGCCTGAACGAGCGTCCCCTTTGCGGCAAGTGTGGTGTGCCTCTGGTCGTTAGGGCTGGTGAGGGGCATCCTGTTGATATTACAGATGAAACTTTCTCGAGAGAAGTTCTCTTCTATGCCGGCTCCGTTTTGATGGATCTCTGGGCACCATGGTGTGCACCATGCCGTACAATAGGCCCTATCCTGGAAGAACTTGCAGCAAAGTATGCCGGCGGCGTCAAGATTGTTAAACTGAATATAGATGAAAATCCCCTTACCGCGTCAAAATATGATGTCCGCAACATTCCAACTATGCTACTCTTTAAAGATGGATTTCTCGAAAACAGATTGGTCGGCGTCCTGCCCAAAGAAGAAATTGAGCGGTACCTGCTTTCCATCATGAAGACAAACTGAGAGATCAAAGAATTTCAGCGGCGTACGACCGCATAATGTCCTGCATATCTTATTTGGGAAGAGAGAACGCTTCTATCAAAGAGCTATAAATCGGGCCGTTACCACTTTTGCGTTATAACGAGCCGGTAGTCTTAGGCCATTGTGATCACAAAATATGAAAGACGTGATTTCTCATATTTGTCATCGGCAAGTCTGCAATGTTACCTGAGCATTTTTTCTCTTTTTTCCAGTTGCACCTCAAGACTCTTCAAGAGCTGAATGTCTTTTTTGAGTTGCTCGTTTTCCTGAATTAATTTCGCCGATTCCTCAAGCAGGCGACGATTGTCTTTCTTCGCTTCATCGTTCTCCTTGAGGAGCTTCACGTTATCTCCTTTGACCTTCGCTATAAGCTGCAGATCAGCGCGGCACTGTTCCTCATATAATTGCTCCATATCGATAAGATGTATGAACGCCTCCGAGAGACCCCGCCACTTACTCTTTGGGTATGTCTTGAGCAATTGATTAAATGCCTCTTTTGCCTTAACATAATCCGCAGCCTTTTCCTTATTATCCTCCAGGTATGATATCCCCTGATAAAAGATAACTTCATCCGCAGGTGACCATTTGAACCAACTCCTGTCATTCGCCCGCGGGGGAGTGCTGGGCGGTGTCGGCAGAGATGAGCAGGCCCCCAGCAGGACAAGGAAAATCAACATCAAATATTTATGACGCTTTTTCCAAATTTTCCAGCTTAACATAATTGCTTCCGGGCAATGTCTTTGCATATTCTTTCAATTCCGCAGCTTTCTTTGCCATGTCCAAAGGTCCCTGAAATTTTGATCCGTCATCCGTCACGACGGCGATTGTCATGGTTACGAGAGGAAAGTTTTGCTGCTTCCCCTGCCTGTCTTTCCCAATGACAAACCCTTTCTGTCTGTCTTTCTCGCTGTAAAACCTCATGCTGCGTCGGTCAAATTCTTCAACGATTTTTTTGCATATCTGTTCCGCCCGCTCGGAACCGGTAACGATAATAAAATCATCGCCTCCTACATGACCTACAAAGTCGCCGTTAAGATCAGAGGTGTGCACATTTTCAGTAAGGATATGGGCCACCTCCTTGATGACCTCGCTACCCCATGCATAACCATACTTATCGGCAAACGGTTTGAAATTGTCAAGATCGACATGGCAGAGAGAAAAAGGCTTTCTTTCTGAAAGCCGCTTTTGGATCTCCATCTCAATCGCCATATTGCCAGGGAGACGTGTTAAAGGACTTGCATCTAGGAGGAGACTCTCCAATACCTTCAGGCGCTCCGTCATAAAACTGAAGGCATCAGCCAGACTGCCGATCTCGTCAGGGCGGTTTATACTCAGATTGTATTCGAATTTTCCCTCGGCAATATGTTCTGTGGCCTTTTTCAGTTCTTTAAGAGGTCGGGAAATATTGTAGGTAATTAGCAGCGCCAAGGCCAGCCCTATAATCAATCCGATAGCGCTGAGAGTTATTGTCATTCTCGAAGCCTGTGTACCACGCATTTTAATAAGATTCATCCTCATATCTATATTACTTTCTGCCTTCGCGCGGATATTACGCAACATCGTGGCCATGTCTTCAATTACTCTCCGACTATCCGTTTCGGAGATTCTTGTTGCATCCTCAATGTGATTGCCAGTAACAAGTGTCACAGTCTGATTAAAAAGGTCATCATACTGCTTATGCTGAAACGATATTTGCGATAGTGTTTTTGCGATGCTGGGGATATTATTCTTCCTGAGATTCTCGAGGCTGTTATTGAATTCATTACTGCGTGACCAGAACAGCTCTGCTATCGCTGGATCTTTAAGGATGAGATATTTTTTCTCTGCACTTTCCTGGGAGAGGAGCGCTTCCATCATTTTTGTCCCTGTATCAGTGACAAGAAAATCCTCGTCGATTATTGCGTACGCCAGTTCATTGAGATTATTAAGGCTGAAAATCGCGTAGATGCTTGCCAGTATGGTAAGAAACGCCATGGCCAGGTAACTGGCCAACAATTTTCTGCTTATCGTTAGTTTCATGACACCCGCCAGTGCTGTTAATTTTCCTTTTACTCCACACGGAGACAAGTACCATATCCTGCCAATTTGCGCAAAGCAGAATTTGTTTTTCCTTACCTAATGTTTATTGCCCCAGATATTAACTTTTGATATATTGAAGAAAAACTTGGCACAAGTGGAGGCTATACGGATGATCTATAATGAAGATTTCGAAACATTGCCCCGGGAGGTTTTAGAAACTCTACAGTTGAAGAGGTTACAACAGGTATCGCAGCGCGTCTATCATACCGTTGGCTTCTACAAGAAGACATTTGATAAAGCCGGCGTGCAGCCGGATGACATCAAGACACTGTCGGATCTAAAGCGGCTCCCCTTCACAGCGAAGCAGGACCTGCGAGACAACTATCCTTTCGGACTCTTTGCCGCACCGATGAGCAGCGTCGTGAGGCTTCATGCTTCTTCCGGCACAACCGGAAGAGCAATTGTCGTTGGATATACGAGAAGGGATATTGATACGTGGTCGGAACTGATGGCCAGATGCTTCGTAGCCGCGGGCCTGACCAAGAACGACATTATCCATAACGCATACGGCTATGGCCTTTTCACAGGTGGTCTTGGAGCCCATTACGGCGCCGAGAAACTTGGCGCCAGCGTCATACCCATGTCAGGCGGCAATACAAAAAGACAGATCATGATCTTGCAGGATTTCGGTCCCACGGCAATCTGCTGCACGCCTTCCTACGCGCTGAACCTAGCGGAACAAGGCACGGCCATGGGCGTCGATATGCGAGCGCTCAAGCTCCGCGTTGGCGTCTTCGGCGCGGAGCCGTGGACGGAAAAGATGAGGGATGAGATAGAAAACAAACTGAATCTTGCCGCTCTGAATATCTACGGTCTCTCGGAAGTTATGGGGCCCGGTGTTTCCATGGAGTGCATAGAAGGGCGCTATGGCATGCACGTGTTCGAGGATCACTTCATCGTAGAGGTTATCAATCCGGAAACTGGACAGACGTTGCCATACGGTGAGGAGGGGGAGTTGGTTTTCACTACCATCACGAAGGAGGCATTCCCTCTCATTCGGTATCGCACCAGGGACATATCCCGCCTGATCGCCGAGCCTTGCCGCTGCGGCAGGACCCATATTCGGATGGACCGGGTCACCGGCAGGACTGACGATATGCTTATCATCAGAGGCGTTAACGTCTTTCCGTCCCAGATCGAGGCTGTTCTCATCGGCATTTCAGGGCTTGAACCGCATTATCAGCTAATTGTGGACAGGGTTGGCACTATGGACACCCTGGAGATTCAGGTTGAGGTAAGCGAACAGGCATTTGCGAATGCAGACGAAGTGCGTTTCCTCCAGAATTTAGAAAGAGCCCTCGCCAAAGACTTGAAGGACTATCTCGGAGTAACTGCGAAGGTAAAGTTAGTTGAGCCCAAGTCCCTGCAGCGCTCCGAAGGCAAGGCCAGCCGATTAATTGACAAACGGAAAATGTAGAGAGCTCCTTACATATTCCTTTTTTTCTCGAAACCCATGAGGAGGACACATGAAGGTAGAACAGATATCCATATTCCTGGAGAATAAACCAGGAGCGCTCGAAAGCGTGACACAGTTGCTGAAGGATGCTGATATCAACATCAGGAGCCTGTCGCTTGCAGACACTTCCGATTTCGGAATACTCCGGCTGATTGTCAACGATACGAATAAGGCACTCAGAGTGCTAAATGACAACGGTATGAGGGTAAGCCGGACAAGCGTGGTGGCTGTGGAGGTGCCTGACCGTCCGGGCGGTCTCCACAGTATCCTGGAAGTTTTGGCGCAGCACGGGATTAACGTTGAATATCTGTACGCATTCATCGAAAAAAGTGGCGAGAACGCCGTGATCATCTTCCGTTTCGATTCCCCGGATGATGCAATTGCCATACTTCAAAAAAAAGGTTTCACCGTCCTGCCCGGCGAGAAACTGTATTTTTTTTAAGCATGATGATCCAATAGAACATGGCAACCGCTTTATGAAAGGGACCGACCTTGCAAAGATAAAATCTCTAATAAAGGAGGTGTTTACGTGAAGACGCAGACTCGATCACTAAACCAGTTGGTTGATGAACAATTGAAAAAATGGCAGAGTGCAACAGTGGAACGGAAATCCATAGAGGCGAAGCCCGGTCCGGTGATCACCGTCTCCAGAGAGCCGGGGACTGGCGGCAGTGAAATAGCGAGAAGGCTCGCGGACAAACTGAAGATGGATCTGGTGGGTGCCCAAATCATACAGAAAATAGCGGAAAGCGCCCATATGAGCGCTAAGGTTATTGAGTCTCTCGATGAGAAGGACGTTACCAGACGAGATGACTGGTTAAGCTCTATGTTCGAAACGCGCCACCTTTGGGTGGATGATTATCTCCATCACCTTACAAAGGTCATCGGCACATTCGGAAGGCAAGGCAATATGATCATCGTAGGCAGGGGCGCTCAGTATATCCTTCCTCCCGAGGACACATTCAGGCTGCGTTTCATTGCCCCCATGGAAACCAAACTCCAGAATGTGATGCGCGATACCGGCTCCACCAGGGAAGATGCGACAAAATATGTCATCAAGACAGATTCAGATCGCCGTGCATACCTGCGCAAGTACTTCAATGCTGATGTGACGGATCCTTCACATTATGATATGGTCATCAACACAGGGAAAATCGGCACAGAAGGCACTGTCCAAACAGTTGCTACTGCCTTCACCCTGTGGAAGCAAATGCGCAGTCCCTCCGCATAATATTCAGGACCTTCTGCGTCCGGTATCGTTCCGGCACCCGACAGCGACCTTCGAGGACAGGCTTCAGTGGAAATCTAGGAGTTTTTGCCCGCATTCGCGGGGCTCCGGCGGACACCGGTAGGGTAGCTTGAAAGATTAGCAAACTGGATGAAAAGGACAGCTGATTTCAGATAACAAGAGTCTCGCTTTACTATGAAGAAGATCGGTATCGCTCTGGGCGCAGGTGGCGCAAAAGGTTTAGCACACGTATTGATACTCGAAGCGTTGGATGAGCTTGCGCTAAAACCATCCTATGTGACGGGGACCAGCACCGGCGCGGTCGTCGGCGTTCTCTATTGTTCAGGATTGAGTGCAAAGGATCTGAGGCAGGTAATCAGCAATATAAGTATTAGTGAAAACGATACACTAAGAGACGTCATGACCAAGAAGCATATGTTCAAGTGGTTGAATTTCATGGCACCGCAATTTGATGGCCATGGTTTCCTAAATGCGGAACGTTTCATAAACTATCTCTTCGAGTCCATCCGGGCAAGGACATTCGAGGAGCTTGTTATTCCCCTGCGTGTCGTCGCTTCGGACTTTTGGACTCGCGAACAGGTGGTGCTTGACGGTGGAGAATTGGCTCCGGCTATACAGGCCAGCATGTCGCTCCCCGGCGTGTTCACACCTGTCGCAATGGGTGAGAATGTTTTAATCGACGGTGGGGCGGTCAATCCCGTGCCCTTTGACCTGCTGCCTAAGGATTGTGATCTCACCATCGCCGTCGATGTTATTGGGCGCCGTGACGCAGGCCCAGACCGCCTGCCATCTCTGCAGGAAGCGATTTTTAACACCTTCCAGATCATGGAGAGAAGCATCGTCCGTGAAAAATTGCGCAATTCTTCGCCGGATATTTATATTGAGATTGAAATTTCCAATATTCGCGCTCTAGAATTTTACAAGGCAGACCAGGTGTTTAAACAGGCGCAGTACGCCAAGGATCAGGTCAAGCGCGAATTGGAAAGAAGAATCTATCTTAAGAACGGGTCATAGTATGGCCCGTCACCCTTTGATGCAACCTAATGCCCGGAGTTTAGCCACTTTCCTGGAGATGCCGGCCCTGTGGACGACGTCCACAACCTCATCCAAATCTTTATAGGCCTCCGGTATCTCTTCGCTGAGGGTTCCTTTGCCGGTTGCCATTATGATAATGCCCTTGACGGCCATTTCGCGTTCAATCGACCTCCCACGGCTGACCTTCTTCGCCTGGGTACGGCTCATGACGCGCCCGGCGCCATGGCAGGTGCTCCCGAATGTGTCAGCAAAGGCCTTCTCCGTCCCTGCCAGCACATAAGAACCCGTCCCCATGTCACCAGGTATAAGTACAGGCTGCCCTGTGTTGCTGTATATTCCTGGAAGGGCCGGATGGCCGGGAGGGAAAGCCCTGGTTGCTCCTTTTCTGTGCACGCAGAGCTTTACCTCTTTACCATCAACATTAAATGTTTCGATCTTGGCGATATTATGACAGACGTCGTAAAGCAATCTCATGCCTAAATCGCGGGGACCTTTATTCAGGGTATGTTCAAAGGTCTCACGCGTCCACTGCATCATAATCTGTCGGTTTGCCCATGCATAATTGGCGGCACAGGCCATGGCTGCGAGATATTCCTTTCCCCGATTTGAAGCAATGTACGCGCAGGCAAGCTGCCTGTCAGGAAGGGAAATCTCCAGTTCGCCCAGATGCTTCACCATCCTTGCCAGATAGTCATCGCAGACTTGATAGCCGAGCCCCCGAGATCCGCTATGAATGAGAACGCATATCTGATCTTCCTCCAGGCCAAAGGCAGCGGCAGCCGTCTTATCAAAGATCTCCTCGACGACCTCAATCTCCAGAAAATGGTTGCCCGACCCGAGTGTGCCCAATTGCTCCCGTCCACGCTCGATAGCCCTTGCGCTTAGCAACTTTGGATCGGCGCCCGCTATTTGTCCTCCGTTTTCTGTAGTTTCCAGATCCTCATGTGTGCCATACCCGCGCTCCACCGCCCATCTGGCTCCTTCGATAAGAACCTTTCTTTCTTCATTGGCGGAGAGCGTAAGGTCACTCTTTGAGCCGACTCCTGTGGGGATATTATGATACAGGGCACTTATCAGGTCCTTTAAACGATCCCTGATATCCTCATGCGCCAGGCGGGTCGTCATCAACCTACATCCGCAGTTGATGTCATAGCCCACACCCCCCGGAGAAACGACGCCGTCATGAAGGCCGAAAGCCGCGACACCGCCTATGGGGAAGCCGTAGCCCCAGTGCATATCAGGCATGGCCAGTGAATATTTTACGATCCCGGGCAGATGTGCCACATTGGCCACCTGTTTCGGGCTCGCGTCCGAACCCATTTCCCTGATGAGACGCTCACTCGAATAGATAATCCCCGGGACCCTCATATTGCCCGTTTGGGGAATCATCCAGTGGCAAGCATCTATCTTCTTGAGTTCAGACATCAAAAATCACCCTTCCCCGCCATTCTTTCGCGGTTTTTTTGACGGCGGCCTGATGATATGTGACTGCCTTGATTTCCGTGTTGATCCTGTGCCTTGCCGGGTCAAAAGATTCGCCCCAAACCTTCCCTTCCACGTGCCGCGGGTCGATCTCAAGCACTGCAAATTCTTTGAGAAGAAGCCCCTCACCGTTAAACAGATAGAGAATTTCCCGCAGGTAGTTCACGAGGAGGTCCTCCCAGCCGTCGCCGTCCATAACAATCTTTCTTTCCACGATTGGTCTTACGTGCGAGAGGTCAGTAAGAATATCAAAAACAGCGAAAGCTGCGTTGGCAAACAACTCGTTTGCCGTATTGCCGTATACCTCCACTCCTAAGTCCGCCGTGTGATCAAACAGCTTATATCTGTGCATTTCATTGCGGGGCGAGATTCCCGTACCTGTCTCGTGACTTGCCACGCCCCATCTCCCTTGCAACGGCCCATACAAATTTCGTCACCCATCTTCCTCGTCGCCCGCGCCAAATTCCAGCACGCTTACGGCTTCCTCCTCCGCATCTTCCTGTGGCAGGCCGTTGTCCTTTTCCTCAGATTCCCTCTCAGCGCGGGCCACGCCAACCAGCTTCTCATCGGGATCGATCTCGATCAGTCTTACTCCCTGAGTGCTTCTATGAAGGAGAGGAACCTCCGCCACCTTCAGGCGTATGATCTTTCCGGCGTTGCTTATAAGCATGATGTCCTCATCGCCAGTAACCTGGAGGACGCCCGAGACATCCCCCACTTTGGAAACTGTTTTGAGGTTGATGACTCCCTGTCCGCCGCGGCTTTGCCGCCGGTATTCTTCCACATCAGTTCGCTTGCCATAACCGTTTTCAGAAACGGTTATAATGGAATTGCCTTCCGATGGTATCTCCATACCGACCACGGCATCATCATCGTCCATGCGAATACCGATAACGCCCCTGGCCGTTCTCCCCATATCGCGGACGTCATCTTCATGGAAACGGATGGACTGACCTTTCCGTGTCCCCAAAAAGACATCCTGGTCTCCATGGGTCAATTGAACAGCAATCAGTTCGTCTCCCTCGTCAATGGAAATAGCGATGATCCCCCCGGACCGCGGGTTCGAATAGGCTGCCAGATCGGTCTTTTTCGTTATGCCCTTTCTGGTCACCATAATCACGTACTTACCTTCGGCAAACTCCCGGACAGGAAGAAGCGCCGCTACCCGTTCTTCAGGCGCCAGGTTGACCAGGTTGACGATGGCCTTTCCTTTCGATGCCCGCCCGGCCTGGGGAACCTGGTAAACCTTCAGCCAGTGCACCCTTCCCACGCTCGTAAAGATAAGTATATAGTGATGCGTGGAGGCGATGAATATCTTCTCTACAAAATCCTCCTCCTTGGTTCCCATGCCGACTTTCCCTTTGCCGCCCCGGCGCTGGCTTCTGTATAGGCTCACGGCATTCCTCTTGATATAGCCGTAGTGAGACACGGTCACCACCATGTCTTCCTCCACAATCATGTCCTCGATATCGATGGCTTCTACGTTTTCAACGATTTCCGTGCGCCTCTCATCCCCGTACTTCTTCTTGATCTCTTCCAGTTCCGCCACAATAATATCGAGCACCTTCTTGGGATCATCCAATACCCCCTGCAATTGTGCAATCAGCTGCGTCAGTTCCACATGCTCATCATCGACCTTGGCCCGCTCAAGACCTGTGAGTCTCTGCAGGCGCATGTCGAGGATGGCCCTCGCCTGAATCTCCGAAAGGCCGAACTTCTCCATCAGGGCCTGCGCGGCTTCCTGGGGGCTCTTGGATTTCTTGATGAGCTGAACTACGGCGTCTATATTATTCAGGGCAATGATCAGCCCTTCCAGGATATGGGCACGTTCCCTCGCTTTCCTAAGATCAAAGATCGTCCTGCGTGTAATGACCTCTTTGCGGAAATCCACAAATCTCTGGAGGACCTCTTTAAGATTGAGGACTCTCGGCTGGTTGCGGTCGATTGCCAGCATGATGACCCCGAAGCTCGTCCCCATCTGTGTATGCTTGTATAGTTGATTGAGGATCACGCCGGAAGGCTCCTCTTTTTTCAAGTCTATGACGATCCGTATCCCGTCCCTGTCCGACTCATCCCTGAGATCGGAGATGCCTTCCATCTTCTTCTCTTTCACGAGCTCGGAGATCTTCTCGATGAGATTGGCCTTATTCACGAGATAAGGGAGTTCTGTTACAATGATGCTCTCACGGTCGTTCCTCGCGTTTCTCTCGATGCTCGCCCTGGCGCGCATGCGTATGGAGCCCCTGCCTGTAGTGTAAGCAGAGATGATCCCGTCCCTGCCATTGATGAAGCCTGACGTCGGGAAATCAGGACCTTTGATATGGTCCATCAGCTCTTCAATCGTGATCCCCGGATCGCGGATCAATGCTACAGTCCCGTCGATGATCTCGCTTAAGTTATGGGGCGGGATATTTGTCGCCACGCCCACAGCGATCCCGGAAGTGCCGTTGAGCAGAAGGGCAGGCATACGCGCGGGCAGGACAGTAGGCTCCTGCATGGTGGCGTCATAGTTCGGAACAAAATCTACTGTCTCTTTTTCGAGGTCGGCGAGCATCTCCTCTGCAAGTCTCGCCATGCGGATCTCAGTGTAACGCATCGCCGCAGGTGGATCTCCGTCGACGCTGCCGAAATTCCCTTGACCGTCAATCAGGGGATAGCGCATCGAAAAATCCTGAGCCATGCGTACGATGGTGTCATAGGCAGCAGTATCGCCGTGGGGATGATACTTACCGATGATATCCCCGACGATCCTGGCGGATTTCTTATATGCCTTGTTCCAGACGTTTCCCATCTCTGACATGGCGAAAAGAACCCTGCGATGAACCGGTTTCATGCCGTCCCGCACGTCCGGGATGGCGCGACCGATGATTACGCTCATGGCGTAATCCATATAGGATTTTTTCATTTCATCTTCTATATTGATGGGTATGTTCTTCTGGAAAAGCTGCTCCATAATTTTCAATTCCTCTCTGCGCCTTTTAACCTATAAAAACGACTATAATTTCAATTACTAACGTATCAGATTTTTTATGCAAAATTATAGCATTTTTTGCCATCCTTGTCGCTTAAATTTTTATCTTTTTTGATGGCTAAAAACTGTGTTCTCGTTCAAGAATTTGTTTATGCTCCTCCTTAAATAAACGTGATAATCTGCCGTTGAGGCCGCAAATGCAAGCGCAAATTTAGGATTGAGGAATGTATACGGTGTCAAGGTGTGAGCTAGGTAATCTCAGGATCGTACAGAGAGAATTTTGATTTTTCACACACCTTCTTAAAAGAATTATCTGAGGTCACAATGACAAGTTGATCACAGACGTCCTTAATATTATTAATCACCGCGAAATGAAGTGCATCCATTGAATGTATAGCGTATTGATATGCAAATTGTAGTAAGAATGATTTTGCCAGAAGAAACGACCCTTCAGGTACTTCAACTACTGAAAATGGGGTTCCTCCATTGTAAGACCCTATGTCTCGCCGCAGTCGTTGAATAAGTTTCCTGGTCAATCTCTTTTTTAGAAATCTATTATAATAACATTTCAATAAAACGCTTATAAACTCTAAAATTGTAACTCGAGACAAAAGAACGGGGCGCGGCGCCTTTGAAACTAGCCGTCGAACATTGACACACCCTTTTTCACCTAGTGCACCCTTTGCGTAATTCTTTTGAGTTATTAAAACGATAAACGTGTGTTCTTGGAATGCTAACGCATCGAATGGATATTCTCGTGTTGGACTTGTTTAAGAAATGTTATGAGTTTGGTCGATTTCTCTCCAGCCTTCTTTAATTTCCAAAATTTTCTCTTTACCTTAGCAAGTTGTTCAACTGAGTTCCTCTCTTTGGTTATTCTATCTTCTTTCAATGTATTACCTAACGTACGTCTCCATTACAGTCGTATGACAAGTAAATTTCAATTTGCGCAAAGGAAAGTTTATTCTTTGGGTGAGGAATCTCACTTTAAACATAACCCGAAAGCAATATCTATCTTTTACACATCCAAGTTAGATGCGTAGAGGGCGTTCTTGTAGATGAAGTCTTTACGCGGTTCCACATGGTCTCCCATGAGGGTGGTGAATATCTCGTCGGCGGTGACAAAGTCTTCCAGTTTGACTTGGAGGAGAGTTCTCTTATCCGGATTCATGGTGGTTTCCCAGAGCTGCTCGGGGTTCATCTCGCCGAGGCCTTTGTAGCGCTGGATTGAAAGCCCTTTCTGCCCCATGGCCGTCACGTATTCCACGAGGGCTGTCATGCTTGCAAGCTCCTTCCTGCCCTTTTCCTCGTCGTCTGTGACCACAGTGTAGGGCGCCTCTCCCAGGGCGCTCACTTGATTGAGGAGATCTTTGATCTCGATGAATCTGGGTGATTTGAATATGTCCCTGTCCAGGACAGTAGTGAATATCTGTCCTTTCATCCGGTAATCAAGAATTAGCTTGCATCCATCGTACTCCGGATCAGATTCGGCTCTGTAGCCCTCGAGCCTTTCCCCGACAGCCTTTTGGGTGCGCTTCGCAACTTTAAGAAGGACCTTTTCGCTCTTGAAGTCGTTCGGCAAGAAGGCTGGATCAGCGGCTAATATGCGCATGACCGTTTTGTTCTTATCTTCTTTCTCAAAGCGGTCGAGAACGGTTTCGATCCTCATTACCTTCTTTATGAGATTGAGGAGGCGGTTGCCCGTGATGCTGTTTCCATTGCCTACAAGGAGGGAAAGTTTGCTTACGCCGTTATCAAGGATGTAGTCTTTCATTTCCTCTTCGTTGCTGATGTAGAGTTCTTTCTTACGGTCCATTACCTTGAAGAGGGGCGGCTGGGCTATATAGAGATAGCCCCGCTCAATCAACTCACGCATCTGCCGGAAAAAGAATGTAAGGAGGAGCGTCCGTATGTGGAGGCCGTCCACATCGGCATCCGTCATGATGATGACTTTGTGGTACCGAAGCTTGCTGACGTCGAAGTCATCTGCGCCGATGCCTGTCCCCAGGGCCGTCACCATGACCTTGATCTCTTCGTTCTGCAACATCTTGTCAAAACGAGCCTTCTCCACGTTAAGGACCTTGCCGCGGAGGGGGAGAATTGCCTGGTTCCTGCGGTCCCTCCCTTGTTTGGCCGAGCCGCCGGCGCTGTCTCCTTCCACAAGGTAGACTTCGCTGCGGGCCGGATCGCGCTCCTGGCAGTCCGCAAGTTTTCCCGGCAGGGCGCCCACCTCCAAGGCGCTCTTTCTACGGGTCAGTTCCTTTGCACGCCGTGCCGCATCCCTAGCCCTTGCTGCATCAAGAGCCTTGCCTAAGATCTGTTTCGCCACTGGGGGGTTCTCTTCCAGATAGCTCCCCAGCTTGTCGTAGACGACACCCTCGACGAGCCCCTTCACCTCGCTGTTCCCCAGCTTGGTCTTGGTCTGTCCCTCAAACTGGGGCTCCTTCAGCTTGACACTGATTACGCAGGAGAGCCCCTCCCGGACGTCTTCACCCCGGATGGAATCCTTTCCGTTTTTCACAAGGTTGTTATTGGCAGCGTAAGTGTTGATTGCCCGGGTCAGGGCGGACTTGAGGCCGCTTAAGTGTGTTCCGCCCTCTGTTGTGTTGATACTGTTTACAAAGGAGAAGATGCTTTCGACGTAGGTATCGTTATATTGGAGGGCGACCTCTACATAACAATCTTCCTTTTCTCCATCAAAATATATCGGCTTCTTGTGGAGGACACCTTTGTTGCGGTTGATGTACTCCACAAAGGACACGATCCCGCCCTTGTAGAAGAATTCACTTTTCTTGCCGTCCCGTTCGTCCGTCAGGATTATTTTGAGACCCTTGTTCAGAAAGGCCAGTTCACGGAGACGGTTGGAAAGGACATCGAAGCTGAACTCTATGTCCTCGAAAATCTCATCATCGGGCTTAAATGTAACCTTTGTCCCCCGGCTCCTCGTTTTCCCCACGACTTCCAGCTCGCTCGTGGGCTCACCTTTGGAATAAGACTGCCTATAAACCTTCCCCTCTCTCCTTACTTCCAGTTCGAGGTATGATGAAAGGGCATTGACGACGGAAACGCCAACACCGTGAAGACCGCCGGAAATCTTGTAGCTTTCGTTGGAGAATTTCGCGCCAGAGTGAAGCTTCGTGAGAACGACCTGGGCCGCCGGAATGCCCTCTTCCTTATGCATGTCCACGGGAATCCCACGGCCGTTGTCATCTACCATGACGCTGTTATCGGCCCGGACACGGACTTCGATATGATCGCAATAGCCTGCAGCCGCCTCATCGACACTGTTGTCAACGACTTCGTAAACCAAATGGTGCAGACCATCTTTTCCCGTACTACCTATGTACATGGCGGGTCTCTTGCGAACAGCCTCAAGACCTTCCAATACTTTTATGCTGTCTGCCTCGTACCGCTCTGTCATATCTTCCTTATTCCTTCCAGTGTTACCAAAATACCTTCCTGCTCCTCATCACTCTTTGCTGCGGCAATGCCACTTATTGCAGCTTCAACGGCATTACAATACACAGATAGTCGTCATTCTCGGCAGGCTTTATAACACCCGGTTTCATGCCTGCTCCAATTTCAAAGATAACCTTTTTTTCATCGATCACTTCTATTGCATCAATCAAATATTTGACGTTGTAGCCTACGGAAACCTCCTTATCACGGTAGTCTACTTCAATCTCGTCTTTAGCCTCTCCCACATCCGGATTTGCCGATTCCAACACCATCCTCCCATTCTCTAATTTAATGATAACCCCGCTGTACCTTTCGCTTGATATAACGCTCATCCTTCTTAAGGCATGCAGGATAGCATCTCTATCAAATTGCACCGGGGTTCCCTTCTCCGTGGGTATAACCCGCTTATAGTCCGGATAGTCTGCATCTACTAAACTGACCTTTAACATTGTGCTATCCGTCCTGATGACGCACATTCCCTGGCGTACCCCTACTAAGATTTCTTCATGCGCATTTTCGATTAGCCTTCGAATTTCACCCAGTCCCTTTCTGGGAATTATAATCCCTTTTTCTAACCGAAGAAATGGTATCCCATCTATATCCACATTTGCCATGGCCAGACGATGACCATCCGTCGCAATCATACGCAGTTTATTCTTGCCACCGTCATCTAACGATTCAAAGAATACTCCATTCAAGTTCTTCCTCATTTCATCGGCCGACATGGCAAAAGACGTCTTACGGATCAATCGTTCTAACAATTCCCCCTTAATCTTATAAAAATTCAACCCACTTCGGTCATCGACAACACTTGGAAAATCATCTGCCGGAAGACCAGATATTTTATAGATCATTTTCTGACAAGTTACTGTAATCCTATGACTCTCATTTGCTTCGAACTGAACGGTGTCTCCCTCAATCTCTCTTACCATTTCATACAGTTTTCTTGCAGAAACAGTAACATCACCTTTGTTTAAAATTTCCGCACCGTAATCCGCCACTAACCCGATTTCCCTGTCCGTCGCGACAATTGTTATTTTATCTTTTTCCGTCTTGATGAGAACATTGTTTAGGATTGGCATGGTTGTTTTTTTCTCCACGATACTAAGCGTCTTTTGGATGCCTTCAAGAAAAGAGTTTCTTTGTATATTAAATTTCATTACCACACCCTCCCTATATCTTAATTAATATTATTAACTAAATAGTAATAGTAATAGTCCCTGTTACAATTGTTCATAGATACCTTTATCCAAATATTCCTGCGAACATAAAGCAAAAGCAGCTGTTGATAGCCTGTGAGAACAAAAGTTGTTAACTTCTTTGTTGCAATGATTCCTCAATTTCCTGGACTGTTTTTTTTAGATTCTTGTCCTCGTCACATCCTTTTTTCATTTTATTATTGGCATAAATAACCGTGGAATGATCCCGTCCACCCACCTTTTCTCCGATGTCGGGAAACGACAATGCAGTCAATTTTCTCGCGAGATACATGGCAATCTGTCTTGCAAGTACGAGATTCTTATTCTTTTTTTGCGATTTAATATCCGATACCTTTACATTTAGTTTGGCGGCTATAGTTCTTATAATCTCTTCAATAGTTACATCTTCCTTTTCAATCCTCTTGAGAATCTTCTTCAAAACCTCTTTTGCAAGGGTTATATCTATTTCTTTTCCTGTTATAGAGGAAAAGGCAGAAATTCTTATGAGATAACCCTCAAGTTCCCTTATATTTGATTCCACCTGGGATGCTACATAGTGGGCCACATTAGTTGGCAGAACCATATTGTTTTCCTGAGCCTTTTTTTCCAGGATGGCGATTTTTGTCTCAATTTCCGGTGGGTGAATATCGGCGATAAGGCCCCATTCAAAACGTGAACGCAACCTGCCTTCCATGTTCGGTATGTCTTTAGGAAACTTATCGCTCGATACGACGATCTGTTTGCCTGAATCGTGCAGGGTATTAAACGTATGAAAAAATTCTTCCTGAGTCTTTTCTTTCCCGGCAACGAACTGAATATCGTCGATCAGCAAACAGTCAATATTTCTGTATTTCTCCCTGAATTTCGGCATCCTGTCGTACCTGATGGAGTTAATTAATTCGTTCATAAACTCCTCTGCGGAGACATACACAACGTTCATGTCCGGATGGCGTGAAAGCGCGCGAAGCCCAATTGCATTAAGCAGGTGTGTTTTTCCCAGACCGACGCCGCCATATATAAATAGTGGATTATAATTCTTGGCAGGCTGTTCCGCTACAGATACGGATGCTGCATGCGCGAATTGGTTGCATGGTCCTACTACAAATCTTTCAAAACTGTAGTGAGGATTCAAAGACTGATTGATCCCGGAGCGGACACGCTTGCTCTGAGAGCGTACCTTTTCCTGGTGTTCTCCGTGCCGCCGAACGGAGGTTTGGCTTTTCTTAGTTTCCTGGCCGATTTGAAGGTCTACTTTCAGATCGATTCCCGCTATTTTGACGATGGCTTCCTTGATGACATATTGGTAGTTTTCTATAAGCCAGTCTCTAAAAAACTTATTGGGAACATTCAAAGTCACATTGTTTCCCTCAAGGGAATACATTTTAATGGGTTTAATCCATGTCTCGAAGTTTTGCGGGCTGACAGTTTCTTTAATGATTTGAAGACTTTTTTCCCAAAGCATGTCCAAGGCAGGTCACCTTATAAACAACGTTGTCAACATATGTTGATAACTGAATTTACCTAGAAATCCGTTCACTGTCATTAGTATTCATCAGCAATGTAACAAGCCGATTCAGCTCTTCTTCCGTCTGAAACCTTATATCGATGCATCCTTTATTTTTACTCTTGCGAATATGAATTTCCGTCATCAATTTCGATGAGAGATCTCTTTCAAGATCTCGAAGAAACCCATCATTTTTTTTGGCCCGCTTTTCTGAAGGCACTTTTTTCAGTTTTTGAATCATTCCCTCTGTTTCCCGAACGCTGAGGGCTCTTTTTACGATGACCTTGAGGAACTTAATCTGTACTTCCGGCGAATCGAGCATGAGTATTGATCTCGCGTGCCCAGGACTAATGGTTTTGTTAATAAGGGCTGACCTTATTTCCCGGGGCAGCTTCAGTAACCTTATCGTGTTGGCAATAGTCGAGCGGTCCTTCCCCACCCGGGAAGAGAGATCCTCCTGCGATAGGCTGAACTTATTGATCAGAGTCTGGTATGCCTCAGCCTCTTCGAGAGGATTCAAATTTTCACGCAGCAGGTTTTCCAAAAGGGATAATTCTGCCGCTGCTGCGTCAGGAGCCTCTCTGATAATGACGGGCACTTCTTTGAGACCAGCTTCCTGAGCGGCCCGCCATCTGCGTTCTCCCGCTATGATCTCATAACCGTTTTCGGATTTCCTCACAACAATGGGCTGAATAATGCCGTTTTTCTTTATGGATGCGACAAGGCGTTTCTGCTCCCTGTCGTTGAAGTCTTTGCGGGCCTGGAAGCGGTTGGGTGAAAGCTCTTCAATTCCGCATATGATGTAAGAAGGTCTCGTGCTGACGTCATCAAGGAGATCCGGAAATAAGGCCCCGAGCCCCTTGCCGAGAGAACTCTTTGGTTGCATTTAAATCCTCCCGTTGACCAGAATTTCTCGGGCGAGTTCCATGTAGGAAACAGCGCCGCGTGATTTGATGTCGTAGAGAATAATGGGAAGCCCATGGCTGGGGCTTTCGGATAACCGTACATTGCGCGGGATTATCGTGTTAAAAACTTTCCCCCCCAAATGCCTTCTCACATCCTCACTGACCCTGTGGGACAGGGAATTTCTTGTATCAAACATGGTTAGCAGAACACCTCCCAAGGACAAGGAGGGATTCAACCGTGCTTTAACCAGCTTCACCGTATTGAGTAAGTATCCGAGGCCTTCCATAGCAAAATACTCGCACTGCAGAGGAATAATTATGGAATCAGAAGCAACAAGGGCATTCACCGTTAAGAATCCGAGAGACGGCGGACAATCAATGATGATGTAGTCGTAAACAGTATCAAGGTTCTTCAACAAATCGCGGAGCTTTTTCTCCCTGTCTTCAAGATTTACAAACTCTACCTCGATTCCTATCAAATCCTGGTTGGCAGGCGCCACATCGAGGTAGGGCAATTTGGTGCCAACAATCACCTCTTTTAAAGGAAGCTTGCCAATGAGGGAGTGATAAAGATTTTTCTTGCTTATAGTTTCCCTGTCAATGCCCATGCCGCTCGACGCATTACCCTGGGAGTCGCAGTCGATGAGCAGGGTTCTCTTTTCCGCTGCCGCTAGGGTTGCGGCAAGATTAATGGCAGTCGTTGTCTTGCCAACGCCCCCCTTTTGATTGGCTATGCATATGATTTTACGCATGATTTAACAGAGCACTAACTGCATTTCTGAGACGCAAAATTTTGCAGAGAAGATAGCACAAAACACATCTGTTTTGAAGGAATATTTACTTTATAAAGAAAGTTTTTTGTAGACGATAATTCGTCGAAAATCACCTGTCATGGGTAATGTTAAATCGTGGCTTCCGATATGTTTTAATCCCAGATCGTAAGACATGCTGGCGGATTCCGTTTGCTCGTGATCGGATCTTTTACCTTTCATAGCTATTAACACGCCCTCGGGGGCGAGAAAAAATGCGCCCAGCCGGAGGAATACCGGCAGCTTAACTGTGGCCCTGGAGGTGAGGACCTGAAAATATCCGCTGTAAGTGGCATCCTTCATCAGGGACTCGGTTCGGCTGTTGATGACAGCGGCATCTGTGAGACCTAAACTGCGGATCACGTGTTTAAGAAAGGAGGATTTCTTCCGAGATGACTCCAGCAGTGAGACCTTCAGTGAATTCAGAGCAATCTTTAAAGGGATGCCTGGGAATCCGGCTCCTGAGCCGATATCGAGAATCCGAGAAGTTTCATTTCTGATATATGGTAAGAGCGTCAAGGAGTCAATGAAATGTTTTATTACTATATCCCGGTCCGATTTCGCAGAGAATAGATTAAATTTACTGTTCCAGACAAGAAGTTCTCTATGATAGGCTGCAAACGAAGATAGCGCTCTTTCTCCAAGGGCTATTCCCATTGCACCGGCCGCCTCGGAAAGCATTTGGGATAACTTCTTATTCATATTATACTTCTTTCAGAGGTCGCTTGGTATGTCAATCTTTTCTTATAGAGTCCGTAAAACGAATTTCTAGGAGTAATGAAGAGCGGGTCTTAAGCTGATGACGATGCAAGATTTTGGTAGAAATAATATCCATTATCTAATAAATGCAACAGAGTGAAAATGGATATGCCGAGAAAAGCGAAAACTGAAAATATAACCATTGTTCTGAAGAAGCCGAAATATCCTGGTAATGTCGGGTTTGCAGCGAGGTGTGCGAGTAACATGGGTATCGAGAGAATCTCGGTCGTGGGGAACAGAGCCCTTGCTCCTGAGGAGATGAAGCAGATGGCCACGCACTTTGCTGCTGGGATCGTCGATCGCATTCAACATTTTGATGGGTTGGATGAGGCGCTGGCGCCGTTTCAGTACATTGTGGGAACCACATCGAGACGGGGCTCTGCGAGAGGCCCTGTTGTCTCTCCCAGGGAAATGGCGGCGCGTATCGTGGATATATCCCAAAAGAATAAGGTGGCGCTGCTCTTCGGGCCGGAGGATACCGGATTGTCGAATGATGATCTGCGGTTCTGCCACTTGGTAGTAACCATACCCACTTCCAGATACAACAAATCCGTCAACCTTTCACATGCCACTATGATTCTCTGCTATGAGATCTTCGTAACCCACATGGAACCCTTGGAGGCCTTTACGCCCCGCCTTGCCGCATCAGCAGAACTCGAAGGTATGTATGATCACATGAAGGAACTATTGATGAAAATTGGGTTTCTGAATCCTGAGAATCCAGAATTTTGGATGATGCATATCCGCCGCTTCCTGTCCCGGACTAACCTTTTTTCCAAGGAGGTCAAGATTATCAGGGGCGTCTGTCGGCAGGTGGAATGGTATATGAAAAACAAAAAGACTTGACTTTCCATAAGCAGAAACTTATTACTCATTGAAATGCAATGGGGGTGCGGTCATGTACAAGAAATTCTCCTTCACGGGGGCTAACAAAATTGTCTTTGGCAACGATGCCTTAGAGTCTCTAGGAGCACACATTCGGGAGTTTAAGGCAACCCGTCCGCTCATTGTCCTCGATAGGAATCTGGCTAAGACGGACCTAAAAGGGAGGATTCTAGATATCCTTGGTGGTGGCGATTTTAAGACAACCCTGTTTGACCAGCAGGTTGAGGCGGAACCAAAGCTGGAGGTTGCTGATGAAGGAGTCAAAGCGGCCCAAAAGGCGAAATGTGATGTCGTCGTGGGCATCGGTGGGGGAAGCGCCATGGATGTGGCAAAGGCCATTGCCGTTCTGGCAGCCAATAACGGCAGGGCGAAGGATTATTTAGGGCTGAACAAAGTTCCCGGGCCGGGTCTCCCCAAAATAATGATCCCGACAACGGCGGGAACGGGGAGCGAGGTTACCTTTACTGCTGTTTTTGTCAGGGAGAACCTGAAGAAAAAAGAAGGCATGAACAGTCCGTACCTTTATCCCGAACTGGCTATCCTCGATCCTATTCTCACACTCACTCTCCCTGCCGTTTCCACGGCATCAACGGGAATTGATGCTCTCTGTCATGCCATAGAATCTTACACATCGATCAATGCCTCACCCATGAGTGAACTGCTTTCCTTGGAAGCCATTTATTTGATTTCGTCGAATCTACGGGCATGTGTCCATGACGGCGGTAACGTGGAAGCCAGGGGCAATATGCTTCTGGGAAGTCTTTATGCAGGCCTGGGTCTTGCCAACGCTGGGGTTGGTGCTGTTCATTCACTGTCCTATCCACTTGGTGGGAAATATGGCGTTTCTCATGGTCTGGCCAATACCATCATGCTGCCGCATGTAATGTCCTTCAACTTGCCGGGCTCCCTCGAAAAATTTGTCGTCATCGCAGAAACTATGGGAGAGGTGATCGATAACCAGCCCCTGCGCGAGGCGGCGTTCATGGCCGTAGAGGCTGTACAAGCGCTGATCGAAGACTGCGGAATTTACACCACGTTGGAAGATTTGAATATACCCGAGGAGGCGTTGCCCGAACTTGCGGAGGTGGCTATGACCGTTCTGAGGCCTCTGGAGAATAATCCCAGGAAATTGACCATAGAGGATGCCATAGATATATATGGAGAGGCATACTAAGCGAAAGTCTACCGAAGTCCTCTTCGATGTATATGAGTCGAACTAATAAAAAGTGTCATTTCAAAAGAGTTTAGAAAGGCGGGAATGACGGTGAAAGGGACTGCGACGCGCAATCAGTGCAGAATGACAAAAAGGCAGTGGAGGTAGTTATATGGCCGGTGCGGAACTGATTGGAAAAGAAGAGAGAAAAGAAATCATGGATGTCATGGAAACAGGCATTCTTATGAGATACGGCTTTGACAAGGAGAGAAATGGTGTCTTTAAGGTACGTGAATTTGAAGAGGCCTTCGCGCGTTATTGCCAGGCAAGATACGCATTGGGTGTCACATCCGGATCTACAGCACTCAAGGTGGCGCTTGCGGCGATGGACGTGGGCCCGGGGGATGAGGTGATAGTGCCCGCTTTTACGTTTATCGCAACGTATGAAGCGGTATTGGACGTCGGAGCAATTCCCATCGTGGCTGATGTCGATGGGACCTTAAACATGGATCCCGGTGATATAGAAAAAAGGATAACACCCTACACGAAGGCCGTCATACCTGTGCACATGTGCGGTGCACCGGCGCATATAGACAAGATCATGGCTGTAGCCAGAACAAATAATCTCCTCGTCCTGGAGGATAATGCCCAGGCCTCAGGTGGAAGCTATCAGGGGAAAAAGCTCGGGACCTTCGGTGATATGGGCATCTTCAGTTTTGACTATTATAAGACCCTTACAACAGGCGAAGGGGGAATGGTACTGACTGATAATAAGGATTTCTACCATCGTGCCGAGTGGTACCACGATCACGGGCATGACCATAACCCTAACGTCAGCAGAGCCCTTGAAGGGCGGACGATACTGGGATTTAATTACCGGATGAACGAACTTCAGGGGGCACTTGGCCTTGCCCAGCTAAGGAAGCTCGATACGATCATCGCCGAACAGAAAAGAAATAAGCAGGCCATCAAGGAAGTCCTTGGCAAAGGCAGGGGCATTAAGTTCAGGGACATACCGGACCCTGATGGAGATACGGCAACCTTTCTGGCATTCAATCTGCCTGATGAAGATACGGCAGCACGGTTTCAGAAGGCCTTAAGCGGCGAGGGGATCGATACGGTCTGTTTCAAGAAGAACCTGTGGCACTATCTCCCCAATTGGGAGCATTTTCTGGCGCAGTCAACGGCAAACTCGAAAAAATATCCCTTCACAGACCCTTCGTACAAAGGCAAGGTCAACTACGATAGGTCAAACATTCCCCAGGCAGAGGATATCCTTGGCCGGACGCTGGTCATGAATATATCAGTGAAGATGCCGGTAGAAAGATTTGCGAAGATCAAAGAGGGCATTGAGAAGGCGGCAACGAGTCTATAGGAGAGGGTTTATGATCATCGTCACCGGTGGTGCCGGATTCATCGGGAGCGCCTTTATCTGGAAGCTTAATGAAGAGGGTGTCGACGACATCTTGGTCGTGGATGAACTGGGAGAGTCGGCCAAGTGGAAGAATCTGGTAAACCGGCATTATGTTGAGTATATCCACAAAGACGCCTTTCTCAGGATGATCCGCAACGATCAGATGCCATTCACGCCACGGGCAATCATCCACATGGGTGCGTGTTCGTCCACGACGGAGCGCGATGCCGACTACTTGATGGATAATAACTACCACTACACGTGCCGGCTGGCTGAGTGGGCGTTGCCGAAAAATATCCGCTTTGTCTATGCAAGTTCGGCAGCCACATATGGCGATGGCTCCCGGGGATTTTCCGATGACAGCTCCGTAACGCCGACGCTTCGACCCATGAATATGTATGGCTATTCAAAGCAAATCTTCGACCTTTGGGTCCTGCGGCAGCAAGTGGAAAATCAGGTCGTGGGCATAAAGTTTTTCAACGTCTTTGGTCCTAATGAGTATCACAAGGGTGACATGAGGAGCGTTGTACATAAGGCCTTTGAGCAGATCAGCGCCACAGGGGAGGTGAGGCTTTTCAGGTCTCATAAGCCTGAATACACGGATGGTGGACAGATGCGTGATTTTGTCTACGTCAAGGATTGCGTCGATGTTATGTGGTGGCTGCTTGAGCATCCGGAGGTAAACGGCATTTTCAACTTAGGGACAGGCAAGGCCCGCACGTGGAATGAACTGGCTCATGCACTTTTTTCGGCCATGAAGATGAAACCCAAGATAGAGTATTTCGACATACCGCCGGAGATAGGTGATCAGTACCAGTATCTGACGGAGGCCAAAATGGACAAACTACGCGCAACAGGCTGTAAGGTTGCATTCCGTCCCTTGGAAGAAGCCGTTCAAGACTACGTGGTAAACTATTTGCAAAAGCCTGATTGGCATTTATGAAAGTCATTTGTATCATTCCTGCCCGTTACGCATCTACTCGCTTTCCTGGGAAGGCCCTTGCAGATGTCTTGGGCAAGCCGATGATCCAACACGTTTATGAACGCGTGCTGAAGGCTGGAACGGTATCCTTAGCCGCTGTGGCGACTGATAATCAAAGGATTGCTGCCGCTGTTGAGAGATTCGGTGGCCGTGCCATCATGACAGCAGTGGCACACAAATCAGGGACAGACCGCGTAGCCGAAGCCGTTTCCTATCTCGATATCGAGGAGTCAGATATTGTAGTTAATGTCCAGGGGGATCAACCCCTCTTCGAACCCTCTCAGATCGATGAGGTGGCAAAGCCGCTCCTGGATGACCCAGCCATTCCAATGTCCACTCTCATGTATAAGATTGTCAGGGAAGGAGAGATTACCCATCCCAATGCAGTGAAAGTAGTCTTTGATCGGGAGCACTTCGCCCTCTACTTTTCCCGGGCAACAATTCCTTATGTGCGGGATAGGGGCCGCAAGGTAGATTATTATAAGCACCACGGCATTTATGCATACAGAAAAGAATTTTTGAAAAAGTTTACCGAGCTCCCTGAAGGCATTCTTGAAAAACTGGAAGCCCTTGAGCAGATTAGAGCCCTTGAGCACGGATACAGGATCAAGGTTGTGGAAACGCATTACGACTCTGTGGAGGTTGATACCCCGCAGGAACTGGAGAGAGTGAGGCGCCTTCTTGCAAAGGCGAATTCTTAAGCAGGAAGCCATGATAGATATTGACTATTTGAAAAAGATTAAACTGGTAACCTCACCAATGGGTCAGCAAATCATTGCAGCATTATTGCTGTTTCCCAATTACCGTATTTTCGCAAAAGTAGACATCCGGATAGAAAATCTCGAGCGTATTCCACGGGACGAGAATGTGATCTTCGCCATGAATCACACGGATCGTTTTAATTACTGGCCTTTCCAGTATAAACTCTGGAGTATGAGATGTTTTTCATACACAACGGTTTGGGTGAAGGGCAAGTATTACAAGAATGCAGTCCTTGCAAAGGCTCTTGACCTGTGCAACCTCATTCCTGTCCCCTCTATGGGTTATTTGATCGAGGAATTTTACAAAAAGCAATTCAAACAGCGCCTCGATAAAAATGTTTACAGAGCCATTAAAGATATCATTGACGGCAAATATGAAAGCATGGAGACATACCCGAGGAAAACAGCGGAGATGCTTAACGTATTAGGGGGACAATTTGTTGATTTTGTGAGATGCCACTATGATCTTGTCATGGCGCGGGTGGCGGAATTGAGCAGGACGGCGCTCTCTGAAAAAAGACTCAACCTCATCATTTTCCCTGAAGGCACGAGAGGTACCCAGTTGGGAGAAGGAAGGACAGGCGTTGCACAGCTTGCATTATCAACGGGGAAGAAGATCGTTCCCGTCGGTTGTAACAATTCGGATCAGGTATATACAGGAAGCCTGCCCATTGCAAAAAGCGGGACGATTGTCTATCGCGTGGGGGAGCCTCTCTCACTGGATAATCAATTGCGGGAATTCGCAATAGAAGAACCGTTCAAGCTGTTTTCCAAGGAATCGCAGGGGAAGTACAAGAGACAATTCGAAGGAGTGACAAGAATTGTCATGGAAAATATCAACAAGCTCCTGGATGAGAAGCACAGGCGCGCCTTCACAGAGTCATGATGTTATAACACTTCACCTTCAGCCCATTTCACTAAACTCGACGGGAGACGGCATATGAGTATCATCGAGGTCATTCAAAAACTTATCAAGCCCTTGTTCCCCGGCTTAATGGGGATGCAGCTGACGGAAATTACTACTGAAAGAATCATTGCGTCAATGGAGGTTCGTCCTGATTTATGTACCGTCGGAGAGATACTTCACGGCGGCGCGCTTATGGCCTTTGCTGATACCCTTGGCGGTATAGCCACGTTTGTCAACCTCGAAAGTGGCGCACGCACAACTACCATTGAGTCTAAGACTAACTTCCTTGGCGCCATGCCCGTTGGCACTCGTATCATCGGCGAGTGCACACCCTTGCACCGTGGCAAGACCACGATGGTATGGCAAACTCACGTAAAGTCAGAAGACGGCAAGCTCTGCGCTGTCGTCGTTCAAACGCAAATGGTGCTTCCCGCCTGATGTCTTTCCCGAAGCTCGGTTGCTTGGCAACGCCTCTGATTTTTTCGGGTGTCTCAGGAAGAGGTATTCGCCGGGAAACAATAAAAGAAAAGAGCGGCCATTCTATGCTAATGGGCGCTCTTTTTGTTCGCTTGAGATAGGTCGATTGGTTTGTCAGTCTCTTAAGATGGCACCTGTGCTTGCAGAGGTCACAAGTCCGGCATAACGTACCAGGTAACCGCTCTTGACTGCTGGTGGCCGGGGTTTGAATTTAGCTTGTCTTTTCTTCAATTCGTCCGGGCTCACATTGAGGGTGATCATTTTTTTCGGGATATCGATGGCAATAATATCACCTTCCTTGACAAGACCTATAGGACCTCCCTCGGCTGCCTCTGGAGAGATATGCCCGATAGCTGCGCCGCGGGTTCCGCCGCTGAACCTTCCATCAGTCAGGAGAGCAACTGTCGTATCGAGCCCCATACCTGCTATGACCGACGTCGGAGCGAGCATCTCACGCATGCCTGGACCGCCTTTCGGGCCCTCATAACGGATGACGACGACGTCCCCCGGTTTGATCTTACCACCGAGAATGGAGGCAATAGCATCGTCCTCGGAGTCAAAGACTCGGGCCTTGCCTTCATTGACGAGCATTTTTTCCGCAACAGCAGACTGCTTGACGACGGCGCCATCGGGGGCCAGATTACCCCTCAGGATGGCGATCCCCCCTTCTTTCGCATAGGGGCTGTCAAGCGGCCGGATGACGTCGCTGTTTAGCACTGCAGCCCCTTTGAGATTCGCACCAACCGTCTGTCCTGTGACGGTCAAGGCCTTAAGGTCGATGACGCCAATCTGACTGATTTGCCGCATCACAGCCTGAACTCCACCTGCCATGTCCAGATCTTCCAGATGGTGTTGCCCTGCCGGGCTTAGCTTGCAAAGATTGGGCGTTTTCTTGCTGATTTCATTAAACAGGTCGAGATCCAGCTTCATTCCAGCTTCGTGGGCAATGGCGGGAATATGGAGAACCGTGTTGGTCGAGCAACCCAGGGCCATGTCCACAGCGATGGCATTCTTGAAGGCCGATAGTGTGGCGATTTTCCGCGGACAGATATCTTTCTTGAGGAGTGCCATAATATTCATGCCAGCCTGCTTTGCCATACGCCGCCTAGCCGCATGAACGGCAGGTACGGTGCCATTCCCGGGGAGGCCGAGACCAAGGGCTTCGGTTACGCAGTTCATCGAATTTGCCGTGTACATGCCTGAACAGGATCCGCAGCCGGGGCAGGCACAGTCTTCCAAGGCTTTCAGATACTTTTCTTTCATCTGGCGGGTTTTCACCTTTCCTACACCTTCGAAGACGCTGATGAGATCAACCGTCTTGCCCTCCAGGGTCCCAGCCATCATGGGGCCGCCGCTGATGAAGATGGTTGGAATGTTCAGACGAAGCGCCGCCATCAACATTCCGGGAATGATCTTGTCGCAGTTGGGGATCATGACCAGGGCATCAAAGGGATGTGCTACAGCCATCACCTCAATGGAATCGGCGATCAGCTCGCGGCTGGCGAGGGAGTATTTCATGCCTGTATGTCCCATGGCGATACCGTCGCAAACGCCTATGACAGGGAATTCAACGGGCGTACCGCCGGCCATGCGGACACCCGCCTTTACGTCTTCCGTTATAAGATCTAAATGAATATGCCCAGGTATGATTTCATTGGCGGAATTTATAACGCCTATTAACGGCTGTGCAATTTCTTTATCCGTATACCCCATGGCTTTGAAAAGAGATCTGTGGGGGGCCCTTTCAAGCCCCTTTTTCATCAGGTCGCTTCGCATGCTAACCTCCTTATAGTCTAATATTGTGACGTGTGCATTACCGCAGGGCACACCCTATTTTTTCCTTCTCTCCGGCCTCAATGAACGAACCACGGCGCCCGCCTTCCACATCTCGCTGTTTTTCATCGCGTCGAGTTCCTTCTGCAGCTTCTCTCGGTAATCGGGCATTGAGTTGACCTTGAGCACGATGGCCGTTTCCTTTCCGGAAGCTACTCTGTCATAGAGTTCGTCGAATACAGGCGCTACGGCATCACGGAACCTGTCTTTCCAGTCTAAGGCGCCCCGCTGTGCGGTTGTGCTGCAATTGGCGTACATCCAGTCCATGCCGTTTTGCGCAACGAGGGGCATGAGACTCTGGGTCAGCTCCTCGACCGTTTCATTGAAGGCTTCACTGGGGCTGTGTCCATGCTTGCGGAGAACATTATACTGCGCTTCCAGGACCCCGGCGAGACACCCCATGAGGACGCCGCGCTCGCCCGTGAGATCGCTGTAAACTTCCTGTTCAAAGGTAGTGGGGAAGAGATAGCCGGATCCTATGGCAATGCCGACGGCAAGGGTCCTTTCCAAAGCCTTTCCTGTAGCGTCTTGGAAAACTGCGTAACTCGAATTGATGCCGCTTCCGGCGAGAAAATTGTCGCGTACCGTGCGGCCCGCGCCTTTTGGTGCCACCAAGATGACATCGATGTCGGCTGGAGGAACCACACCGGTCTGATCTTTATAGACAATCGAAAATCCGTGAGAAAAATAGAGGGCTTTTCCCTTTGACAGGTAGGTTTTAAGTTCCGGCCACATGGCCTTCTGATCCGCGTCGGACATCAGGTACTGGATGATTGTGCCGCGTTTAGCGGCTTCGAAGGGGGGAAAAAGCGTTTCGCCCGGCTTGAAGCCTTCGTCAATGGCCTTCTGCCAATTGAAGGCACCTTCGCCGACGATACAACGGATTCCATTGTCCCTCATGTTTAGGGCCTGACCGCGTCCCTGTACACCGTAACCGACGACGGCAACTGTTTCAGCCTTGAGCGCCTTACGCGCCTTTTCCAGGGTAAACTCCTCTGCTGTTACAACTTCTTCCATGACACCGCCGATGTTGATCTTAGGCATATTAGCTCCTCCTTATATTTATTAATTGAATGACCAGCTGTATTGTGTCGGGGTCAGGCCGAAAACCTCTGATTTGCGCCTATTTATGGCGCTCCATGGCGATAACTCCCGTTCTTGTAAAATCATCCATGCCCATCTTTTCCAAAAGAGCAAGGGCGTCATCGATATCCTTCTTGCCACCCGTTACTTCCAGTATGCAAGCGTCAGCGTCCATATTTATAAACTTCCACTTCAAAGTGTCAACAGTCTGCATGATTTTCATTTGATTTGCATCGGTTAATTTCATCCGCACCAGAACCATTTCGCGGCAGGTCGCATTGACACGGGTCAGATCCTTCACTTCGAGGACGTCGATAATCTTCGTAAGCTGCTTTTCAAGTTTGATCACGGTTTCTCTGGAACCGAGTGTTGTAATAATGATTCTGGTAATCTCGGGATTCCTTGTGATGTTCGCTGAGATGCTTTCGATATTAAAACCGCGCCCGCTAAAGGTTCCCGCGATCCTGGCCAAAACATCGGGCCTGTTGTTTACTAGGATGGAAATCGCATTCTCTTTCACTTCCATGATCTCTGTCACCTCACAATAGATTTTGATATATTCCAGGCTGTGCTATTTGCTCAAGACCATATCCGTGATCGCCGCGCCCGGAGAGACCATGGGGTACACGCCCTCTTCCGGTTCGACGTGGAAATCCATAATGACCGTCTTTGCAGTATCAAGGCCCTTCGTTAAAGTTGATTCCACTTCTTCGGGACGCGTCGCCCGCAAGCCCACCGCGCCGTAGGCCTCGGCAAGCTTCACAAAGTCCGGTACATTGGCTATATCGCTGTGGGAGTAACGCTTTCCGTAGAACAGTTCCTGCCACTGGCGGACCATACCTAAAAAGCCGTTATTGAGGATGACTATTTTAACGGGGAGATCATAATTAACCGCTGTTGCCAGCTCTTGAATGTTCATCTGGATGCTTCCGTCTCCGGCAATATCTACGACGACCTTGTCGGGACGAGCAACCTGCGCGCCGATGGCAGCAGGGAATCCATAACCCATTGTTCCCAGGCCGCCCGACGAAATAAATGAATAAGGGTAATCGAAATGATAGAATTGTGCGGCCCACATCTGGTTCTGCCCTACTTCTGTCGAGATGATTGCTTTTCCTTCTGTGAGGCGATAAAGCGTTTCGACAACGAATTGAGGTTTGATTTTGTCAGCCTGACAGTAGGTCAGGGGGGCAAACTTTTTCCACTGGTCAATCTGCGCAAGCCATGCCTTCGTTTGTTTTTCAGGGATTACAAAACTATCTTCGCCAAGCCATCTATTGAGAAGCGTAAGCACAGGTTTGCAATCGCTTGCGATCGACAGATGTGTCTTGACAAATTTATCTATAGAGGCGGGGTCAATGTCGATGTGAAGGACTTTTGCGTGGGGTGCAAATGCATCTAGCTTTGATGTCACCCGGTCATCGAAACGGACGCCCAATGCGATCAAGAGGTCGCAATGGTTGATTGCCATGTTAGCGTAATAGGTGCCGTGCATACCCGGCATGCCGAGCCAGTGGGGGTCGGAAGCGGGAAATGCCCCGAGCCCCATAAGGGTCGAGGTAATGGGCGCGTTAAGCATTTTCACGAAAGCTCTCAACTCATCGGACGCATGCCCGAGCAGCACGCCGCCACCTGAGATGACGAGCGGTCTTTCCGCTTTTCTGATCATGTCGAGAGCCTTGGCACACGCATCTTCGATAGACGCCTTCTTGTTGTTATTGGGAAGACTTGATGTCCAGGATATATCGGAATCTTCTATAGAGGCTTTAGTGACATCCTTGGGAATGTCGATAAGAACAGGTCCGGGACGTCCTGAGCGGGCAATGTCAAAAGCCTCCCTAACGATGCGACCGAGGTCGTCAATCCTTCTAACCAGAAAATTATGTTTCGTGCATGGCCTCGTAATACCGGTTATATCTACTTCCTGAAAGGCATCGCCACCAATCAGCGAGGTTGCTACCTGACCTGTCAGCACGACGACAGGGATGGAATCCATGAAAGCATTGGCTATACCGGTTACTGTGTTTGTTGCTCCAGGTCCGGATGTAACCAGGCACACACCTACCTTGCCGGAAACCCTCGCATATCCGTCGGCTGCGTGTATGGCGCCCTGTTCATGCCGTACTAAAATATTTCTAATCTTTCTTCTGTACAATTCATCAAAGATGTCGAGTACTGCTCCACCGGGAAACCCAAAGATGGTATCAACCTTCTCCTTTTGCAAGGCTTCAAAAAGAACTTGTGCTCCTGTTAACTTCACTATTTCTCTACCCCCTTGTGTTAGATCCCTTCCGCCAGTGTCCCACCTATTTCGGGCAAGCAAAGGGTTTTCCCATGGGCAAGACACGGAGGAGCATTTTTCCAAAAAAAAACCGTTACCCTTGGCTGGTAACGGTTCTTATAATCGCAACTTTTGTGCTAAACGCAAACCATCATCCAGCCCCCCTATGGAAGGGAATGATTATCCCGGTAATAATTATGATGATGTTTGCGATATCAATTGCGTGCATATCGTAAGAATCCTCACTTGAAAGTTTCATAACAGCCTCCTACAGTATTGTCAAGAATATTTTTGTCGGTGTACTAGACTTTTGTTTTGGGCCTGGTTCTTTGCAGGGCGATTAATCCGGTCCTATTTATTTCCTCCACACCGAATGATTGAAAGAATTTCAGGAATGCTGCCGTCTCATCCGGTTGACCCGTCAATTCCAGAATAAAATAGTCGGGCGTCATGGTGACGATTTTGCAGCCGAAGAGTTCAATAGCCCGCAGGATCTCTGAATATGCCCCCTCTTTGAGGGTAACACCTATCAACATTAATTCCCTCTGAATGAAGGACTGTCCTGAGACATCTGAGACATCGATTACATCTACTAATTTATCCAGTTGTTTCTTTATCTTTTCAGTAAAATCCGGATCCGATTCACTGGTCAAGGTGATTCTCGAAACTTCAGGGTTCGTTGTTTCTGCCACGCAGAGGCTCTTGATATTGTATCCATGGCGACCAAATACACCACCAACACGGGACAGAACACCCGGTTCGTTGTTTACTAGGATAGAGATCGTCTGTTCGTGTTCGCGTGCTTTTCTTAACATGGCAGAACCTCCATAGTTATTTTTCAGTCAAGTCTGTCATACATCATCTCGATATTCGAGCAGCCCGGCGGTATGATGGGGTACACATAGTTTTCCGGATCAACAATGGCTTCCAACAGGTACGAGCCGTCGGCCTTTACCATGGCTTCAATGCCGCCTCTTGGATCCTTATCAACGGTGACCCTGCCCCCGGGGATACCGAAGCCCCTAGCAACCGTTACAAAATCAACCTTGTTTCCCAGATCGATGGTGTTGAAACGGGCGTTGTAAAAGAGATCCTGAATCTGGCGGATCATCCCCAGATGGCCATTGTTTATGACGACGATCTTTATCGGTAAATTATAGTAGCTAATAGTGGCCAGCTCTTGGATGTTCATATAGAATCCCCCGTCGCCGGTGATGGCAATGACTGCCCTATCCGGCGTGCCGACCTTGGCGCCGATCGCGGCGGGCAGGCTGAATCCCATGGTTCCCATGCCGCCGCTCGTGATCAGGCTGCGGGGACTGCGTGCCTGCCAGGTTCGCACCGTCCATATCTGGTTCAGCCCCACATCGGCAGTGACTGTTGTTTCGACGGGCATGGCTTCTTGCAGCATATGGATGAAATCTCCCGCCGGTCCGCAGCCGGTGTCGGTGACTTTCCCGTTGATGGCGTCACGCTCCGACTGTATCCTCTGGAGCCACTCCGACTTTTCCTTAGCATCTATCAGGGGCAGCAAGGCTGTCAGGGCATCGCGAATATCCCCGACGTAAGGGAGATTAATCTTGATGCTCTTGCCTATCGATGTGGGATCGATATCGATCTGCGCAATCTTTGCGAGAGGGGCGAATTCTTCGATGAGTGCGGTGCTGCGGTCCGAGAAGCGCGTGCCTATGGCCAGTATAAAATCGCACTGATGCACCATCCGGTTTGCCAGTTCATCTCCGTGTGTTCCTATCAACCCCAGGTTGTAGCCATTGACGGAGTCGACGGATCCTATACCCATCATCGTGGTGACGAATGGAATCTTCGCCTTTTCAATCAGCTCTCGTATCAACTGGAAGGCATTGCTCAGTTTTACGCCCCCTCCGATGATGAGGATCGGTCTTTCGCTCAGATTTAATGTCTTGGCGATCTTCTCCAATTGGTCGCGATCTTCCTCGGTCTTGTAGTTCGTCTTAAGCGCGCGCGCGGCCTTTTTTTCCGCCGGCTGGCATTTCGATGAAAGGATGTCGCGTGGGAGATCCACGAGGACCGGCCCCGGCCTGCCTGTCTTGGCAAGCTCAAATGCCTGCCTTAGAGTTGAAGCAAGGTTATTCACGTCATGGACCTGGTAGCTGTGTTTTGTTATGGGCAGGGTGATCCCGATGATGTCCGTTTCCTGGAAGGCATCATGGCCCAGGAGGCTGGTACTCACCTGAGCCGTAAGAGCGACCATTGGCGTTGAGTCCATGAAGGCTGTGGCAATCCCTGTCACCAGATTAGTGGCCCCGGGACCCGATGTTGCGATGCACACGCCTACTTTCCCGGTGGAGCGCGCGTAGCCGTCGGCAGCGTGGGCTGCTGCCTGTTCGTGTCGCATGAGGTAATGACGGACATGACTGTTTATCAACCTGTCATGAATAGGCAGGGTGTTGGCTCCCGGGTATCCGAAGATTACATCGACACCTTCTTCTCTTAAGATTTGTATAATAATATCTGCGCCGATTGTTTCCATATTTGCTTCTTCGCTCCTTGCTATCCAGAAAATAGAAAAAGCCGCCAGTTCATATGCACGGCGGCTTTTAAAGCACAAAAAAGCCGCTGGCTATTAGGGGCTCGCGGCTCTTCTTTCTATGTTATTCCATCACAGAAACCGAGCAGCGGTCCCCCGAAGTACAGATACTACTACGGCTACGATCAGGAGATTGGTGCTCAGGCTGTAAAGGGTCATCTGCTTACCTTCGTTAATTAATGTACACTACTTCTAGTACAAGAAAACAGGATTTGTCAAGCAATTTTTAGGCGCTGCCAATTAGGCTCATGTTCTTAAACGGAAACTGTCCTTAATCGCGCCTATTAGTTTCCTCCTGCATTTCCTTAATTTCCATTGGTACTGCGGGAGTTCCTGTCGTACCCTCGAGAAAGCTCTCGAATATGGCGTCATGGGTCGACCGTGTAGCCGGAATACCTGTGTGAGGGTCTACCTTAATGAAAACAATTCCGTCCGGGACGGGGAAAACCTCCTTGGTCCTGCCTTGAAGGGCCTTTTCCATGAAATAGAGCCATATAGGCGCTGCAGCCCTTCCTCCCACCTCTTCTCTACCGAGTGAGCTTTCCTGGTCAAAACCAACCCACACTCCTGCCACCAGAGACGGCGTAAAGCCTATGAACCAGGCATCTCTCGTATCATCTGTCGTTCCTGTCTTACCTGCGACTGGCCTGTCAATGCTCTTTACCCGCCTCCCTGTTCCACTTTCCACGACATCCTGCATTATGTAGGATGTCATAAATGCGATTCGGGGGTCGATAACTTCCTCGCTTTTTACCTGGGCTTCCTCAAAGATATGACCAGTCCGATCAACAATTTTCCTGATGAAAAAAGGGACAACCCGTTGCCCCTGATTTGCGAGGACACCATATGCCCTCACCATTTCCTGCAGGGTGACGCCCGACGTCCCCAGCGCCAAAGACAGGTTCCTTGACAGAGGGGAAGTTATTCCCATGTTCGTGGCATATGCAGCAGCGTAATCGACCCCAACTGCCTGGAGAAGCTTTATCGTAATAATATTTCGTGACTGGACGAGGGCATTCCTGAGGGTGGTCGGCCCGTTGAATTTCCCGTCAAAGTTTCTTGGTTTCCAGAAACCATCTGGAGAGGCTCTATCCGCATATACAATCGGGGCATCCAGTATGCGTGTTGACGGTGTCATTCCCTTATCGAAGGCTGCTGTGTATATGAATGGTTTAAAGGCCGATCCCGGCTGTCTTCGTGACTGGGTGGCACGGTTGAATTCACTTTTTTTAAAATCCCTGCCTCCGACCATGGCCGTGATCGCACCGGTCTTCACCTCCATACAAAGAAGAGCCCCTTGAACAAGTCCCTTCTCATATTTCTCCCGGTCCTCCAATTCTTGAAGGCCCTTTTCTACGGCGCCCCGCGCCGCTTTCTGCATTTCTATGTTAAGGGTTGTGTAGACCTCAAGTCCTTCCTTGTACAGTACGTCGCTCCCGTATTTTTCCATAATGTACTTGCGAATATTTTCGATAAAATAGGGGGCAATTTTTTCTTTAGGTCTGATGGACTTGAGGGTTATATGCGTTGCGAGAGCCCGCTCTTTCTCTGCCGTGGTAATATATTCGTCTTCGACCATCCTTTCAAGCACATATGCCTGCCTCTGGCGAGCTTTGTCGAAATGGAGGAAGGGGGAATACGTGCTGGGAGCCTTGGGAAGACCGGCCAAGAGTGAGGCTTCAGCGAGGTTCAGATATCTGGCACTCTTTCCAAAATATCCCTGTGACGCTGCCTCAATGCCGTAAGTGCCGTGCCCTAAATATATGTGGTTCAGGTACAGGTTCATAATTTCATCTTTGGAAAGATACCGGTCAATCTTATAGGCCAATAAGGCCTCTTTTATTTTTCTCATGTAGCTTTTTTCCGAAGACAGATACAGGGATTTGGCCACCTGCTGCGTGATGGTGCTACCTCCCTGTACGATGTGGCCGGCTTCGATATTCTTATAAAAAGCCCTCGTCATGCTCACCAAATCGAAGCCGGTATGTTGATAAAAGCGCGCATCTTCCGCAGCCACAAAGGCCTGAATAACTACCTTGGGAACTTCGGACAGCTTAATGAGTTTTCTATCTTCCATGAAGAATTCATCGATGAGTTCGTTATTGTCGGCATACACCCGGGTGGCGATACTGGGACGGTAGTCCTTTAAGGCAGCAATGCTCGGCAATTCCGTCTGAAGGACATAGTACAGGATACTGCCTCCGACAACTGACAGGCAGAGAAAAAACACTGCGACCGTCAAGAGAAAGGTGCGATGGCGGGAGTGCTTAGGTTTTGTTTTTTTTTCTTTGAAGCTCATATTTCTCCCTGATTATCCTTCAAATCCTCCGTTTTGGGACGTTTCTTCTCTGCTAATTTGGCCACAAGGATACCAATTTCATAAAGGCCTATCAAGGGTACAGCCATAATAATCTGTGTGAGTGCATCGGGAGAGGGTGTCAGGACGGCAGCAGCGATAAATATTATAAGGATGGCGTATCGCCTGTTTTTTGATAGCATTTTTGAAGTTACGACACCCATCTTCGCCAAGAAAAAGATAACAACAGGGAGTTCAAAAGATACACCAAACGCAAGCAGGAGTTTCAATGACAGGGAAAGGTACTCCCGCAGTGAAAACATGGGCTTGAGGAAATCCGATGAAAATTCCACAAAAAAACTGAACGCCGGGGGAAGGGCAAGATAATATCCGAACAGTATGCCGCAGATAAACAGAATCGTAGAAGCAATGACGAAGGGGATCAAGTATTTTTTTTCTGATTTATAGAGACCTGGCGATATGAATTTCCACAGCTGGTAGAGGATGTAAGGGCTTGTCAAGAAGAGGGAAGCGTAGAAACAGATTTTCATGTAGTTAAAAAACGCCTCGGGCAGGCTGGTATATATCATAAAGCTGTTTGGAGGGAGGACCTGGTACAGAGGTCTTGTAATGACATGGAACAGCCATTCCTTAAAATACCAGCAGAGACCAAAACCGACAGCTGCTGCAATGAGTATGCGGACAATTCTGGTTCGCAATTCTTCCAGGTGAGCCGTGAAAGGCATCTTTTCTTCTACAGGGTCTTCCATAGACTAAACACAGCAGCTCCTTTTAGAATGAGTTTTTATCGATGGTATGAAGTCAAGATTGAGCTTTAACGGAGGAATCTTTGTGGGTGTTTTCTCTTCTTTCCTCTCCGCCTGACGGAGTGTACTTATGGTCATCCTGGTCATTTCTTTTACTATACAGCAATGAATCTTCTAAGTCATTGACTTCTTTTTTAACATGATCCGGCTTCAGCGTCTCCTTGATGTTTTCCGCTACACCATCGGCGGCCTTGCGAAATTCGGAGAGGCCCTTGCCTAAGGATTTGGCAAGGCCTGGAAGCTTCTTGGGACCCACTACGATCAAGGCAATAATTCCTATCACGATGAGCTCCGGCAAACCGATGCCAAACATGATTTCAACCTCTTATTCGTTAAATAATATTAAATATATATACATTTATGCATTTGTCAATGTTTTTAGCCAACATGTTTTTCCAAGAACAGGGGCAGCCCCTCCCCTGGTTGGAAAATTTTTGCGTTCTCATATCTTTTATGCTAATAGCTTTAACCTATGTAAAAAACCATTCTAGGGATGGTGACCAATGTCTCGAAAAACCGGTATTGTTAAGGACGAAAGGTATTTAAGGCATGACGCCGGATTTGGACATCCCGAATCGCCACAGAGGTTAGGCGCGACTTATGCCATGCTTGATGCGCCTGATATGGCCGGACAGTTTGTCGAAATTAAACCGCGTTATGCCACCCATGAAGAGATCGGAATGATTCATTCTCCTTCCTACATAAAGCTTGTGGCCAGCACGGCGGGACAGACCTTCGTTCCCCTGGATCCAGATACGGCGGCCACACCGGAATCCTATGATGTTGCAAAGCTAGCGGTGGGAGGGCTGTTAAACGCCATAGACAGCGTTGTTGCCGGCGAAGTCAGCAATGCCTTTGCCCTGATCAGACCTCCCGGGCATCATGCGGGGGTGTCCAATGCGGCCGGTTTCTGTCTGTTCAATAATGTCGCCATAGGCGCCATGCACGCCATTTCCAAGCATAAGATGGACAAGATACTGATTGTTGACTGGGACCTACACCATGGCAACGGCACGCAAGCGCAATTCTATGAGGACCCGAGACTATTGTATTTCTCAACTCACCAGTATCCATACTATCCGGGTACAGGAGCCATAGAAGAAATAGGCCGGGGCAAAGGCATCGGATACAATGTCAATGTGCCCTTGAGACCAGGCACGGACAGCGCTCAGTATGTCAAAATTTTCAGAAAAATTATTTATCCCGTCTCCATGAAGTTTAAGCCGGGCCTGGTCCTTATTTCGGCTGGGTTCGATCCTTATTACAAGGACCCACTTGGAGGAATGAAAGTCACGCCCTCTGGGTTTGCCTGTTTGACGCGTATTCTCATGGATATTGCCGATCAGTGCTGTGGAGGCAAAGTCGTTGCAACCCTTGAAGGCGGGTATCATATCAGCGGCCTTGCAGAGTCGATAAAAGCGGTACTTATTGAAATGAGAGACGGTACACACGTGACGGATGATGAACTCGATCGAATTGCAAAAGAGGCAGACAGCAATACGGATCCAGTTATCAAGAAGGTCATCGATCAGATAAACCCCTTCTGGCGGATCTTATAGGTTTGCTGTTAAAGTTCGGAGGATGCGGCGGTGAAGATTACAAAAGAAGAGGTTGAATACGTAGCTCATCTGGCGAGGCTCGATTTCAGCGAGGCAGAAAAGGTGAAGTTTACCTCGCAGCTCAACGATATACTGATGTACATGGATAAGTTGAACGAGGTCGATACGACGGGTATCGAACCGATGAGCCACGCCATTGCTCTTCAGAATGCCTTCAGGGACGATGCAGTTGAAGAGTCCCTCGGCCTTGAACTCTCCCTTTCCAATGCCCCGGAAGCAAGGGGCCCGTTTTTCCGGGTGCCGAAAGTCATAGAATAGCGCAGGGGCCTCATGGAATTCCAGCAATCAACGATTCACGAACTGCAGAAATTGATCAGGTCCGGGGAGGCGACTTCTTCGGACATAGTCAAGGCCGTATTCAAAAGGATCGATATTGTAGAGGGACGCGTTCATGCGTATATCACGCTAATGAGGGAATACGCGTTTGAGCAGGCCGCAGCAGCAGACCGCAGCATCCGGGAAGGAAACATTAATGCCCTGACGGGGATACCCATAGCACTGAAGGATATAGTCTGCACGAAGGGCTTCCTGACGACGTGCGGTTCCCGCATCCTGTACAACTATATCCCTCCCTATGATGCCACGGTTGTGGAGAAATTGAAGCAAGCCGGCGCGGTGTTCACCGGCAAGACAAATATGGACGAATTTGCCATGGGTTCATCCACGGAGACGTCATATTTCGGAATAACGAAGAATCCCTGGGACCTCGACAGGATACCTGGCGGGTCAAGTGGGGGTTCTGCTGCCGCCGTGGCGGCCGACGAATGCATCGCATCCATCGGTTCCGATACGGGCGGCTCCATCAGACAACCCGCCGCGTTGTGCGGTGTTGTGGGAATGAAGCCGACCTACGGAAGAGTATCCCGTTATGGACTCGTCGCTTTTGCCTCCTCCCTAGATCAGGTCGGCCCTTTGACAAAAGACGTTGAAGACTGTGCCATCATGATGAATGCAATCGCCGGATATGACCCAAGGGAGTCTACATCTGTCCCGATGGCGGTGCCGGACTGCACGCAGTTCCTCTCACGCGGGATCGGCGGCTTCAAAGTGGGGATTCCCAAGGAGTACTTCATAGAAGGTATCGACCAGGAGGTAACAGAGGCCATGAATCGGGCCATGAAGACCATCGAAGGACTGGGTGCCTCGTGTGTCGAGATATCACTTCCCCATACGGAATACTGTCTCGCCGTGTATTACATCATCGCCCCCGCAGAGGCCAGCTCCAATCTGGCCCGCTACGACGGCGTGAAATACGGGTTTAGGGCAGAGGATGAGAGAGCCCTCCTCGATATGTACAAGAAGACCCGATCTGCAGGTTTCGGGGCCGAGGTGAAAAGGCGGATAATGATAGGGACGTATGCATTGTCTTCCGGCTATTACGACGCCTATTACAAGAAGGCTTCCCAGGTGCGGGCCCTGATAAGGAAGGATTTTGAAGAGGCTCTGAAAGACTGCAACGTAATCATGACACCCACGACACCCACCCCTGCCTTCAGAATAGGTGAGAAGATGGATGACCCTCTGCAGATGTACCTCTCCGACATATTCACCATATCAACAAACTTGGCAGGCATCCCGGGCATATCCGTGCCTTGCGGGTTCACGAGGCAGGGACTCCCCATAGGGGTTCAGTTCATGGCGGGACATTTCGAAGAAGGCAAGCTGATTCAAATCGCCGCTGCTTTTGAAAAGCAGACAAACCTGGGTAATAAGAGGCCAGATCTCTGATGGCGTACGAACCAGTTATAGGGCTGGAGGTCCACGCGCAGCTCCTCACTGAGTCAAAGATATTCTGCACCTGCTCTACTGTTTTTGGGGCCGAGCCGAACACCCACACCTGTCCCATCTGCATGGGCATGCCAGGGGTTCTGCCCGTTCTGAACAGGCAGGTTGTCAAGTATGCAATGAAAATGGCCCTCGCGACCAACTGCAGGATTAATAAATCATGTACATTTGCAAGGAAAAACTATTTCTATCCTGACCTCCCTAAAGGGTACCAAATCTCCCAGTATGCGCAGCCCCTTGCGGAACACGGCTATGTGAATATTGAAGTGAATGGAGGCAAGAAAAGGATCGGAATAACGCGGATTCACATGGAGGAAGATGCAGGCAAGATGATTCACGATGAGCATCTGCCGTCGAGTTATGTGGATCTGAACAGGACCGGAGTGCCGCTCATCGAAATTGTCAGCGAGCCGGATATGAGAAGCGCCGAAGAGGCCTCCGCCTACCTGAGACGACTGCACGAAATACTGGTCTACCTGGAGATCTGTGACGGGAACATGGAAGAAGGAAGCTTCCGCTGCGATGCCAATGTGTCCATCAGATCAAAGGGAGAAACGACCTTCGGTACAAGGACAGAGCTGAAAAACATGAACTCCTTCAGGAATGTCCAGCGCGCCCTGGAGTATGAAATCAAGAGGCAGCAATACATCCTGGAGAGCGGCCAGGCGGTGATCCAGGAAACCAGGCTGTGGGATGACGCACAAGGGGTCACCCTATCCATGCGGGGAAAAGAAGAGGCCCACGATTACCGGTATTTTCCCGATCCAGATCTCGTTCCGATAGCAACGGACCAGGCATGGATAGAGAAGATCAGAAGCGGCCTCCCTGAACTTCCTCTCGAGAAGCGCGAGCGGTTCATCAGAGATTATCAGCTTCCTGCCTACGATGCCGGTGTTCTGACGGCGAGCCGGGTGCTCGCCGATTACTTCGAGGAGGTAGCTAGGCTCTCGGGAAAGCCGAAGGCCGCGAGCAACTGGGTCATGGGAGATATCCTCCGATTCCTCAATGAGGAAAGGAAGGACATCAAAGACTGTCCCATCTTGGCCGGATCGCTTGCGGAGATGATCCGGCTCATTGAAGACGGAACCATCAGCGGCAAGATGGCGAAGGACATTGTTGAGGAGATGTACAAAACCGGCAAGCCGCCAAAGGCGATCATTGAAGAGAAGGGCATGGTTCAGATCACCGATGAGACTGCACTCGTAAAGACCATCGCGGAGGTGCTCGGGGAAAATAAGGCGCAGGTCGAGCAATACCGGGGCGGGAAAGAGAAGCTCTTCGGCTATTTCGTCGGTCAGGTAATGAAGGCAACGGGGGGGAAGGCGAATCCTCAGCTCATCAATCAACTCCTGAAGAAGATGCTCGCGGGCTAGACCTTGCGTCAATAAATATGGTCAGGTCATATTTGTAGGTCATCTTGTCTTTAAGAGTGCCACTCAGCATAGAACAATCTGATAAAATGGGAAGCAGTATAAAGACGATTTTCTGGAAAGATGACGCGGTGGTCATGATCGACCAGAACGCACTGCCCCGGGAGGAGCGCCACGTGACGTTTACTGACTACCGAGATGTCGTCAAAGCCATTAAGGAATTGACCATCCGCGGCGCGCCTGCCATCGGCGTTGCTGCCGCGATGGGTATTGCCTTAGGCACGCTCCGCCTCGCCACCTCATCGAAAGAAGAGCTGAAGAGAGGGTTTAATGGGATCTGTGATCAGTTTTCCCGGACCCGGCCAACCGCGAGGAATCTCTTCTGGGCCATAGAGAGGATGAAAAAGCGTTTCGAGGACACGATTTCCGGCACAACTGATCAGATCAAGAGGGCTCTTGTGGAAGAAGCCATCCGAATCTGTGAAGAGGACATTGCCATAAACGAGAAAATAGGCATTAACGGAAGGGCAATGATTCAGGACGGCGATAATATTCTTACCCACTGCAATGCAGGCGCCTTGGCCACGGCTGGCTGCGGGACAGCCCTGGGTGTTGTCAGAGCCGCTTGGGAGGAAGGAAAAAAAATCCACGTCTTTGTCGATGAAACACGACCCGTGCTCCAAGGAGCTAGGCTGACGGCCTGGGAACTCACGAAAGAGAAGATACCGGCCACGCTCATAGCTGATAACATGGCCGGCTTCTTAATGAAACAGGGAAAAATCAACAAGGTTATAGTCGGAGCTGATCGGATTGCGGCGAACGGTGATGTGGCGAACAAGATCGGCACATATTCCCTTGCTGTCTTGGCCAAAGAGCATAAGATCCCTTTTTATGTGGCGGCTCCTTTATCGACCGTAGACCTGTCTGTGCAAAATGGCGACGAGATCCCCATAGAAGAAAGAGATGCGGAGGAGATCACAACCATTCGAGGCATAAGAGTGGCGCCTCATAGAATGCATGTCTATAATCCGGCCTTTGATATCACCCCAAATCGTTATGTTACTGCTATTATTACAGAAGCAGGAGTTGTCTTCTCCCCTCGTCAGGAAGAGATCGAAAAGCTGGCACGGCATCTCAAAAAATGATTAAATGGCCGAAAAATCCTTCAGGGCTTTTACGATAGGCAATAAAAAGGCTGGTGCGGCAAGTGCTGCATTACTTCCTTCAGGAGCTGATTATAAGAGTTGAGTTATACTGAGAAGTATACTGATTCCAATATCTTGAATTAAGGGACCGGGCATCGAGAATGATTGCTAAAACTGGCGTGATGGAAATAAATTGAAATAAACCTTGACTTTCAGCTGTGGGCGTACTAGCCTCACCCGAAAATTGGCGCCTTTCATTTGTGAAAGGTACATTAGGAGTTGGATTAGACATATTGAACTGCAAGGGTTGGCTGCCATGCCCTTTAGGTCTTGGTAGCCTTTTTCTTTCTGTCAAAGCTGCAATCCGACTGTGAGAAAATTTTGAGAAAGGAGGATTCAAGCGATGCCAGAAGGTAAGGTAAAGTGGTTTAATGAGCGCAAGGGCTTCGGTTTCATCGAAAAGGATGACGGTGGAGACGTGTTCGTTCATCATAGTGCCATTCAAGCCGAGGGTTTCAAGACACTGTATGAAGGTCAGCGAGTTAGCTTCGACGTTCAGCAGGGTAAGAAAGGCCCGGCAGCAGAGAACGTGAAGGCGCTGTAAAGAGAGCAATTGCCAGGAAACAAAAGAGGCACTCAAGTCTGTAGGTAACTACAGGTGAGTGCCTCTTGCGGTATATGAGACTATACGTAGATAGACATATCCTGACTCATTTCAGCAACAATGGAGAGCCGTTATAACCGAAAAATCCGGCTCCTTGGGAGTGCAGCCACAAATTCAGGAGGATGAATCATGCGCAAACTTCCACTTTCTTTTCTCGCCGCCGCCGCTATTATTCTTATAATAGCAGTGAACTGCGAGAACACGTTTGAAGGTAATGCCCATTCATATCAACAAGTCCCCGACAATCGAGTAGAAAAGGCCATAGTGAAATCCATATTATGGGCTACGGATGAGCAGATTCTCAGATTGGCTGAGATTGTAGAGAAAAAATATGGTAGTCAGATCAATGAGATATCTAGAAAGTATTTAACTGCCCCAGAAGATATCAAAGCTATTGCCATTGTCGAATCGTTGACGGATGAGAATTCAGAATCCAGTGCCGGTGCACTGGGCCTGATGGGAGTTAAACGGACGACAGCTAAGGAAATGGGTTTCGATGATGTAGAATCTCCCGTAAATAACCTTAAGGCCGGAACAAAATACTATAAGATGTTGCTCAATAAATTTAAAGATCGAGAACTGGCTTTAGCAGCCTATTACCTTGGTCCAGGCGAAGTGGGAAACAGATTGAATAATGGATTTGACCCTGAAACAATCACCTATATCTGGAAAATCAGACGAGTTAGCCGGTTCGTTATTTAAATTCGACGCATAAGATTGACACATACGCTGCCTGTTTCCAGGGTATTGACAGTCCTATCCTTTTTCAATATACTCCCCTATCTTAAATAGAGACAATATCGGTATTTAATCAGTGATTTATCTGAACAACATTTCCCTGTCATTCGCCGACAACAGGATCTTCGACAACATTACCTGGATGATTCCGGAGAAAAGTAGGATCGGTCTTGTGGGAGATAACGGCGCCGGAAAGACCACCCTTTTCAGAACGATCTTGGGGATGGTCGACGTCGACGAGGGCACCATAGAGATTCCAAACTACAGGAACAGGACAATCGGTTATCTGCCGCAGGATCTGGTAGAACTGGAGCCCATGCCGCTGATAGACTATCTCAGGAAGAAAAGCGGCATAGAAGATATCGAGCGGACTATGAAGGATTATGAAGTCAGCATGGCCCGGCATGATACTGTCTCGGCCGAGTATCAGGAAATAGTCAAGGCTTATGAAGCCGCAGCTGCCCGTTTCCAGTCCGCCGAGGGATACCGCTTCGACGCCAAGGCCAAGCAGATATTAAACGGCTTCGGGTTCCGGAAAAAGGACTTCTCCAAAAACTGCACTGAATTTTCGGGCGGATGGAAGATGCGCCTTCTCATTGCCCTGATCTTACTTTCCGCACCGGATATCATGCTCCTCGACGAACCGACCAATCACCTGGATACGGAGAGCATGGAGTGGCTGGAAAGCTATCTGAGAAATTACCACGGCACCCTCCTTGCAATTGCTCATGACCGCGTCTTCCTCGATAAGATGGTCAATCAGATCGTGGAGCTCTCCAATCATCGACTCACAGTCTATAAAGGAAACTACTCCTACTATCTCGCGGAAAAAGAAAGGCGCCTAGAGACCCTGAAAAAACAGATGGCCCTGCAACGCGGGGAGATTAAGAAGACACAGCAATTCATCGAACGGTTCCGGTATAAGGCCACCAAGGCGAAACAGGTCCAGAGCCGGATCAAGATGCTGGAACGGTTTGAAATCATCGAACACGAGAAAGGCATGAAACAGGTTCATATAAACTTTCCCGAAGCGCCGAAAAGCAGCAGGGAGATTGTGTCTTTAAGGCAGGTTTCAAAAGGCTATGGAGACATGATCGTCCTGAGTCCATTTGACCTGACAATCCACAGAGGTGAAAAAATTGCTCTCGTCGGTGTCAATGGTGCAGGCAAGTCGACCCTCTCAAGGATATTAAGCGGTGTGGAAAAGCCTACTTCGGGGACGGTAACCTACGGACTGAACGTGAGCATGGCCTTTTTTTCTCAGGAAAGCGCCCAGAATCTCGACTACGCACGCACTGTCTGGGATGACATCTCGCTTACAGGCAGACACAGCAGTGACCAAGAGAAACGGAACCTCCTAGGGGCCTTCCTCTTTTCCGGGGATGACATCTATAAGGAGATCTCCGTGCTATCCGGCGGGGAGAAGTCCCGGCTTGCTCTGCTGAAGATCCTTCTCCAGGATTCCAACCTGCTTGTCCTCGACGAACCCACTAATCATCTGGACTTGAAAACGAAGGAGATTTTTCAAAACGCCTTACTTGGCTATGCGGGGACGGTAGTGATCGTTTCCCACGACCGTTTCTTCCTCGACCATCTCGTCAGCAGAGTGATCGAGATTCGTGATGGGCGCTGCTACGAATATCTTGGGAACTATTCCTATTTCATCCAGAAGCGCGGTGAAGTGGCTGCGGATTCCAGGAAGCCGCCGCAGATAGAATCACCACCGGATACAAACGAGGCGACACCCGGCCGGAGAGCTTTTAAGACAAAGGAGGAAAAAAGGCTGGAGGCGGAGGAGAGAAACCGGCTTTCGCGAATTATGAGAGATTTCAAGGCGGAACTTAAGGCGCTGGAGAAGCGTATTATCCATCTCGAAGAAAAGAAGGCGGATAACGAAAAGACCCTTTGTGAGTCTGCCACTCACAGGGATCCGCAGAAGGTCAGACAGTTAAATCAGGAGCTCCATGATATCACCAGGGAACTTGCAAATCTCTACATTTCATGGAATATGGTTACTCAAAAAATAGAAGCTCACGAAACCGGGAGCAACGGTCTCATAAAAGATAGCAGTGCGGGACTTTAGTCCTACTCGGATAGCAGCCCTGAAGGTCTGCACTACATCGCGAGGTGAGGGTACGCACCAAAGGATGATTGCTTCCTATGAAGACCTTGAGACTGAATGAGACGGGAATCGATCAGGCTGTAAAAAGGGCGATTGAGCGCATCCCGGCGGAGATACGGGACCATCTGAAAAATATTGTCATCTCAGTCCAGAAGCGGCCTTCAAAGGAGATGCGCGAAGAAATGGGTCTTCATCGGAGAGAAACCCTGCTCGGCATGTACAGGGGCATATCACTCAAGGAGCGCACGGCGCTTTATCCGCCTCTTTACCCGGACACCATCATCCTCTTCCAGGAGCCTCTGGAAGACATGTGCCGGACCATAGAAGAGCTCGAGGATCAAATTGAAATAACGTTGGTGCATGAAGTCGCCCATTTTCTGGGGATGAGCGAGGAAAGACTTACAGAGCTTGGATACGGCTGAGCCGCTCCTTCTTTGCTGTCACACCAACTCAACTTTAATGGGAGTTATGTAGGAAAGATTATCCGATACAGGACACCTGCTTTCTTTTTCATGCACAAAGGCCTCTTTTTCCTCCTTCGACGTGTCAGCATCGACGCTTAACGTAACATTTATGCCCCCGACTCCGGGCCTGTTCTCCTTGCTCTTGCCGAGAATTGTCTCCTGATCGAATGCTCCCTCAACCTTAATCTGCATGCCGTTCAATTTGTACCTCTTCTGGATGGCAATGATTCTTGCCACTGTGGCGATGCAGCCCGCAAGGGACGTGAACATATATTCGATGGGGTTCGGTCCCGCATCGGTTCCGCCGCCAGTTGTCGGCTGGTCAACATAGAGCGTATGGTTCCCCGCCTATACTTCGACCTTGAATCTTTCATTAGACTTTGCCTCGATGCTTACCGTTTTCATCTTCGCCATTGTGCATTCCCCCTGACGTTACTTTTTATGTCGGGCCCGGTAGTAAGATCAGAACGATCTGCTAAGCCTCTCCTCGAAAGCCTCCGGGCTGAACCTGTAATCCTGGGTGCCGTAACATTCCACGGCAAAGGAAGCACATACGCTGCCCATTTTGGCGCACTCTTTGATATCTTTGCCATGGATCAGTCCGCTTATCAGCCCGCCCCTGTATGCGTCGCCGGCACCCGTGGGATCTTCCACCTTCCTCGGCTTAATGGCGGGGATGTTTATTTCGTCATCCACCGTGATAACCTGCGAACCGTTCTCCCCTAAGGTGACAATGACAGTACCGGCCCGCCGTATCAGGTCCTTTTTGTCTAAGGAGGTTTTGTTCATGATCAGGTCCAGCTCATAATCATTGGATATCAAAATCCGACAGCCGTCTATGGCGTCTGCAACATCCTTCGCATCGAGCACAGGGAGAGATTGTCCCGGGTCGAAGATGTAGCCGATTCCCCTGTTTTTGCAGATGCGCGGGTAGTTTACCATGTCCGCAAGATTACCAGGGGAGATGATGGCAATTGTATCCTTAGAATTGAGCTTGTCGAAATCCAGAGATGAAGAATATTTCATGGCCCCTGGGTTGAAGCCAGTGATTTGGTTGTCCGCAAGATCGGTCGTTATGTAAGCGCATGCTGTGAATTCATCTCTTATGACCTTGATGGCGTCTGTTGAAATCTCATTCTTTGCCATCCAATCAAAGTACCTGTGATAATCATGACCGATAGTGGCAGATATGATGGGTTTTTCGCCCACGAGAGAGAGGGCGTAGGCAATATTCCCTGCCGTGCCGCCGAATTTCTCTCGCATGCCGTTAACCTGGAAGCAAACGTTCAAGACATGAATCTTACCGGGAAGGATATAATCCGAGAAGTGTCCCGGAAAATCCATGATCCTGTCGTATGCAAGCGATCCGGAAACGATTATATCCATCTTCAAGGGCCTCTTAAATCAGTTCGAAGTCGCCGTCATTGATGCAGCGCAGCCAATCATGTGAGCCGGGTTCGTTCGACGGAAACGGAGACATGTGGGAATCGTCAATGATCCGATCAGTAGTGATGATGCACACAGGCCAACCGGGATATCCGTACTGGACGTGACCCTTATCGTTTATCCGATAGGCAAGAAATTTCTTCCTGCTGCAGAATATCTGATATCTTCTTCCTCGATGCCTAATACGGAGTGTCTGATCGAGCCATCCTTTATTTTCAAAGATGCCGACAAGGCTCTGCAACATACCCTGCGCTTTATTTTTATTTATCATGCCGGTGTCCGATTGTTCAGTCATTCATCACTATTAAAAAAAGTAAATAAAACGCATTTGAATGTCAAGGGCTATTTGGAAACTCAAGCCAAGCGAATTGACCCTCCCCGAAAAAGATGATAATCAGATCTTATCCTTCGCCAGTCGGGACGGAGTCATGGTTCATTTATGTAGTGCAGACCTTCAGGCCTGCCGCATGTGGTTTCTATTTCGGCAGGACTATAATCCTGCACTACGTTTCTGAAATAACAGTTAGCGAAGTGTCACTCTCACGAAGGTGGGAGTCAGATATCTCGCAGTTTCCTCGGGAGGTATTGTTTATCCATGACAAAAGAAAAAGCCGTTTTTGACGAATGGCCTGAAAAATACGATCAATGGTTCACAACCCCTATCGGTTCTCTCGTAAGAAAATATGAAAGTGAGCTGATGCTAGACTTTTTGAAACCGGCTCCCGGGGGAATCATCCTCGATGCGGGATGCGGCACGGGTATATTCACGCGTGAGATCATCTCTTCCGGCTCGAAGGTCGTGGGCCTTGATATATCATTTCCCATGCTTCTGAGGGCGAGAAACAAATTCCGGGGGGCTCCCTTCACCCCGATGCTGGGTGACATATCGGCATTGCCTTTCCATGCGGAGTCCTTTGACAAGGTGGTTTCCATCACCGCCCTTGAGTTCATCGCCGACGCGAGAAGCGCCGTAGCTGAGTTGTTCCGCGTTGTGAAAAGAGGCGGAATTGTCGTCGTGGCTGCCCTCAATAGTAAGGGCCTTTGGGCGGAGCGGAGAAGAGAGGAGGCAAGAAAGGGACACGCCATATTCAGCAAGGCGGTCCTGCGATCCCCCGAAGAACTTTTATCCCTTTCATCTGCCGAGGGTGTGGCCAAAACGGCTGTCCACTTTCCAAAAGAAATTCCGCCTGAGGAGGCGGTGGAAACCGAGCGTAAAGGTAAGGCAATGGGATCCATGTCAGGAGCATTTGCCATCGTGCGCTGGCTTAAGTTTTAAGAAAAAACTATTCCAGTTTCGAGATATTACTCTCCTGAAAAATTGCCGCGCTGGTCGGACAAAATATTTTCTCGCAAACCCCGCAAATTTTCCTATAGCGTAGTTGAGAAAAGAAGTATATAAGCCCGCGATGAAAGGGCACGGCTCACAAGTGATGGCTGTGTCAGAGTCGATAACCAAGAGAAAGGTGAGTTCACTATGCAGAAATTTCTTGACCCTTCTTCAGTTGCACTCATCGGCGTTCCCCGCCATACCGGTGTCGGGGCTTTCAACAATGCAGAAGTGCTGCTTCGTTACGGCTACGAAGGCAAGATCTTCCCCGTCAATCCAAACGCAAAAGAAATCTGCGGTCTCAAGGTTTATCCTTCCATAAACGATATTCCGGAAGCGATCGATCTGGCGGTGATATCTGTCTCGAGAGACCGGGTGATCACGATGCTGGATCAGTGTGTCGCGGCAGGCGTCACGAGGGTAATCATCATTACCCAGGGCTTTGCCGACGCCGACCAAAAAGGGAAGGAAATGCAGGAGGAGATTGTAAGAAGAGCGAAGACAAACGGCGTACGCATCATAGGCCCCAATACAATGGGTGTTGTAAATAATTTCAAGAAATTTACCAGCTCCTTCATTGATGTTGTCCGTCCCGAGATATTTTCACCGGTTTCGCTGATTGCCCAAACGGGAGTCATACAGGTTGCAGCGCAGGACATGGCATATAAGCAGTGGGGCAAGGCAATCGATATAGGCAACGGTTGTGACATCGATGTCGTGGACGCCGTCTCCTATCTGGCCGACGACCCGGAAACAAAGATTATCATGATTCATATGGAAGGGGTCAAACGCGGCCTGGTGCTTCTCAATCTTGTGTCGCAGGTGACACTCAAGAAACCGGTCATCGTCTTCAAGACAGGTCGCAGCCAGGCGGGGGCCAAGGCGGCGCTCTCTCACACAGGGTCAATGGTCGGGGAAGACCATATCTTCGATGCCTTCTGTAAGCGGGCCGGTACGATCCGGGTAAAAAGCAACATGGAGATGATAGATGCGATACATGCCCTTCTGCTTATGAAGGAGATGGCGGGTCCGCGGATTGGTGTTGCATCTGTGACCGGCGCGGGCGGTATTATGGCGGTGGACGCCTGCGAAGAATATGGTCTCACGCTCGCAAAACTTCCCGCAGGATTAGGAGAAAAATTGTCAAGAGGCTTACCCGAGTGGATTCATGTCGGTAATCCGGTGGACATCTGGCCTATAGGCATGATTGGCGGTAATTATACTAGGGCGTTCGGTACGGCAATCACGGAGTTATTGCGCTCCGATGAAGTAGACGGGGTAGTGGCCTTCATGCCCGTTTCAAAGTCTACGCTCCATCAAGATCTCAACATGGTTGACAGCGTCAAAAGTTCAAGGAAGAGCGCAGGCAATGCAAAACCGCTCGCGATATGGCCTTATATAGACGCTGACGCTTTTATCGATGAACTTGAGAAGGTCTCCAATGTCACTTGCTTTAATAGCGTAGAACGAACGATTCAGGGGCTTGCATTTTGTTACAGATATCATCAGGCCAAGACACGCAATATTCCCCTTCAAAGGACATTTCCCGTTGATCTTGAAAGAGTGTGGCCACTCGCCGAGAAGGGACGAAAAGAGAAGCTTCTGGCCGGTGATGAGGCATTGATGCTGTTGGATCTTTTTGGCATCCCCGTCGTCAAGAGCGCCATCGCAAGAAGTCGCAAGGAACTGGAAAAAATCGCGTCATCTATTACTTACCCCCTTGTACTGAAGCTGACCGGAGCCGCATTCCTCCACAAGACGGAGTGGGGAGGTGTTGTGACGGGCATTAGGGATTTGAAGGATCTCCAGCGTGCGTTTGACCGAATCGTTCACAATGTCGGCACGCGTCAACCGGATGTAAAGGTTGAATCCGTTCTGGTTCAGGAACAGATCCATGGGCACGAATTACTCTTGGGTTTGAAGAAAGACCATGAATTTGGTCATGTTGTTGCCTGCGGCCTTGGCGGTATTTATACAGAGGTTTTCAAGGACATCAGTCGCTCCCTTGTCCCTGTTGATGAAGAAGAGGCCAATAGTATGCTGCTATCTCTCAAGATAGCGCCCATATTGAAAGGTTTGAGGGGTGAGGCAGGAGTTGACTGGAAAGGTCTCGTCGAAATTTTGGAAAGGCTTTCGTTTCTTGCAAGTACAATATCAGACGTCTCGGAGCTTGACATCAATCCTATTATCGCGACGAGCAGCAAATGTATTGCCGTGGATGCCCGAATATTGTGGTAAACTGAAAATTCTCCACGTCACTATAAAATACCCACGAATAGGAGCAACAGAACATGAAAAACCTGGAATGGAAGAATCCGCCCGGAATGCAGATTGATCCAGCCAAGGCATACAAGGCCGTCATTGAAACCAGCAGAGGATTCATTGAATTGGAGCTATATCCGCAACATGCCCCTAAAACAGTTAACAACTTCGTCTTCCTCGCGAAAGAGGGTTTCTACGGGAACGTATCCTTTCATCGGGTGATCAAAAATTTCATGATCCAGGGAGGAGATCCAACAGGTACAGGGAGGGGCGGCCCCGGTTACAGATTTGAGGATGAGGTGAAGGAAAATCCCTTGAAGCATGAAACAGGAGTTATCTCGATGGCGAATGCCGGGCCAGACACGAATGGAAGCCAGTTCTTCATCACCTATTCCCCTCAGCCGCACCTAAATGGCAGACACACCGTATTCGGTAAAGTGGTAAGCGGGCAGGACGTAGTAGATGCGATCCAGCAGGGAGACAAGATAATCCACATAGAAATACGCGAGTCCTAAAAGACCGTCTGACCTTCACCAGTCGTCTCTCCCGGGAGGTGGCAGCCCAGTTTATTAAATTCTGGATTCCGACTTTCATGGGAATAATAACATCGAATTGGGGTATGGATCAAAAGATTATTCCACGGGAGAGGATCCCATATATTCGGCGTGTAATCCGGAGTGGGTTATTCAGCACGAGATGGGTCACCTTGACGGGTTAACAATACAAGGGCGCCGTACTGATCTGAAAAATTACTTATTTAATATGTCCAAGTTATTATATCAGGTAGGTTTGGAGTGTTTTATAGCTCTTGAAATCAGCGTCAACAAAGCAGGCTCCGACCTGAACACCGTCTTCACCATCAACCACTCTGTTCGACTCACAAGACAACCTTATGGGTTTGTTCTCAGCAGGCAGACTGAAAACAATCTCAAATCTTGAACCCCGCGAATCAATCAGGAGCTGATGCTTGAAATCTTTGGGAATTAAGAGTCTTACACCGCCTAGAGAAATATCTGTTATGGCCCCTATCCCCGTTTGCCCGGACTCCTGTTGATTAATCACAGCCGGAACTGAAAGAACCTTTCTCGGATATTGACGCCTTTCTTTTTCAACACCCTGGAATGCCTTCCTCCCTTTCAGGTAATTGGTCAGA
>DASRZZ010000140.1:0-17670 GCA_035685925.1 Syntrophales bacterium | reverse complement strand
GAGTTCCCCTTTTTAGCCCTTATAGTTTCCGGCGGGCATACAAGCATATACCTCATGAAAGAATTTCAAGATTTTCGTGTGCTGGGCCAAACGAGGGACGATGCTGCAGGCGAAGCATTTGACAAGGCGGCCAAACTCATGAATATCGGCTATCCCGGAGGTGTCATTATTGACAGGTTGGCAAACAAGGGGGACCCGGGGCGTATAGATTTCCCCAGGGCCATGAGGGATAGCCTGGATTTCAGCTTCAGCGGCCTGAAGACATCTCTATTGGTGCTGATAAAGAAGAGAAAATGCCCTTTCGCCGAGCACGAGCTGCCGGATGTTGCTGCGAGTTACCAGGAAGCGATCGTTGATGTCCTCGTAGAAAAGACTCTTAAGGCTGCGGAGATTTATTCCATATCGAGAATAGTAGTATGCGGCGGGGTTGCCGCCAACAGCCGGCTGAGGGAAAGATTCACCGATGAATGCAGGCGCAGGGGCGTTCATGTTTATATCCCTCCGCCAGTTTTGTGTACGGATAACGCGGCCATGATCGCTGTAGTCGGCGAACATCTATTGACAAGAGGTGTAAGAGATTCTTTGGACCTTAACGCAGTTTCCAGATGGCCTCTTGATTCTTCATTATGATATGTTCACACGTCGGGCAGTGTCATCCGTGCCGGAACGAGCAATTATGACGACAGCAAGAAAAATTGTCAGAGATCATGGAATCCGGCCCCTCAAACATTTAGGTCAATCTTTTCTTGAAGATAAAAATGCTATAAACAAGATCATCAAGATAGCGGATATCAAGAAGGATGACGTCATAGTAGAGATTGGTGCGGGTGTGGGTCTCATGACAGAGTCCATAGCACAGAGAGCGAGGAAGGTGATTGCGCTGGACATAGATCCAAAGATGGTCGGTATTTTGAAAGAAAGAATGGTGTCTTACCACCATGTGGACATTGTCCTGGCAGATGTCCTCCAATATGATTTTTCCTCGGCCGTCGGTGACTTGCCGTCGCGTAAGATTAAGGTTATCGGAAATATTCCGTACAACATTTCCTCGCAGATATTATTCCGGTTGTTGGACTACCGGGATCACATATCGTCGATGACTCTCATGTTTCAAAAGGAACTGGCTGACAGGCTTATCGCGAAACCCGGGACAAAGTGCTATGGGGTGCCGACGGTTCTCGTTTCAATGTATCTTTTATGTTCCCGTGAAATGGTGATCCCCCGCGACTGTTTCTATCCCCAGCCAAAGGTGAGATCCTCCGTGCTGAAAATGGTGATGCGGGACATGCCTGTAGTGGATTTGACAGATAACGATTTTTTTTTCAAGATCGTAAAGACCGTTTTTGCCAGGAGGAGGAAAACGCTGCTGAATAACCTCAGGAGTCTGCGTTTGCTGGGGTATTCGGATATGGATGTGGCAAAGGCCCTCAAGGATTCGGGCATCGACGGCGGAAGAAGGGGTGAGACACTGACGGCCATGGAAATCGGCCGACTGTCAAATGTTCTGCATTCGGTAAAAATCCGGTAAAAATACCTTGACACGAGCGTGTTATTTTGTTAGGGACAAGCCACCGCTTGGATCCGGTTGTGGACTGAGACGGGGGTTAAACTAAGGGCATGCTGTACGGTTATCTATGAAGCCTCACGTCTCTGGCGTAGAGGCTTTTTTTACGCGTCCGGGATAGATATGAAGATCGTTAATTCCATCATAGAGATGCAGGCATTCTCCGAATCCATGAGGAACAGAGGGGAGAAAATATCCTTCGTTCCAACAATGGGCTACTTTCATGACGGACATCTGAGTCTGATGAAAGAGGGAAGACAGCGCGGGAACTGTTTGGCTGTCAGCATCTACGTCAACCCGACACAATTCGGTCCGACAGAAGACTTTAAAAAATATCCGAGAGATTTTGAGCGGGACAAGAGCCTGGCGGAAGGCATCGGGGTTGATGTGATCTTCTATCCGGATGATAAAGAGATGTACCCCGAACTCTATCAGACTTATGTTAACGTTGAGAACGTTACGGAGAATCTCTGTGGGCTTTCGAGACCCGGGCATTTCCGCGGCGTCACTACAGTTTGTGCAAAACTTTTCAATATCGTGAAACCTCACTATGCAATCTTCGGCAAAAAGGATTTCCAGCAGCTTATAGCGATCAAGAGAATGGTCACAGACCTTAATATGGGTGTAGAAATAATCGGCATACCCATAGTGAGAGAGGCTGATGGCCTTGCCATGAGCTCGCGGAATGTTTACTTGAAAATGGAGGAACGGGAGTCGGCTCTGAGTTTGAGCCGTTCCTTAAAGCTGGCAAAAGAGATGTATGATAACGGAGAAAGGGATGCCGCCAGAATCCTGGAGAAGGTGAGAAAGTTCATAGAAGGGCATATCCATACGTATATCGATTATGCCAAGATATGCGATACAGAGACGCTCAAGGATGCTGGACGTATTGAGAGTGAGTCTGTTTTGGCCCTTGCTGTCAAGATTAATAAGACGAGACTCATAGACAATTATGTATTCGGGAATCAGCTTGACACCTAATGTTTATTCGGGATCGTGAAGTTCAACTTTCACGGAGAAAGGTGGACACAACATGCAAAGGTTCATGCTCAAATCAAAACTGCACAGGGCCACAGTGACCGATGCTAATCTCCATTATGAAGGGAGCATCACGATCGACAAGGGGCTGATGGAGGCTGCGGATATAATACCCTATGAGAGGGTTGACATATACAATGTGTCCAACGGGGAGAGATTTTCCACCTACGTAATAGAGGGCAAAAAGGATTCCGGTGTCATATGCCTCAATGGAGCCGCTGCATGGAAGGCCTCCACGGGTGACATTGTAATTGTCGCGAGCTATGCTGCCGTTGACGAACCATCGCCAAAGAAATGGCGTCCTAAATGTATCTTTCTCGACGATAAGAATAGGGTAAGAAAAAAGAAATAGTATATCCGATCCCGCTTTCCTGAAAAAGCATCAATTCGAGACCTGCCCCTTTAAAAGGGGGTTTGGTGCAGTTGCACCTACCCCCTTTTTAAATAGCTATTGAAAACAGTTCTGCTTTTTGTTAAGTAAATACACTTTTAAAATGGGATAAAGGTCATCGATTATTGAAGAAAAAGCTGAAACAGATTTTTTTGACGGGACTTGCCGTTACCGTCCCAATAGGATTGACACTTTACATCCTTTTCTTTCTCATAGATATAATGGATAGCCTGCTCAAGATTATCCCCTTGAGATATCATCCTGATACGTTACTTGGCATCCACATTCCCGGACTGGGAATCATTGTCACTGTGATTTTGATCTTCATCTGCGGCCTCGTCACAGCGAGTTATGTCGGCAATAAAATAGTCCAATCCGGAGAAGACCTGCTTTATAGGATACCGTTCGTAAGGAATATTTATCAGGCCATCAAACGATTCTCCGATACCATGGTTATGGATAGGAGAAGCAGTTTCAAGCGCGTTGTGCTCGTGGAATTTCCCAGGAAAGGCTTGTATACCATCGGTTTCGTGACAGGCAAACCGAGTTTGGAGTTTAAGATGGAGCCCGGGCAGAACTATACCAGTGTCTTCCTGCCGACAACACCGAACCCGACATCAGGATACCTTGTTATTGTACCGGAAGATGAACTGGTTGAGGTGCAAATGTCGGTTGAAGAAGCCTTGACATATATTATTTCTGTGGGCATCGTGACACCATCGGAGCGCTCTAGAAGATGGGATAAATTCCATGCCGGCAAGGATAAGATTAATGAGTCGAGTTAGATGGAGCAATCAGATTAAATAATTCTTATTTATGGGGTGATGACAAATGTTGATAACATCTGAAAGCGTTAAGGTTGGACATCCGGATATTGTATGCGATTCGATAGCGGCGAACATCATCGCTTCTATTCTCGATGAGGAACATAAAATTGGTCTTACTGTGGATAACATGCCGCATTGCGGGATTGAGATATTTCTCGGGAAGGGTCTCTGCATAGTCGGTGGTGAGGTTGCCACCCGGATTTATGTTGATGTGGAAAAAATTGTTCGTGATACGGTTGTCTCAATAGGCTACACCGACTATTATCTCGGTCTCAACGGAAATTCAATGGGTATTCTCAATACCATTATAGAACAATCTGCAGATATCAATATCGGTACCCGTGCGGATTTGGGCAAATACAAGGAAATTGGTGCGGGTGATCAGGGCATCATATATGGATTTGCCTGCGACGAGACGCCTGAATTCCTCCCGCTTCCTTATGTATTGGCTACTAGGATGATGAGGGCCTTTGAAAATTGCGGAAATCCAATATTTGCTCCGGACGGCAAAGGACAGATAACAGTAGAATATGATAACAAGGCTATCCCCAAACGGGTCGCGACAGTTCTCATGTCCAATGCAGTCGACTACCGTCAAGTAAGAGATAATGCAAGGGCCGGCGTAGAACCTCAGGCGAAGCGTATTGCCACGGAATGCCTCAAGGCCTGGGTAGATGAAAGAACAGAATTTCTTTTCAATCCGACAGGTGAATGGCAGGCCATCAACTCGTGCAGTGCGGCAGATTCGGGAGTAACGGGGCGCAAGCTTGTAGTCCAGCTTTATGGCGGATATCCGGGCGCTCAGATTGGAGGCGGCTCCATAGTCAACAAATCTCCGGAAAAGGTGGATTGCTCGGCAGTTCTCGGCGCTCGTTATGTTGCGAAGAATATTGTTGCGGCGGGTATTGCGAAAAAATGTGCCATACAGGTAGCATATGCCATTGGCATAGCCAGGCCGATATCCGTATATGTAAATTCTTTTGGCACAGGGGTTGTCTCCGATGACAAAATCAATATGCTGATCAAAGAATATTTCGACCTGTCTCCCAGAGGCATGATTGAGAAATTCGGCCTTCTTGACGGTAATATTTACCGAAAGCTTCCCAGGACATTTTTCCTCGATGATTATGCGTGGGAAAAGACCGACATGGTTGAGGCATTGAGACAGGCCGCATCCGTATAAACAATATCTCATCAAGCCCTGAGACCCGAAGTGGAGGATCTTATGACTTACCTGAAACTTGACAGAAATTTGCCATACAAAATATCAGATATTGGTCTTGCCGAGTGGGGGCGCAAAGAGATTAAACTTGCCGAAAATGAAATGCCCGGACTTATGGCCGTCAGGGCTAAATACGGCCCCAAAAAGCCGCTTAGGGGATTGAAGATCGCAGGCAGCCTGCACATGACAATCCAGACGGCCATGCTTATAGAGACTCTCAGAGAACTTGGCGGGGACGTGAGATGGGCATCATGCAATATTTTCTCCACTCAGGATCACGCGGCCGCTGCGATCGCGAAGGCGGGGTCCGCGGCGGTTTTTGCCTGGAAAGGGGAAACGCTGGAAGCGTATTGGTGGTGCACGGAACAGGCGCTGACATGGCCGGACGACTCCGGCCCGGATCTGATAGTCGATGACGGAGGAGATGCCACGCTCTATATTCATCAGGGCGTCAAGTACGAAAAAGAGCCGGCGCTACTCGAGCGAGAATACGATCACAGAGAATTGCAGATCATTGTAGAACGCATGAAGCATTCGTTGCGACGGAAACCGAAGCATTGGCAAAAGGTCGCTTCCTGCATCATCGGCGTCTCTGAAGAAACGACAACGGGCGTTCACAGACTTTACCGAATGGAGCAGGAAGGTGAACTTCTCTTTCCAGCCATCAATGTAAATGATTCGGTGACCAAATCAAAATTTGATAATTTGTATGGCTGTCGGGAGTCGCTTGCCGACGGTATTAAGCGCGCAACTGACTTGATGGTCGCGGGCAAGATGGTTGTCATCTGCGGATATGGCGATGTGGGCAAGGGCTGTGCGCAGTCAATGAAGGGGTTTGGAGCACGGGTCGTCATCACTGAGATAGATCCGATCAGTGCCCTTCAAGCAGCCATGGAGGGTTATGACGTGAAGAGGCTCGATGATGTCGTCTCAAAGGGCGATATTTTTATTACTGCCACTGGCTGCTGCAGGGTTATCACGGGCAGGCATATGAACAGGATGAAGAATGAGGCCATTGTATGCAATATAGGTCACTTTGACAGCGAAATAGACATGCAATATTTGGAAAAAAGCAAAGGCTGTAAAAGGGAAAACATAAAGCCCCAGGTGGATAAATGGACTCTCGAGTCCGGTCGTTCAATTATTGTCCTTGCAGAAGGGAGATTGGTCAACCTCGGCTGTGCCACCGGCCATCCAAGTTTTGTCATGAGTACCAGTTTTACCAATCAGTGCCTTGCTCAAATTGAACTCGCATCCGGCAAATATAGTGTTGGCGTACACACCCTGCCCAAGAAGGTAGATGAAGAAGTGGCAAGGCTGCATTTGGGAAGACTAGGTGCCAAACTGTCAAGACTGACCAAAGAGCAGGCCGATTATCTTGGCATCCCGAAAAGGGGGCCCTTCAAGCCCGATTATTACCGCTACTAGGGGGGGAATGCGTACGGGCATCAGGTCTTGACGCGTAAAAACATGATAAGCGATGCGACTCCGAAGATAACATCTGCAGCCCATGCGGACAGAACTGGCGGTATTGACCCAGAGCGGCCAAGTGACAAGGAGAAGGCGTACACAATCCAATAAGAGAATCCGATAATAATGCCAACGCCGATGCTCTGCATGACGCCGCCGCTTCGCTCTGTCCTCATGAGCGAAAAGGAAATACCGATAGTAACAAGAATGAAGATGACAAGGTTAAATGCGATCTTGCCGTGCATATCAACTAAATATCGTGTCGCATCGTATCCCTCGGCCTGAAGCTTTTTGATATAGTTTCTTAGTTCGACAAATCCCATCTTTTCAGCTTCTATTTGAATGAGGGTGAAATCTGCGGGTGTCTCCGCGAGGTCTACCACTTTAGAGGAAGCCCACTCGGGTGAGGGGAATTCTCCTGCAAAACGCGTTGTCATGAGGTTGTAGAATACCCACTTGTTATCTTTCCATTCCGCCTTTTCGGCGTCGATACGCTCTGTCAGTGTAAAGTTTTTATCCAAATAATTTATCGTAATTCCCTGTATAATATTTGTTTTAGGATCGTAGAAGTGGAAATTATATATGCCGCTTTGTCCTCTGTACCAAAGCTGGTTCTGCTTAAATGTTCCTAGTGGTTCGCGTTTTTGGACTTGCACATATACAATGTTGTCGGCCTTTTGATTACTGTATGGTGTAACAAGTTCACTATTGAGAAAGGCAAGTATACAGATCAGCAAGGATGCAATGAACACGGGCAGAGATGTCCTGTAGAGACTGATTCCGTTGGCCTTCATGGCTAGCACTTCGGAATTCCTGGCAAGGGTGCTGAAAGTCAAGAGCGCCGCAAGCAGTGCCGTGGCGGGAAGAGTCTGCGAAATCACCATGGGTATCATGAAAAAGAAGTATGACAGAATCTGTGTGAGGGAGGCATTGTTGCTCAGGAACATTCGTATGCGCTCAAAAAATTCAACTATCAGGAAAAGTGAGGTGAAAAAAGCCAGGACAAGGACAAACAACCTGCTGAATTCTTTTGTTACATATCGATCTAAAATGGTCATGAATTAATTCTCTTTGCGCATTTGCCCATGAATTGCTTGAAGTAGGCTCCGATGGGTATGTCTATGTGAATGGGCCTGTCATTTGCCGCCCTAATCAAAAGATAAAATCCAACGATACAAAATATGATATTGGGAGACCATGATCCGATTACGGGTGAGAGCCTTCCTGTTTCCACGAGCGCCTCGCCTCCAAGGCGCATGATGTAGTAAATAAAAACTATTACAAGACCTAGGGTGAACCCTCGTGATCTAACGGACCTGTGCGCTCTTATACCAAGGGGGATTCCCAGAATACCGAAGACTATACATGAAAGAGGAGTTGTAATCGTCTTATAAAATTCAATGGCCATTTCCCGGACGATCGCATCTTCCAAACCGGCCGTCTTAAGTTGCCGGGATAGCTCCCAGATGGTCATCTCGGTGCTGTCCTTTGCGCTAGCTTTTCTTGCTTCAGCGATGGACGATTCAATATCAAGATTTACGTCATATGAACTGAAATCCATTTTCCGATAGTTCTTCCGGGACCTGTCGACCGTATGTGTGCTGCCATTTTCCAATCTTAGCGTTAAGGTCATCAGCGACGGGTCGGATATAAGAAAAGCTTTCTGGGCGATAATGGTGCTTGGTTCCTTGCTGATTCTTGTATCGGAGATGAGGACTCCGTTCATGTAATCGCCATGGACAGGAATGCTGTCTGCGTAAAGGAGAATTCCTTTGAAGTCGTCGTTAAACACTTTTTCTTTGATGCCGACGCTTGCTTTTTTCTTTGCGACGTTAAAAAGTAAATTTTTCGTCGCATATTTGCTCTGGGGAACTAGGAAAAGGCTGGTGACAGCCGCTACAATGAACGCTATTAATGAAGCGACGGCAACGGGGCCCAGGAGTTTGTATAGGCTGAGTCCCGACGCCTTCAGGATGGTCAATTCGTTGTCACCGGAAAGCCTGCCCAAGCCGATTAGTATCGATATCAGTAGCGATATGGGAATGGTCAAGATCAGAAATGACGGTGTCAACAGTAGAAAAAGTTTTGATATATCCAGGAAACTAACGCCCTTATTGACCATCAGGTCCATTAGCTGTATGATTTTGCCCATAAGAAGTACGAATGTTAGAACGAAGAGAATGAGGAAAAATGGGTAGGCGATTTCTTTGAAAATGTATCGATCTATAATCTTGAACATAGGTGTAGACTGGGGATATATCTTTAGCGATGATTGAGACTAACACGGATTTGAAGATATTTGTCAAGAAAAAGATTATGCTTTCTACCCTCAAGGAATAATGCGCGCAGGAAACAATTATCCGTTTTGCGATCTGGATAGCATGGGCCCATTTTTCTCTATAGAAATTGTATCTGCGATTGACCGGATATCATAAATCTGTTAGTTAGCATTGAAACTATCGCTGCTGGCCAACCTGTCCGTGAGGTGACGTCATTTGATAGACTTGCATACTCATTCAATTTTCAGTGACGGTGAATTGATTCCTTCAGAACTTGCGAGGAGAGCGAAGGTCGCTGGCTACCGTGCCCTTGCCATAACTGACCATGCCGATCATTCGAATTTTGATTTTGTTATTCCCCGGCTTGTGAAAGTGTGTCAGAAGTTGACAGACGCATTCGCAATACAGGTGATACCAGGCATAGAGCTTACTCACGTTCCGCCTGAATACATTTACGATCTTGCTGTGGAAGCGAGACGGGCAGGGGCGAAGATCATCGTAGTGCATGGCGAAACAATTGTTGAACCGGTTATTGAAGGCACTAATATGGCCGCCGTAAAGTCACCCATTGATATACTTGCGCATCCTGGCTTGATGACTGGAGAAGAAGCTGCGGAGGCAGCAAGGAATTCAATATATCTCGAAATTACGACCAGGAAGGGACACAGCTTGACGAATGGACACGTCGCAAAGACAGCCCGCCAAACGAAGGCCCCTCTAATTCTGAATAGCGATACCCACTCCCCTCATGATCTTGTTGATATGGACGTGGCGAGGAAGATTGCCCTGGGAGCAGGCATGGCGGAACCAGAAACTGCAGCCATGTTTCGTAATTCGGAAGTCTTGGTGAAAAGAGCACTGGAGAAATAAAGGATGAATTAAGGACCCTCACTAGTGTCCCCTGGAAGGGGTTTATGTCTTGCCTGTTTACGATACGCCTTCCCCACACATCTTTCTGAAGTCCAATTGAATGTTCGCAAAAGATTTTACGGGCATCTCATGATCATCGAGACTGCTTGTGTTTCCCACTCCTAGTTTCGTGCCGTTACAAAATCATGATAGTTCTCGATCGTCGTAACGGGCTTTCCAAAGAAGGCTGATTCACGATTAGAAGAGACACCTTGATTCTCTGGATACTCAGTGATTTATAGCTGTCGTTAAGGACATTTTCTGCGGAACCGATGCTTAATATCACATGATTGCGCACACTTGGCAATGATAAGAAGGGATAGATCGAGATGGGGAGAAAGCATTTTTTTATCTTGATTATATCAATATATAGTAGTATGATCAGCTCCTACCCCAATATATTGGGTAAATAATTATACTTGGATATGTTCATTGCAGAGTCAGGGGGGTCTTATGAACGAAAAGATAAGAAAAAGGGATGGCCGACTAGTAAAATTCAATGCAGAGAAAATAACCAATGCCATTGGGAAGGCTGGGGCTGCAACAGGTGAGTTTGATGGATCCAATGCAAGAAAACTCACGATAAAGGTTCTCAATTTAGCGGAGAAACTCTTCGACGACAAGGTCATGACAGTAGAGGAGTTACAGGATATCGTTGAAGAGGTTCTTTTATCCTCGCCTTACCGTCGAACCGCTAAAGCTTATATAATCTATAGGGATCAGCACGCCCGATTAAGGGAAATTACCAATAAGATGGAGGTCGATTTAGTCGATCAATATCTTAAAAAGAAAGACTGGAAGATTAATGAAAACAGTAATATGGATTATTCTTTGCAAGGTTTGAATAACTATATATCTTCCGAAGTGAGCAAGATCTACTGGCTGAATGAAATATATTCGCCGGAAATCAGAAAAGCACACACGGACGGCGATTTCCATATCCATGATTTAAGTCTTCTCTCCGTATACTGTGTCGGGTGGGACCTTTATGATCTTCTTCTGGAGGGATTCAGGGGGGTCTCGGGTAAAGTTGAGAGCAAGCCTGCCAAGCACCTTCGTAGTGCCCTTGGGCAGGTAGTTAACTTCTTTTATACCCTCCAGGGGGAAGCAGCCGGTGCTCAGGCTTTCTCCAATTTTGATACCCTCCTTGCGCCTTTCATTAGGTACGACGGTTTAGGTTATAGTGAAATAAGGCAGGCACTACAGGAATTTATATTTAATATTAACGTCCCGACGCGAGTAGGGTTCCAGACCCCCTTTACAAACGTCACCCTGGATGTGACCGTGCCGAAGTATTACGCCGATCAAAGTGTGATTATTGGTGGTAAACCGCGGGAGGAGAAGTACAAGGATTTTCAGGATGAGATGAATCTTTTCAATAAGGCTTTCCTTCGGGTCATGGCTGATGGAGATGCCAAGGGCAGGGTTTTTACTTTTCCCATACCGACATATAACATAACAAAGGAGTTCAGGTGGGAGGATCGCAATCTTGACGACTTATGGGAAATGACAGCCAAGTACGGGGTACCATATTTTTCGAATTTCATAAACTCAGACATGAGCCCCGAGGATGCGAGGAGCATGTGCTGCAGGCTTCGTATTGACAACAGAGAATTGGAAAAGAGGGGAGGGGGGCTTTTCGGCTCAAATCCACTCACGGGATCTATTGGCGTGATTACGATGAATATGCCGAGAGTTGGTTACCTGTCTAAGACAGAAGATGAATTCATGGAACGTCTGCGAAGGCTCATGATCATTGCGAAGGACAGTTTGGAGATCAAGAGAAAAGTACTGGAGAAATTCACAGAGGGGAATCTCTATCCTTACACAAAATATTACCTGAGAGATATAAAGAAACGTTTTGGAGAATATTGGAAAAATCACTTCTCAACTATTGGCCTTGTCGGCATGAATGAAGCCTGCCTCAACTTTTTGGGTAAGAATATAGCGTCTGAGGAAGGGCAGAAATTTACATTGAAGATATTGGATTTCATGAGAAACAGACTCATAGAATTCCAAAAGGAAACCGGAAACAACTATAATCTTGAATCGACCCCCGCGGAAGGCACTTCATACCGCCTTGCAAAAATTGATAAGGCAAAATACGCAGATATCGTCTGCGCAAATCAGGATCTATATGCAGAGCAGAATGCTGAACCCTTCTACACTAACTCTACGCAGCTTCCTGTAAACTTTACGGATGACATATTCGAAGCCCTGGATCTGCAGGATGCAATACAGGCGAAGTATACGGGAGGGACAGTCTTCCACACATATGCTGGGGAAAGGATTGATGACGCATTGGCAGTAAAGACATTCGTGCGCAAGGTATGCACCGAGTATCACTTGCCCTACGTTACGTTCACGCCTACCTTTAGTGTTTGTCCCTCGCACGGTTATTTGAGCGGCGAGAAAGAGAGGTGTCCCATTTGTATGGAAGCCTGCGAGGTATATTCACGCGTGGTCGGTTATCTGCGACCGGTTAAACAATGGAATTTGGGGAAGCAGGAAGAATATAGGGGGAGGAGAGTTTTCAGGTTTTAGAAGATGCAGATTGGGGGGTTACATAAGGTATCATTGATTGAATATCCCGGGAAAATAAGTGCAATTGTATTTACGCAGGGCTGTAACTTCAGGTGCCCCTATTGTTATAATCCGGAATTGGTGGATCCGGACCTCTATGGGGAATGCCTCTCTGAAGAAGAAGTTTTTTCTTTCCTAGAAAGGCGTAAGGGCAAACTTGATGCTGTGACAATTACAGGAGGCGAGCCCACAATACATCATGACCTGATCGGCTTTATAAAGCGTGTTAAAAAGATGGGGTATTTGATTAAATTAGATACGAACGGTTCCGATCCTGATGTACTGAGGCAGCTCTTCAGCGGCTGCCTTCTGGACTATATTGCCATGGATATAAAGGGACCGCTCCATAAGTACAAGACAGTGACACAGTCAAAAATTGATGAGGATAAAATCAGGCAGAGTATTGGAATAATCATGAAATCAGCCGTGCCTTATGAATTTCGTACAACCATTCCGAAAAGACTGCTACACGAAGATGATCTCGTGGAAATGGGTAAGCTACTGAGAAATGCCGGCCGTTACATATTGCAGAATTTTGTTGCCATAACGACACTTGATAAACAATTTTTGAAGTATGAAGCGTATTCTCAGGAAGAGATGGAATACTTCAGAGATAAGCTCAAGGAGGATGTGCCCACCGTCAGATTAAGACAAACGATCCAGCAGGATTTAATAGCATGACAAAATGCGTATCCGTCGTGTCTTATGCTTCCTTGCCGGAGCTCATGTCAGAGCATGCAGGCCTCATTTCAGGATGAGTCTATCTTGAAATTGTTGAGAGGCGCAGTTTGAAGAGTATTATCTTGAGGCATGCATATTCTCTTGAACATTTGAATCGACGGCGCTGGGTTATTCATCTGGATTAAAAGGCGCTGAAATTCCCCTCCAGGTGCGAATCATTGCCCTTGCGGACGTCTTCGAGGCCTTAACTGCAAAGACCAGACGCAACAAAAAGGGCAAGAGTCTTTCGGAGGCGATTAAAATAATGGGGAATATGATGAAGGAGAATCATATTGATGGAGAACTTTTCGGACTGTTTATCAAGGAACGGATTCATGTTGACTACGCAAGGAGGTAACTGGCGCCTAACCAGGCATGCGTGTTTTTAATGAACGTCTTCCAGGCTCTTCCGGTTTTATTGACTTTATTTCTTTTTCTATTTCTTGAGCCCGATCGCTCTGTGTGGGGAAGTACTTCAGGGCTTCCTTGAAGTGAAATAGAGCACTATCCATCTTCATTTTCTTTTTGAAATAGATGCCGAAATAGTAGTGAGAATCGCCAGGACTGTTTGTCTTCCCATACGCGATAGCTATACTGTAGTACATGTCCGGGTCAATATTCCTTCGCGTTTCGATCTTCTTATAGAGGCTCAAGGCCGCTGTATAATCACCCTGCAATTCGTAGGACCTGCCAAGATAGAGCAAGGTGTCGAGATCGTCTCCTTTAAGGCTCAATGCATGGCTAAGGAAGGTAAATGCGTCTGCCGGCCGACCCAGCTTGAAATACATAATTCCCAGGTCTCTGTTTATGTCCATATCGTCGGGAGACAGGCTTAGGGCTTTACGGAAATTTGCAAGGGATTCGTCAGTTCGTCCGAGCTTTTCCTGCGTTACTGCCAGGCCATAAAGGAAATCTACGTCATCCGGGTTTTTTTGCAGAGCATTCTGAAAATAATGAAGGCTCGAATCAAGGTTATTATCTTCAAGCATGAGAACGGTTTGTATCCTTTTTAAATTACCGATGATAGTTTCCCGTCCCTTTTGGGTAAATGTAGTCTGAAGTAAGGCATCAATATAGGTGATCCTTTCATCGGTGCCCGGGTGGGTAAGGAAATATGATGGTATTTTGTTGGAGTAAAACTCATACCTCCTCATCAGTTTCAAAAAATCCAACATCGCCTTGCCGTCATATCCGGCCATGACTAGATACTTCATACCAAGTCTGTCAGCCTCTTCCTCGTGCTCGCGACTGTATTTTAAATTTAACGTTGTAGCTGTCGCCAAAGAGAAGCTCGCAACAGCGGCAGTGAGATCCCCACCGCCTCCAAGAAATGCTCCGGCAAGAACTGCGGCTAATGTGGCCATGCCAATTTTTTGCGATTTATCTATTATGCTCGCAACATGTCTTTTATTTATATGTGATATTTCATGGGCAAGCACGGCGGCCAACTCACTCTCCGTTTCAACCATGGTGATTAAGCCCGTATTAACATATACATAGCCACCGGGTGTTGCAAAGGCATTGATTGCGGAACTCTTGATAACTAAGAAATGAAATTGAAAAGGAGCCTTATCACTACCCCATTGCGTAAGTATTTTATTTCCCAACTGATTCATGTATTCATCAGTTTTCTGCTCATGGATCAGGACACCGCTCTTGTCAAGCTTTTCATAAAATTCTCTTCCGAGTTTTTTTTCATCTTCAATGGTAAAAGAAGCATGTGCTAGTCCAGCAACATAAAAAATCAGAAATAAAATAATGGCAGGGATAATGGTCGTCACCTTACCGTTACGGATCCGGAATTGATACAACAGTCAGCCTCACTAATTATAAGATTGTCATTCAGGTATATGTGCTTGTCGCTCAGTCTATACAATGAAAAGACGCTCTATTATTAACTTTTTTGGCAATAATAATCAAGCAATGTTTATATTATGTGTTGTCGTGGAGTTATCAAAGAGATTCCAGTTGATAAACGTTGCCATTTAGCGTTGTTAAGGCTTGGTCTATATGGTATAGCGCTGGCATACGAGATCAAGTCACGGTGGGTATTTCGTATGCAGGAAGTGCAAGCTTGTGTAGAGGCGGTTAACTATGAAGAAGAAGTTAATCATCACGATCGACGGTCCTGCAGGCGCCGGTAAGAGCACCGTCAGCAAGGCCCTTGCAAGAAAATTGTCATATATTTATCTGGACACGGGCGCTCTCTACAGGGCTTTTGCCTACAAAGTTCTCAAAGAGGGGCTTTTGCCCTCTGATAAAAAAGGACTTGCTGATCTGTGTTCTCGCATAGAGATATATCTAGAAAACATAGACGGCAACTTAAATGTATTTGTCGATGGAGAAAATGTAACGAAAATGATCAGGAGTGAAGAGGTCGGTCTCCTTGCATCAGCAGTTTCAGCAGTTCCGATAGTCAGGGAGAGACTGCTGTCAATTCAACGCGAGGTAGGCGAAAAGAGAGGTGTCGTAGCTGAAGGCAGAGACATGGGAACCGTAGTTTTTCCGTATGCCGACCACAAATTCTATCTGGATGCGGACGTGCAAGAAAGGATTAGAAGGCGCTACAATGAATTGTTAATAGGTCGCAACAGTGCAGATTATAAGACGATTGCGGCCGACCTCATTGCTAGGGACCGACAAGACCAGGAGAGAGATGCAGCCCCTTTGAAGGCTTCCGAAGATGCGTTTATTATTGACTCCACAAGAATGAGCGTCGCAGAAGTAGTGGAGGGGGTGATTTCCATAATCGAGGGTACGAAAGGGTAAAGTCGGTAGCATAAATAGCTGATGAAGCACGATTTTTAATTTCACCTCATTCATTTGATAGGATGCTCTAACGAAATAGAAGCGCGAAATTTTGAATTTGCTTGATATTTCATAACCAGTATGCTACTTCACTTGCTCTCATGAAAGTTTTTTATAAAATTCAGGGGGTAACGGTTTAATGGTTAACAACAACAATAACTCAACTTCTAAAGAACACACTAATGGCGAGAAGGTTGACGAAAAGGCATCAACGGGAAAGGCGGTTCCTCAAAAGGCCGCCGGCAAGGAAGAGGATATCGGCTTTAGAGAATTATATGAGCTGAGTCTGCAGAGTGTTCAACTTGGGCAGATTGTAACAGGAAAGATTGTCCAAATAAACACTGATGTCGTTATGGTCGATGTTGGCTGGAAAACGGAAGGTTATATTCCAGCAAGGGAACTGAAGGATGAACAAGGAAATTTTTCTTTTGTCGTTGGTGATGAACTTGAAGTCTTAGTGGACAGAAGGGATACGGATGGTAATCTGGTCCTATCGAGAGATAAGGCCGTAAAGATTAAAGTTTGGGATGATGTTAAGAATGCGTGTGAGCATAATATTCCCATAAAGGGTACGGTCGTGGCGAGAGTTAAAGGCGGCCTCTCTGTGGACATTGGAATCTTGGCTTTTCTTCCAGGTTCACAGGTGGATGTACGTCCAGTACGAGACTTGGACAGATATGTAGGGCAGACGCTAATCTTTAATGTTCTCAAGTATGACAGGAAGAGAAACAATGTTGTGCTCTCCAGAAGGTCTATCTTGGAGCAGGAAAGGATTGCTTTTAAGAGGGAGACCCTCGAAGGCATTGTGGAAGGGAAGATAATGGAAGGGGTTATCAAGAATATAACCGATTACGGCCTTTTCATTGATTTAGGAGGTATCGATGGTCTCCTCCATGTTACGGATATATCGTGGGGAAGAATTACGCGGCCATCCGATAATTTTTTCAAAGGCGATAAGATAAGAGTGATGGTTCTATCTTTTGACAGGGAGAAAGAGCGGGTGTCCCTGGGGCTTAAGCAATTGATGGATAATCCATGGGAGGGGATTGAGAGGAGATATGTCGCGGGGTCTGTGATTGAGGGCAAAGTAGTGAATCTCACGGATTATGGCGTCTTTGTGGAACTGGAGCCTGGTGTTGAAGGCCTTGTGCATATAACGGAGATGTTCTGGACGAGAGAGATTAAACATCCGTCAAAAGTCCTATCTGTGGGTGAAGCCGTAAAGGTCATGGTTCTAGATGTAAATCCTGAGGTAAAGCGTATTTCACTGGGACTAAAACAGACAACCGAGAATCCGTGGGAGGCGCTTAAGCAAAAGTACCCCGAGGGTAGTATTGTAAAAGGAGTTATACGAAATATCACGAACTTCGGTTTTTTTGTCGGTATTGAGGAAGGCATAGACGGGCTTGTCCACGTTTCTGACATCTCCTGGAGACAAAATATAAAACATCCCTCTGAACTGTACAAAAAAGGTCAGGAAGTTGAGGCAATGGTCTTGAATATTGACGTTGCAAACGAGAAATTTTCTCTCGGAATAAAGCAGATAGACAAAAATCCCTGGGATGAGAAGAATTTTATTTATTCCACAGGGTCGATCATTAATGGAAAGGTGACAAACGTAACGGACTTCGGTATTTTTGTAGAATTGGAAGAAGGCGTGGAGGGTCTTGTTCATATTTCGGAATTGAGCCACAAAAGGGTTAAATCCGCATCAGAGATATATGCAGTTGGCGACGTCGTATCTGCAATCGTTAAGAGCGTGGATTTGCAAAACAGGAGAATCAGGTTGAGCATAAAGGACTATGAATCCGCACCCGAAGGGCCTTCTCCTGTCACGCAGTATATAAACAACAAAGAAA
>DASRZZ010000139.1:0-2824 GCA_035685925.1 Syntrophales bacterium | reverse complement strand
GTACTTTAGTCAGATTGAAATACAAGGGGCCGGCAATGATCGTGATGCTATGCCGAAACCGCGTCGCGGACTACCAGAAGTGGAAGGCCGTGTTCGACTCTCACGCCCAAGCGCACCGCGCTGCAGGGCTTTGTCTGAGGGATCTCTGGCGCGATGTAGAGGAACCGAATAATGTGTTCTTTGTGTTTGAGGTCACTAACCTTGACGACGCGCTGGCGTTCATAAGCGACCCTGCAGCGTCCGAAGCAGGGAAGACATCGGGTGTTCTCGATGGAGAGTATCATTTTCTCGAGAGCAGTCAGGGCTACTGAACCCGCGCCATTAGCCGGCAATCATTTTGGGAAGAGCGTGAAGGCAAACAAACAATACTTGTTACCTTGGAAAGGAGGCAGGCATTATGAAAGAATTTATGCTACTCATCCGCAACGAAATTGACCATCAGGCGTTATGGTTTTCCGAACAACAGCAGCAGTTTCTGAAAAAATGTGAGGACTACATCGGCAACCTGACGAAAGAGGGAAAATTAATATCAGCCCAGCCGCTTGTAAGGGAAGGCAAGATTATTTCCGGCTCAAAAGGAGCATGGAAAGACGGACCCTTCAATGAAACCAAAGAAGTTATTGTTGGTTATCATCACATCCTTGCCAAAGACCTCAACGATGCTGTTGCCATCGCAAAAAGGAACCCAGAATTTGAATATGGAACAACTGCGAGGATTGAAGTTCGACCTGTAAAAACGAAGGAAGAGGGCACAGGTTTTGTCTACCCTAAAACTGCAAAATAGATTTGATATAAGCCAACCGCGACGCGCAGCCGCTCATTGGCGTATCGATGAAGGATGTTCAGATAGATTATGAAAAAAAATAATATAAAAACCGTATCTCTGGTTCTTGGAAGTGGCGGCGCTCGGGGCTTAGCACACATCGGCGTCATTCATTGGCTTGAAGAAAATGGTTACAAAATATGCTCAATAGCTGGTTGCTCAATAGGTGCGCTAATAGGCGGGATATATGCAGCCGGAAAATTGGATGAATATGAGCAATGGGTGCGTGCCATAAGGAAAGTCGACATAGTCACTTTGCTGGATCTTTCATGGGACAAGAGCGGCCTAGTCAAAGGCGATAAAATTATCAACACTTTAATCGATCTCGTGGGGGAACAATCGATCGAGAATCTCCCAATCCGATACACTGCTGTTGCGACTGATGTTAAGGGCCAGAAGGAAATATGGATAAAGTCAGGGAGACTTTTTGATGCAATAAGAGCGTCCATATCAATACCCCTTCTATTTACTCCATTTAAATACAAAGGAGTCGATCTTATTGATGGAGGTGTATTGAATCCTGTGCCCGTTGCCGCAACGATTGGTGATGATACTGATATGACTATTGCCGTAAATCTGGGCGGCCCCGCAGAGACTCCGGAAAAAATGAGTGGTATGAATTCCACTCCAGCGTCCCATCCATCTCCGTTCCATGAAAAGATCAATCGCTTTATAAACCGCCTCCAACAATCCGTGACTACAAGCAGTGGTCGAGACTGGGGGGCGTACGATATCGCCATTCAGGCATTTGAGGCTATGCAGAGCACCATAGCACGACAAAAGCTTGCTGCTTATCCGCCAGACAAAGTCTTAGAAATCGCCAGGAACGCATGTCGGACATTGGAGTATGATCGGGCAGCCGAGATGATTGAATTGGGACATAGAAGGGCGAAGGAGTGCCTATCTCAACCTGCGTAGCGAAAGAAGATCAAGGACACCAAAATCGCCCTGCAGCAGACCGGTGCTCAATAGAAGCTACTGAGCTCGAGTGTTAAATTTGAAACCAGAAACTTAGAAGGAGGAGTTTATCATGGCGTTGTTGAAGGAAGGTGCAATTCCCATCGGCCGGACAATGTTTATCCCCAGGGATGGAGGATTGACAAAGGACAGTCTGGATATCGAATCCAATGGCCAGTATAACATTATAGAGAGACCTGACCGTTTCGAAATCAAGAACACTGAATGCTGCAGAAGCATCCTTGTGAAGGTAAAGACAAGAGAATAATCTTTGCGGGAGCCATTAACCTCTTCGGGAGATGATAATGGACGAAACACACTTATCCCTAATGATCCGTAATCGTATTCAGAAGTACGGAGAAAAACCTGCTCTGCGATACGTGGAAAAGGGCCATTGGAAGGATATCTCTTGGCATGCAATGGGTGAACAGATCCGAGCAGTGGCTAAAGGACTGCTGGCAATGGATGTCAAGCCAGGGGATATGGTTGCCATCTTCTCCCAAAACCGGCCCGAATGGACAATTGCCGACTATGGCATCCTGACCGTGCGGGGAGTCTCGGTACCTGTTTATGCAACAGACACGGCCAAACAGGCTGAATACATTGTCAATGACGCAGAAACCGGAATCATCTTTGTCGGTACGCAGGAGCAGTACGATAAGGTCAAAACCCATGCAGGTGCTTCTCCACATCTCAGGAAAATTATCGCATTTGACAGTGACGTTAGGCTAAACGGCAGTAATACTGATATGTACTTCAGAGATTTCCTCGATCTGGGAAGGAAATCGGACATCGATGTTGAAGTCGAAAAGCGTCTCAGCAGTGCTTCCATAGATGACCTTGCCACTGTGATTTATACCTCCGGGACTACGGGAGAGCCCAAGGGTGTCATGCTTCATCACTCTACTTTTTATCATTGCTTTATTGCCAATAAGAAGCGTCTCGAGGTCAGTGATCGGGATGTGTCCCTCTGTTTTCTCCCTCTGAGCCACATTTTTGAAAGGGCCTGGTGTTATTTTGCCTCTGACAACGGCATGGTTATCA
>DASRZZ010000138.1:0-12900 GCA_035685925.1 Syntrophales bacterium | reverse complement strand
ATAAACCCTTTAACATTGCGTGAGGGTAATATGGACTGATTACCGTAACCCCCTATCCCGAAAGAGTGCGGGATTTGTTTTTTGATGTCTTAGCGGTCGGAGAATTGGTTTTGTTACTGGCGGGGACTTTCGACTGCTATAAAATGGAAGTGACGGTCGAGATCCCCATTTTCAGACCCCACATCATTTACTGGGTGACAAAAAAGGAACCGCATTTCCTCGTAAAGAGTGTCGGCAGGCGAGGACCCTTTACGCGTTATTATGCCACTTTCCTCCTTTCCATCGAATAAGAAAGTGACGGGGGGGAAAGATGGGCTTAGTTATGAGCCGTAGACTCAAGAACAGTTCATGTGGTAATCCTCACTTCAATTCCAAATCGAAAGTTGAGGATAAGTAGTAATGCCAATAACTAGCCCCTTCACATAATCCTCAAGTATCAACTCACCCCCAACAAAGATTACGGATTGTTATCATCTACCCGACTTCAAGGTTATACAACGGGTCATTGATTCTTCACTCTTCAACAGAGGCTTCATAGACGTGGGCGCTTTTATACTGTAGATTATTTTTTCCCACTCTTCATAATCAATCATAATTCCCCCCCCGATTATATTTTTATCTACCGTCATCTAAACTTGTTCGAAGATACTGTTAGTTTCGACTTAAAACCCCCTTGACTTATGCATTTTTTGTTGTGCTGAACATAAAAGTGGTGTATGTTAAACAAACAAAGCACATGTATCTGCCTGATAACTCGAAAGTTTCGCCATGAAACGAATAGCAACAAAGTGCTTGACAAAATCACTAAATAATAATAACTCGCCGCAAGGCAGAAACTAGGACAATACGGGAAGAACTGTTCTGTTGAATAAAGTTTTTTCATACTATGAGGAGGATAGTATGCAACCGAAAGTAATGACGCTGGAAGACTTGAAGCTGATTAAGGGAGCGCACGCGAAGGAATTAGAGTACATAAAATATATAAAGGAATTTAGGAACAAAACCATTGTAGTTAAATACGGTGGAAGTGCTTTAGAAACACCTACAATACTTTCTTATCTTATTGAAGACCTAATTTTTCTAAAGCAACAACATATAAATGTCGTATTGCTCCACGGCGGTTCTCGACAGTTAAATGACACGTTAAAAAAGGCAAACATAAAGCACGTATCCATTGATGGGATTCGAGTAACTACGAAAGAGATATTAGACCATGCGGTAGATGTGTTCACGGAAGTTAATGCACGGATCGTCGATGAGATTAATAAAAGAGGACAAGGTGAGATTAAGGGTATTGGATTAAACGGAAATGAGATTCCTATAACTATATCGGAGTATCTCGACAAAGATAAATATCACTATGTCGGGAAGATAGTTACTGTAAATGTAGAGATCATTCGTGCACTAGGCGATCAGTATATACCAGTATTGTCTTCGTTGAGTCAAACGAGAGATCATCAAGCTTTAAATATTAACGCCGACACAAATGCGGCTGAAATAGCGAAAAGGCTTAATGCGTATAAATTAATCATTATAACAGATAAGGATGGTATTTTAGGCAAAGATGGAAAGCTATTATCCTCAGTGAACGAAACGCAGATCAAAGCTATGTTAGCAGAGGGCACTATATCGGAAGGGATGATTCCGAAAGTTGAGGCATGTTTGTCAGCGCTGAAAGGAAATATAAAAAAGGTTCATATTATTAACGGTACGGAACGACATGCCCTAGCAAGAGAAATATTTACTGATAGCGGTATAGGTACGGAAATAGTAAAAGAAGGCAAGTTACATAAAATGAAGCATGCTTAGAATAGTAGTTTGTGAAAAACCAGGAGAACTTAAAAACATATCTTCAGATTCTATCGTAATTGTTCCCCTTCCTCCAAACCCCAAACATCGTCAATAATCCCCGCTTCCATCGCTGATGTTATTCTCAGCTTCTTATGTATTCGCCCAGAACAAAGAAAATAATTCTTTTTCCGTGAACCCTTTTCCCAATCCGTTTTTGTGATGTTGTATTAAAAGTTTCTTATTGGTCCCATGGGTGTCAAATTTCAAATAGACGCTCTTACAAATGATACTTCCTTATGACTGCCGTAACGATACCACCCAGGCGAAGTTCTGTTTTTGCCCTGATGGTCGGATATTTCTCGTTTGCTGCCTCAAGGACAATCTCTTTCCCCTTTCTCCGGAAGTACTTCATTGTCCACTCTCCATCAACCTCTGCAAGAACGATGTCCCCATTCTTCGGGTTTCTTCCCTTCTCCACAATTACCAGGTCCCCATCCATGATACCGGCACTGGTCATGGAATCTCCGCTGACTTTGACAAGGAAGGAAGAATCTGGACGTGTAATGAGATACTCATCCATAGACATGACGTCACAAAGAGCTTCTTCCTCAGGTGATGGCCACCCAGCCTGAACAGAACCAACTATAGGAATCCCGAATGCAATGGCATCCATGACTACTGTATATAGAACTGTCGTTCTATTGTCAAGCTGAATCTTGGAACCAAGAAATCCTGCTGAAGCTGTCAACCCTGTCAAGCATGTCAGGGGTGTTCTATTTATCTCCTATATATGTACATATATCAATAATGGGGGTGGTAGAGGGCGGGGTAAAGGCAGGCAAGGCGTATGCGTAATCGGCCTCTCAAGAAAAATTTAGGATTTTGTTATTTAGTGGTCGTTCAAAACGAGGCAGTCGAGAAGGGATGGAATAGTCTTAAGGTTTCGTGATGTATGTAACCAAAATGTAACCACTAAGAACCCAGAATAACCTCACGAAACCTCATATAATCCAAAATGGCCATTATAACCTATTGATATCTAACATATTAAAATGTGATGGGAAATCGTCTATTTTTAGTTTACGACTCAAAATGCCCCGACCGCAAGGTCATTCCGGTTCGACCCCGGGCTCCGGCAGCACGCGGAGAAAGTCACCTGTCATATCTGACCAATCTTTGGAATGTAACATGATCCCTTAACGCAATGCCCATTTACATCTTGGCCTTTTTCTTATCTAAGGCTGCATTGAATTTTTCCGCGTTGATGACGAATCTCTCGTGAGTCGCTTCGGATATCTTTTCCACGTCATCATATGCTTCCATGGAAAAAGTCAGTTTGCGGCCCTCCATCTTTTCCAGTCTCCCTTTGACGGTGACCGTCATTCCCGACGGAGTGGCCGCCGTATGGGTCATATTCATGCCAATACCGACACTCTGCTCATCGGGCCAGTCAAGATGGGGGTTGAGTGCCTTGATGCAGGAAAATTCATACAGCGCCAAAAGAAAGCCTGTCGCAAAAACCTTGGGCATGACATGTCCCTCGCTGAATTCAGGATAGATATAGGGCACGGTTTTGTTTTCCGGGACCTTGTACTTGAACTCTACAGTGAGTCCGGGCTGCAAGGAATCTTTCATGGCAAACCTCCATTTTGTAGTGTGAACAGCATGGCCCGCAATAAAGCGAAATTTTCTGAATAAGTCAAACACAAAAACAACCTCTCCTCAGAGCTTTAAGTGGTAATCTGAAGTGGCAAAGGCCGGCCGGAAATGCTATTAATAACAAAGTGGCCGGTTGGCTGATGAGGAATACTATGGATGATCATACTGTCTTGAGTCAACTTGAAGGACTGACATATGTACTCGGCATTCCTGTACGCTATGAAAAAATAGCGGAGGAAGATGTAGTGAATGCCGGCGGACTGTGCCGGTTGAGAGGAGAATGTGTTATAATAGTAGACTCCAGGTTGTCCGTGAAAGATAAAATCCACACCATCGCAAAGGCACTTAAGAATTTTGACCTCCATGATGTTTATATGCGACCTGCCATAAGAGAGTTATTGGAAAGATAGATATTCACATATTTCATGCCAGCCCGATCAGGCGATATATTTCTTGTCAGAGGTCCTGTCATTCTTTTTTTAATTCAGCCCATCAATGATCAGTTGCATCTCAATATTGCAAGAAATCCTGCAATACGCCACGTTCATCGTCCCATCCTCACTCTTATAAGGCCTCCTTCTGTCAATTGATAGATTTATCCATCGACGAAATTTTTCTTCCGCTCTTTCAAAAGAACGAGCCATCTGACTGTCGGCAGTAATTCTGACTTGGTTTCAAAATGGGTGCCGGGAGAATGATCCCCCACCATACACTTATAGAGGTTCAACTACCTATTCAATCTGCCCAGGGGAAAGATAGAATCCATTGGGCATTTAGGCAGCTGCAAGGGTGCAAATTTTTCTTGACAATAGAACGATTGTTCTATATATATATCATGAAAAGAGAAGCGTCGAAAACAGTTGAACCCGAAAGCCAGCTCTTCTGTCACAGGGAGAGCAGCATGCCCGCATATAAAAGGATGCTCGACCTTCTCGAAGTCCGGTAGAAGAGCGTCGTCCGCTATCGGATATATGAGCTTTGCGTCAGAAGCGCTCTTCCGAGAAATTTAAAAAGATTTCTTAAGCCACTGAGGGGGCTCCTGGTATCACAGTGGCCGGAGCCATATCTGCGGTGTGTCCGTCACCTGCGGAGGGAGCGCTCCGGGACATTATTTCCATCGATAAGTATCTCATTACATGGCCGGAATTTTCCTTTCTTGTCAAAGTAAGGGGGGACTCGATGACAGGTGCCGGCATCATGGATGGCGGCATGGTGATTGTAGAGAAGGGAAAGGAGCCGGGGGATGGGGACATCGTACTTGCAGAGGTGGATGGAGAGTGGACCATGGCGTATTTCATAAGGAAGGGAAAAGAGATTGTCCTGCATGCGTCAAACATGAAATACCCAACCATCAGGCCGAAGAATGAACTGCGCCTGGGCGGCGTCATTACAGCAGTCATAAGAAAGTATCACCTTTAGAAGAATAATCAAAATGTACGAAAAAAGGAATCACAAAAGACGGGCATACGCGGAGTTCATCGCACATATTGGGCGAACTGTGAAGGTAAGAACTGTTTCACCCTCTACCAGATTTATGAGGCGGTTTAGATGCTCAGTGACAGGAACAGATTGGGACCGCGACCTTTGGGGACTGGAGAAATGGATAGACCTTTTTTGCTGGATTGTTATCGCGTTTTCTCTCCTGTTTTTTATCCCTGTAACCCTCTCTGCATTCGGGGGCTGAGGGAGACGCCCCTTGCGGCCTGCCCGATGCCGGCAATCATGGCCACGGCAAATGGAGGGATTACAGCTCATCGTGGCTGATAATGTGTACGCCCCGTTCCTTCATATGCTGAACCGCTTTTTCGATACTGCCCTCGGGGACACCGATGCCCCTTGTTGCATCGATGATGACAAATACATCGAAACCGAGGTTCCTGGCATCTATGGCGCTGAAATAAACACAATAATCGGTGGCAATACCGGAGAGGTAGATCTTCTTTATCTCTAATCCTTTGAGGTAATAATGGAGACCTGTCTCTGTCTTCTTGTCATTTTCAAGGAAGGTGGAGTATGAATCTATCTCCCGGTTGGTTCCCTTGCGGATTATCAGGTCAAAGGGCCGGATATCGAGGTCTTTGTGAAATTCCGCTCCCCAGGTGCCGGGAACGCAGTGTACAGGCCAAAGCACCTGCTCTATCCCTTTCAACATGATGATATCGTATTCCTTCGACCTGTGCTGAACGGCAAAAGACATATGATCTACCGGATGCCAGTCCTGGGTGGCGACTACTTTTTCGAAGCGGCCAGATATACTGTTTATGATGGGGATTACCGCATCTCCCTCAGGTACGGCAAGGGCGCCGCCGGGGCAAAAATCGTTCTGGATATCAACAATAAGCAGCGCTTTTTTCTGCATATATAATAACCTCTCTACCATCGGCCTTCTACCGGCGCGGCGCAGAACTCACATTTCCCGTCCTTTACGTGGGATTCCTTGACGGTAAAATAGCCCCTCTTTGCAAGGATGGCACGGCAGTTATAGCAGTAAGTATCCGATTCTTCGTTTACGTTTCCCATGTAGATGTAACGAAGCCCGTGCTTTTCTCCTATTTCCTTTGCCTTTCTGAGAATACTTAAAGATGTAGGTTCATAGGCGTCGAACTTGTAGTCCGGATGAAACCTGCTTATGTGCCAGGGGATTTCCTTTCCCGTTTGAGCGATGAAGGCGGCGATGGCGTTGAGTTCCTTCTCCGAGTCGTTCTCGCCGGGGATGATGAGCGTTGTGAGCTCGACCCAGATGCCGAGTTTTTTCATGAGTCTTATAGAGTCTAAAACAGGCTGGAGACTTCCGGCGCAGACCTTCTTGTAGAAATCATCCCGGAAACTTTTCAAATCGCAATTGGCGGCGTCAAGGACGGGGTGAATGGTTTCCAAGGCCTCTTTGGTCATGTAGCCATTGGTGACAAAGACGTTGTAAAGGCCATCCTTTTTTGCGAGCCTGCAGATATCGTAGGCATATTCAAAAAAGATTGTCGGTTCCGTATACGTATAGGATATGGATTTGCAGCCGTTTTCGAGTGCGCCTCGGACTATATCTTCCGGCTTCGTTTCGTAACCTGCGAAATCGCCCTTTTTTATAGAAAGCTGTGAGATCTGCCAGTTTTGGCAGAAGCCGCACCTGAAATTGCAGCCTATGGTTGCAATAGAAAAAGATCTTGAACCGGGGAGGAAGTGGTACAGCGGCTTCTTCTCGATGGGATCGATATGGGAAGCGATGACATTGCCGTAGGCGTAAGTATAAAGCTTCCCATTCTCATGCCGGCGCACTCCGCAGAAACCGAATTTGTCTTCGGAAATTTTACAGTGGTGGTTGCAGAGAAAGCAATGAAGGATGCCATCCTTATATTTTTCATAGAACATCGCTTCTTTTTTCATGTCCCGCTTCCTCATTTCTTCTGGTTTGTGAACTTTCTTTTAACAAGCCGGTATTAACCTAATCACAGTACTTATTGTTTGCTCTACAGTTCCTTTCTTGCAACTTAAGTATAGAAAATTATGTTTTTCTCTGTCAAGAATAAAGGGTTTTAGTCCGAGGTCGTACCCCTCGCACCCATGGCAGGTGAGGTAATCTTTGTGACAGTTTCTTACTACCATTAAACTACTACTTAACGACCATTGCCTTCCGCTGCCGACTAAATTATTTATATTACAATAAGATGCCGTTCTTTTTGTGCAAAGAGAAATCATTTTCGAGGTTTATTTTTTCAGGTCCCATGAGCTTCCTGTGGCGTCTCACGGGAGCCGTGAGATCTCGCAAGAGAAAGAAGGCAGAGCCCGATGTTTGAACCCGAGAGAATATTAGCCGACAGATTATTCCAAATTATGCGGACAGGTCATTAAAGACAGCAGTCGATATCGTGAAACGATACGGAGCAAAGATCTACCTCCTCCGTGTCATCAGCGAAGTGATATATTAGTGCGCCGTCGACTATTGTCTCAGTGATGTGGATCCGGATGGGAAGAGGCTGATTAGTGAAATCCTTAGATGGTCGATCCCGCCTTTTGGACCTTATACGGATTTTTCACTAGGATGAAATAACTTAAGGGAGGTAGTCATGAGCAAGAAAGTCATTGATTTATTAAACGCCGCCAGATCAAGAGAGCTAACCGCGATTACTCAGTACATGACCCAGCACTATGAACTGGAAGACAAGGATTTTGGCAAGCTCGCCAAGAAGATGAAAGAGATTGCTATTCAGGAAATGAAGCATGCCGAAGCCTTGGCGGAAAGAATTCTTTTCTTGAAAGGAGTACCCACCACCAAGCCCGATTCAGATATACAGAAAGGCCAGGAGATTGAGGCCAGTCTGGTAACAGACATCAATCTGGAGAGTTACGCCGTCAAGATGTACAACGAAGCTGCCCTAGTCTGCGCTGCTGAGAAGGATCAAATCTCCAAACAGCTCTTCGAGAAGCTTCTCGGTGAAGAAGAGGACCACCTAAACTTCTTTGAGAATACGGAAGAACATGTGAAAAAGCTCGGCGCCGCTTACGTGGTGACTCTGGCTGATTAGTTCTGGAGTTTGGTCAACATTTTTGGGGAAAATATTGAGGCTCTCACCGGCAAGCTGCGGGAACACACTGGCGAATTTATGAATAATATTGACTATATTCACTACGTGAATCCATGAAATATACATGTTAGTCCCATTTATCTTAGCTAGAGAAACAGTGTAGTTGGCCCTTTTTGACAGTGTTCTTTTCTCATAACCTGGGAGGCGAAATCCCACAGAATCTAGTTTCTCTATGATAGGGAGGAATTCATGGAATTTAACGTCGTCATCGGCGGGGAGGCGGGGCAGGGCATTTTTTCTGTCGAACTCAGCCTGACGGAAATCCTGTCACGACTCAACTATTATTTTTTCGCCACCAAGAACTACATGTCCAGAATCCGTGGCGGCCACAACTTCCATATGATCCGTATCTCTGAAGAGCCAGTTCATGCCCTAGGCGGGCAAAAATGGGATATGGTCATCGCTCTCGACGGAGAGACGGAGGGCCGGCACAGGCCGGACCTCCACCCAGACGGTATCTATCTTTCCCGGGAATTGACAAAAGAGATCGAAAAAGAAGCCCGGGAAACATTCCAGGACATAAAATACGCAAACATGATTCTTGTCGGCTGCGTGCTTGCCGCAATCGGCGTGAGTTTTGAAAAAGCGACAGAGGCTGCCGAAAGCGAAATAGGGCAATACTTGAAGAAGGGCTTTGACTACGCCAAGCGGTCCAACCTCGCGGGAAGATATCCACTCCGACCCATGGCAGGTGCTCACTGCAAATTCGATGGGAATCAGGCCATAGCCTTAGGGGCAATCCTGGGCGGCTGCCAGTTCATGGCTGGGTACCCCATGACGCCGGCCACGGCCATCATGCACTATTTTTCTACGGCTGCCCTCACGATGCCTGTCCATTTTGAACAGGCCGAGGACGAGATCTCCGCCATCAACATGGCCTTGGGTGCATCCTATGCGGGCGTGCGATCGATGGTGGCGACTTCCGGTGGTGGCTTCGCTTTGATGCAGGAAGGGGTTTCGCTCTCAGGCATGACGGAAACGCCTGTTGTCATCGTTGTTGGCCAGCGGCCCGGCCCGGCTACCGGACTTCCCACTCGGACTGAACAGGGGGAGCTTAACTTGGTCATTCATGCAGGCCACGGAGAATTTCCTCGGATTATCTTTGCACCGGGCTCAATCGATGAAACCATCGCCATCGCCCGAGAAAGCTTCACACTTGCTGACCGCTACCAGATACCCGTTTTTATTCTGACGGATCAGTATTTCGCCGACTCCATCCAGGTCATGGATGATGACATACCGAAGGAGTGCCTTGGCCGTGATTACCCGGTCTTCGATGTTACCTACAAGAGATACTCGCTTGCAGAAGACGGCATCTCACCGTTAACCTATCCCGGGCTTTCCGATGCCATGGTCAAGCTCGATTCCGATGAGCACGATGAAGAAGGGAAAATCACAGAAGACCTGGGTCTCAGGGCTCGCATGGTGGACAAGCGACTGAAGAAATTTGCCATGCTTGCGAGAGATTTCATGTCGCCTACATTCTATGGTGACAGGAACGCCGCTTCTGTAATCGTCTGCTGGGGGTCCAACAAACTCATCGTGAAGGAGGCACTGGAAAAGATCATAAAGGATGGGCAGAGCGCCTCTGCTTTACATTTCCCGCAAGTTTATCCCCTCACTGCGGCAATGGTTGCGCCCTATGGCTTGGAAACGAAGAGGCTCATCTGTGTGGAAAATAATGCGAGGGGTCAGTTCGCAGGGCTACTGAAACGTGAATTGGGTCTTAATGTTGCCCATCCCGTGCTGAAATATAATGGCGAATGTTTTACAGTCTCAGAGCTCTATCATAAACTGAAAAAATTGTTGACGTGAGGAATGGTGATGATGAAGAGAACAGATATGGCGTGGTGTCCCGGCTGCGGCGATTTCCCCATCCGGGACGTTTTGGAAAAAGCCCTCCCTGAGCTTTCCATTCCCATGAAAGATATCGTATTCACATCGGGAATCGGACAAGCCGCCAAGATGCCCCATTACCTGGAGGTCAACTACTTCAACGGCCTCCACGGGAGGGCGCTGCCGCTTGCCGTGGGGATCAAACTCGCCAGACCTGACCTTACCGTCATCGCCTACTCTGGCGACGGCTGCAACTATGGCGAAGGAGGAAATCACTTCATTCATACTATCAGAAGGCGGCTGGATATCACGATACTTACATCGAATAATCAGGTATACGGCTTGACCAAGGGGCAGAGTTCTCCTACGACAGACTTGTCCGTGAAGAATGATCTGTCACCCCAGGGGAACCAGAACATCCCTCTGAACCCCGTGGCCCTGGCTATTACTATGGGAGCGCCGTTCGTAGCACGCGGCTTCGCCGGCGAGAGAGAACACATGAAAGAGATTATTAAAGAAGCCATTCTTTTCAAAGGGACGGCCCTTGTAGACATTCTCCAGCCCTGCGTTACTTTTAACAAGATAAATACATACCAATGGTTGCGGGAGAGGGTATACAAGAATGAACAGCCCATAGATGACCGTTATGAGGCCTTGAAAACTGCGGAACTCTGGGGTGACAGGATTCCCATTGGCGTAATATACAGAAACGACGCAGTTCAATGTCAGGAAATTAAAAAAATCTTCCGAGAGAGGATAAAGGAAAAAGATATTGAAACCCAGCTTGAATTACGATGCATAATGATGAGATAAACTTGCATCATCAGTCTGGTCATAAGGGTAGGTTACACCTATCAATAGCCATTTAATTAATAACTATTGTCTTTAACCCTTCAATAGTTTTATCAGTATAACAATAACCGGGAGAAATTTTGAAAGCCTAAAGTGTGTGCCCGATACTTCCGTTCCCTATACATATTGTGGATTTTGACTTCACAACGACCAATTTTTATGAAGGGGAAAATGAATAATGAATAAAAAAGGAACAGATCAAGCACGGCTGCGGATACAAGCCAAGGTCGAGGAGCTGCTCAGTCAATCCATTGCGGGGAATTCATTCTACAGAATAGAATACAAACCCGGGGATGTAGTCCATCTGTTAGACATGCCCCAGAAGTATGGAAAAGATTATCGCGAAAGTAAGCCCGGAGGGAGAGGCCGAGGCTAAAAAAGTGCCGCACGTAAATTTGCGGTTGATTATTTGAAAAAAAATTAAGAGGCTGCAAGAACAAGATTCTCTGAACAACCGCCCGTGACAGACAAATCTAAGGCTTGGGTTATGTTATACTTGAACTATTAAATGCAGTGATATTTCCGCTTTTTGTGCCACGCATGAAGGAGTGATTTCGCTTTGTGGATGACATAGACATCTTGGTCGTTGAAGATAATAGCACTGATGCCGAGCTGATACTGGAAGCCCTGCAAGGAATAGGTATAAGAGACAAGGTTCGTGCCATACACGATGGCGTGGAAGCCTTGGATTATTTTTTTGGTCCTGAAGGTTGCCTCAAAAAAGCAGATGTTCGTTTGCCCAAGCTGCTCATTCTCGATTTGAAACTGCCCAAGGTGAGCGGCCTGGAGATTCTGAAACGCATCAAGTCCGATATGCGGACAAAGCATGTTCCCACTGTCATATTTACTTCTTCCGGCGAATTGCAGGACAGGATAGAAAGCCACAAACACGGCGCAAACAGTTACGTTGTAAAGCCCCTGGACGCTGATATGTTCTCGCGTTATGTTCACGATATCGGAGAATACTGGCTTTCGATGAACAAAACAATATTTGACGGTGATCAATCTGGGCGCGATGAGAAATCGAAGTTGTGTATGCCAGAGTCATAGTAAGCTCCCTCTCAGCGATGTTTGACCGGGATGAAAGAGAGCCTGTCAGTATGCAGCTAAAATGGTAGGTAAATACTACCAATGAGCTGCCAATAAATCCCTATTGTTTTCACCCTCCAATCGCATTAGTGAATAAAATGTTACATTAACAATTTAAGTCTTCGCACCGCAAGGTCAGATTCAAGTTGAACGCATGAAATGGGATGAATCTCCTCAAGATATAGGGAGCATATCATGAAGGTCTTCATCATTTATCGTTCCCTGTATGGCCATCATATGGAAATATCGAAAAGCTGCACTTTTTCCTTTATAGGCAGAATAAAAACTAAGGCTTGAATAGAGAAGGAAATTCTTTTATGTATGGCCGGAACGCCTTGAATCCGGGGAGTAGAAACTGGACATGAAGGAGCGAGCTTTTTTCATGGATGCCATTGATATTCTTCTGGTCGAAGATAATCCTCATGACGTTGAGATGATACTCGAAAGCCTCAGCCGGCAGGATATCTCTCACAGGGTCAGGGCCATAAGCGACGGCGCGGAGGCTCTCGATTATTTGTTTGGGCCGCAAGGATGCCTTGCCAAGACGGACATTCGTCTTCCCAAGCTGATCATCCTCGATTTGAAACTCCCTAAGGTGAGCGGCATGGAGCTGCTGAAACGCGTCAAGGCCGATGAACGGACAACGCATATCCCAGTTGTTGTGTTTACTTCCTCCGATGAAGCACAGGACAGGATCGAAAGCTACATGCGCGGAGCGAATAGCTACGTTGTGAAGCCCATGCAGGCGGCCGCATTCTCACGTTTTGTCGCAGATATCGGAGCATACTGGGTGTCGATGAATATAACACCGTATAATGAGATCTAGGTTGAAAAAGAAGTTGATTGGCTGATTGTAGAGATATCTTATCTGCATGTTGTGATTCAAGCCTTTTGCGTAAAATCTTCCGCGAGCCAGAGAGTTTGGAGGCTTAAAACATGTCCGAAAAATTGAAAGTATTGATCCTTGAAGATGTTCCGACGGACGCGGAATTAATGATAGAGGAGCTTGGGGAGTCAGGCATGGTTTTTGATTCGAGGCGAGTAGCCACGAAGGGGTCGTATGTTGGTGCGATTGCCGATTTTTCTCCGGACATCA
>DASRZZ010000137.1:0-4291 GCA_035685925.1 Syntrophales bacterium | reverse complement strand
TGCCATCATTAACAACTACCTTGTCGCCAACCTTCCAGTCTTTCGCGCCAGGTGTACCGCTCACGGTGATGTTCTCTATTTTGCCTGCCGCGTCCTTTACGCTTACTTTATTACCGCTTATCGCGGTAATCGTCCCATGATAAGCATTCATAGCTGCCAAAGAAAAACCCACTACGCCCAGAACAAAGGCTACCGCAAAAATCAAAACAAGAAACTTCTTCATATGATTTTACCTCCTCCCGTAATTTAAGTCTGTTCTTAGATATGTGTCACTGCACGTTAACTAGGGACAAGCCGCCTTACTATTGAATTGATGGAAACCTGACGATCGTCATTAGGATCGTAGTTAGAGACCTCATCGTATGTCAATACATTTCGACTACACAATGGCAATTTGATCTTGCCACGCCCATGATGGACATGACTTGACCACTACCAAAAGAGAAGCTTTCAACTGGCTATCTTCATCGATCATCGCATACCGGCCATAAACATCTGTAGCTGAAGTATTGTTTCGCCCAATTCAATTTTGATCTGGTTCAGCCTGAGGAATACTCGGTGAAATGTTGCATATCGGCTGAAAAAGCCGATCTATTGATATTCAATAATATATATGCGGATCGAAGTAAGCCAGAGCAGACAATATTCTTGTGTGAGACTTTGTGTGAGAAAAACTTTCCAAAATTAGTTAAAATCTGACAAAATCTGCTAAAACTTGCTAAACGTAAGTCTAATATATTCAAAGATATGCAAAGAAATGAGGAAGTTCGGAAACTCGCGGGATGCAATCTTAATCAGTAGGTTGTCGGTTCGAGCCCGACAGGGCTCACCAGAAAAAAAGAGGGGGGTGGACGATGTGCCTACCCCCCTTCGTCTTTGCTACCTTAGTCGATCACATAATCTATTCTACACTTTCACCTAAAATATCACTGAATGCCTTTGAAGACCCCGTCTATCTTGGACATCAGCTCCTCGGGCGTCACGGGCTTGGCAATGAAATTTTTTCCGCCGATGATTCCTTCTTGTGATTGAACCTGCCGCCTCGACGCGATAGCGGTAATGAAGAGAACGGGTATCTTCCTCGTCTTAGGATTTTCGAAGAGTAGTTCTGCAACCTGACCGCCGCCCATTTCCGGCATGATTATGTCGAGAAGGATAAGATCAGGGCATTCCCTTGAGGCTATGGTGACGCCCTCCTGACCGCTTGTTGCGGTCAGTATCTCGAACCTCCCGGCCTTTTCGAGGTTGAGCTTGACAAAGAAGCAAAAATCTTCTTCATCGTCGAGGAGTAGTATTCTTTTCTTAGCAGGTGCCTTCTCTGCCCTCATCTCTTCCGTCATGATGCTCTCCTCTCCGATGGAACGAGATTGTTTGTTACTGAACCTGATCGCTGGCAGGCAATCCGATGGTGACGCATGTTCCTCGTTCCGACTTGCTCTCTATCTCTACCGTGCCATGATGTTTGTCGACGATTCCTTTGGCAATGGAAAGTCCCAAGCCTGCATTACCGGAAGCGTTCTTTGTAGTATAAAAGGGATCGAATACTTTTTCAATTCTATCTTTGGGTATCCCGCAACCGGTATCCGTCAGTGTTATCTGTACGTGTCTTTCACCGGAGGCGCTCTCCACGGTTTGGACGACGATCGTGATTGTCCCCCCGTCGTCCATGGCATCGATGGAGTTCAAGAGCAGGTTCAGAAATACCTGTTTAATCTGGTTGCCGTCAACCGTGACCTTGGGCACACTGAGCGAGAAATCTTTTATAAGCTTTATATGCCTCAATTTCAACTGGTGATCGATAAATGACAGCGTCTCTTCTATGACAGAAGGAATGTCGACCTGCTCCGCCTGGATAGGTATCTGGCGCGTAAAACTCAGAAGACCCTTAATGATGGAATCCGCCCTGAATGCAGATTTCTTGATCCTCTCCAGAACGTCTGTCACATGCGTGTCGGAGTCCGCTGAGGTTCGCAGGTACTCGACGCCCTGGATGATGATTGCAAGCGGATTCTTCACCTCGTGAGCGATGCCTGCAGACACTATACCAAGGGCGGCCAGCTTCTCGGACTGTATCAATTGTCTTTGCGTTCTTTCTTTTTCTTCAAGCGCAGTTTTGCGAGAGTTGATGAGGGTCTGTGTGAAGACCCCGTATATGATTACAAAACAGGCTATCAGAACGCGCGTCATAACCTGTTCCGAGGTCAGAGAATCAATGACCCAGTATATCAGTATCATGAAAAGAGCTATCAATATCAAACCGTTTTGTTCTATCCGCTGGCGAAACGTGTGCTCCTTCGGAAATGTGCTCATTTAGTCCCTGTCCGCGGCTGTGGCAGCCGATCTAACTGACCGGAAGATCGACGATGACTTTCGTTCCTTCCTCTACCATGCTTTCCACTCTGATCTTGCCGTGGTGTTTGTCGACTATTCCCTTGGTGACGGAGAGACCTAAACCGGTGTTTCCCAGATTATCCTTAGTTGTGAAAAAAGGGTCGAAGACCTTTTCGATTTTGTCGAGCGGGATGCCGACCCCTGTATCGGAAAAAGCGATCTGCAGATACTGCTCGTTGGACTCATTCTTGACAGGTTGCACATCTATCGTTATCGTTCCGCCGTCTTCCATGGCCTCAACGGAGTTGAGGAAGATATTTGCGAAGGCCTGCTTGATCTGATCACTGTCGATGTTGACAGGGGGCGCATCCGGGGAATATCGCCTCTCTACCTTTATATGTTTGGCACCTATTTGATTCTCCACGAATGACAGGGACTCCTCAATTACAGGCTTGATATCCATTTTTTCTGTTTGAATTGAAATCTGGCGGGTGAAGCTGAGCAGCCCCCTTACGATGGAATCGGCTCGGTGTGCCGATTTCTTGATTCTTTCAACGACGTCATTAAGAAGCGGATCATCCGGGCCGGTCGACGTCTTGAGATACTCTATGCCTTGAATGATTATGGCGAGAGGGTTCTTCACCTCGTGGGCAATGCCGGCAACAAATGTGCCCACAGCTGCCAATTTTTCTGCCTGCATCAACTCTTCATGAAGCCTCTTCTGCATCTCTTCCGCACGTTTCCGCTCAGCGATCTCCTGCTCGAGCTGATTGTTGCGCTTCTCCATATCGTCTATGTAATCTGCCACCTGCGACTGCAGCATCGCATTTTCCAGAGTCAATTTGACATCAATCAACATGGTTGAAAGGAGCTTCTCGTCCTTCATATCAAAGGACTCCTCTGTCTTCTTCCGTGAAAGGTTGATGACGGCCATTACGTCGCCCTTGTGCCTGGCTGAGATGGGTATACTGAGGAACGAAGGCGAGCCGTACTTGGGGTCGTTCTTTTTCTTGGTCCTCGGGTCTTTTTCTATATCCTTCACAAGGAGAGGCTTCTTTTCGGTGATTACATGCTTAATGACGGAGTCATCGATGTCGACTACCTGACCCTTTTTCAAGCCTTTTATTCCCCTTGAACCGACCAGACGCATGCGGTTGCTCTCGGGATCAACTACAAATGATGAGCCTATCTGAGAGTTTGTAACGGATAAAGCCGCATCCAGGAAAGCCTCAAGAAGGTCCTCAAAGTCCCTGTTCTGGAAGGCTTTATTTGCCATGTCTTTTATGGCCGAGAGTTCCACATTGCTTCGGTTTGCCTGTTCGGTCAGTTCTTTAATAATAGCCTCTGCGAAGGAAAAGACGTTATTGAAAATGCTGTAAAGAATGTACAGACCGGTGAGAACTATTAGGCCGATGATGATGAAAAGAGTACTGACATAATAGCTGAACGTTATGTCCGCCTGATAATGCATGTATACGAGGATCAATGCCGGAAAGACGATCAGCGATGTCCCTACGAGAACAAACTTTTGCTTAACTTCCTTATTTATTGTGCTGAATCTATCGTCCACGGTTACACCTCTCATGTAGATTGATGAGACGAGTATCTTTTTAACTCAAAATGTCATAAGACGCAAAGATTTTTCGTAAAAATTTCATAGTAAAAAGAGAGGGAAGTCACCCGGCTGACAGTCTGTCGGCACAAAAATGTGGTGCACTTATCGTCTGATTCATGCAAGAAGGAAAGGAAGCGATGAGGCAATAACAATGAGCGCATATTATTTGGTAAATGCCTCCAGTTATAAATTGAAAAATTTCTTTTTGTTTGTTACGGTTGTATTTACAAATTTCTCATAATCGCTTTGTCTTGTAAAAAGGTGCTTGCATGGCCGAGTCGGAAAAGTTGAAAGAGATCAATCCCGGAATGAGCGTCAACATTGTCGCAAATGTCGATGTGGACA
>DASRZZ010000136.1:0-63144 GCA_035685925.1 Syntrophales bacterium | reverse complement strand
GAGGTTTTCCATATGCCCGGGGCTTGAGAGCAATGTGACCAGTTCATTCCCGTTCACCTCTATGGTAAGGGGAACTTCTTCCGAGACACGTCGGGGAACTCTCTCCCGCTCACCTTTTCTTATAACGGTAATGTCAAATGGCTCCATAACTACATCCTGCTCTTACAATCGATCTAGTGATCAAGCATTATTTGGAGACTGCTTTTCGCTTTTCTGATTATGTCCGATGGCACAGTAACTTCGTGATGCATCTCCTCCAGAGCCCACAATACCTTCTCCAGTGTCGTCAATTTCATATTTGGACAGACCGCCAGCTCCGATGCCGGATAGAAAGATTTCTCGGGATTTTGCTTTTTCAGACGATGGAGAATACCAATTTCCGTCCCTATAATGAATGCCTTCGTCTTCGTTTCCCTTGCATACCTCATCATACCCTCTGTCGAGAGAACCTTGTCAGCCAACTTCGTGACACCCGGTGTGCATTCCGGGTGCACTAAAACCTCGGCACCGGGATAAAGCGCCCTTTTTCTTGCAATATCTCCGGGTAGTATTTTCACATGTGTCGGGCAGTAACCCTTCCAGGAAATAAAATCCCTTCCAACCTGGGTGGATATATAATGGGCTAAATATTGATCTGGAGCGAAGATTATCTCATCTGCGCTCCGAGAAACCCATCGCACTATCTGCTCCGCATTCCCTGAGGTGCAACAGACATCACACTCAGCCTTGACTTCAGCAGTTGTATTCACGTAGCAGAGAACCTTTGCCTGGGGATGTTCTCTCTTCAGTTTCCTGAGCTCTTCGGCAGTAATCATATCCGCCATGGGACAACCCGCCTTGATATCCGGAATGAGGACAGTCTTTTCCGGTGAAAGAATTTTCGCCGTCTCCGCCATGAAATAGACCCCACAGAACACGATAACGTCCGCAGCGGTCTGTGATGCCTGGATGCTCAGCCCAAGGGAATCGCCCACATAGTCCCCAACATCCTGAACCTCGGGTATCTGATAGTTGTGCACAAGGATAACGGCATTTCTCTCTTTTCGTAATCGGTTGATCTTTTCAACAACTTCCATGCAAAACCTCTTCGATGATTCCCCCTCCGAGAACGCGGTCATCCGCATAAAAGACCACTGACTGGCCGGGAGTTATTGCCTCCTGCTCTTCCGCAAATGTTACTCTGACAGTGTTGCCCTCGAGACTTACCGTGCAGGGCGCTTCTCGTTTCCGGTACCTGATCTTGGCTAAAACCTCGCGGGGCAAGTTTTCAGTAAACAGATTCAAATCTCCGGCAACAAGCCCTTTAGCCGAAAGGTCCTTCTTTTCGCCTACGATAATGCTATTGTCTTCATAATTTATGGAGGTAACGTAAAGGGGGGTCCTGCTGCTGATGCCCAGACCTCCCCGCTGGCCGATGGTATAAAATACGATCCCCCTATGGTTACCCAAGACATTTCGCTGCACATCTAAAACCAAACCAGGCTTTAAATCCTGCACCCGCTCCAACAGAAATGCCTGATAATTTTTTTGCGTCACAAAACAGATATCCTGGCTCTCCAGCTTTTGCGCAACGGGCAGGGCAGCCTCCGTTGCCATCTTCCTGACTTCATCTTTGGTCAGGGATGCAAGAGGAAACAGTATGGACCTCAAGCCATCGTTAGGAATAGGATAGAGAAAATATGTCTGATCCTTTCTCCTGTCCCGCGGTTTCTTCAGAAAAAATCTTCCGTCATTCTTTTCAATTACAGCGTAGTGTCCCGTAGCTAGAAAATCGAACCCAAGAGCCTTCGCCTTTTCCAAGAGGCTCCCGAATTTAAGGTAACGATTGCAGTCAACGCAGGGGTTCGGTGTCCTGCCTATCAGATATTCATTGACAAATCTCGCTATTACCTTTTCCTCAAGCTCTCCGGAATAATCGAAGACATAGTGGGGTATCTTAAGCCGGTTACAGACCCTTTTCGCATCGTCGACGGCGGCGGGGCCACAGCACCTCACGCGCTCCACTCCATCTCTGATGCCGAGACACATGGTAACACCGGCGACGTCATACCCTTCCTTTTTCATAATCATGGCCGCAACGGATGAATCAACCCCGCCGCTCATGGCCACCAAAACTTTCTTACTCATCTTATACGCCACTATTCACCGCGGTCAGCAATTTTTTGGCCTGTTCTCCAGACGTCAGAACTGAAATCCTCCCTCGGTAATCATCAAGGGCCTTTTTGAGCGCCCCTTCCGCGAGGACAGAGCAGTGCATCTTGATGGGCGGCAGTCCACCCAGGGCTTCCGTTACGGCCCGGTTGGAGATTTTCAGGGCCTCATCGATCGTCCTGTTCTTTACAAGCTCCGTAACCATGGAACTAGTGGCAATGGCGGCACCGCAGCCGAAGGTCTTGAACTTTGCATCTGTAATAACGCCATCTTTAACCTTTATGTAGAGTTCCATAATATCGCCGCACACAGGATTCCCCACTCTTCCAACCCCATCGGGATTTTCAATTTCACCAACATTTCTTGGATTTCTGAAATGCTCCATGACCTTTTCGCTGTATTCCATTACTTAACCTCCTTCTTGTACAAAGGAGACATGGCGCGCAATTTACCAATAATGACAGGGAGGCGTGTGAGGGTGTAGTCGATATCCTCCTCGGAGGTCAGCTTCCCCAAGGTAAATCTCAAAGACCCGTGGGCGAGCTCATGAGACAAGCCGGTCGCCGCCAGAACATGCGACGGCTCCAGAGACGATGACGTACACGCAGACCCCGTTGAACAGGCGATCCCTTCCATGTCAAGATTCAAAAGCATGGATTCGCCCTCCACATATGAAATGGAAACATTGACGTTATTCGGGAGCCTTTCTTTCGGGTGCCCGTTCAAACGCGCATATTCAATTCCTGTGAGAATACCTTTGATCATTTTATCACGGAGCATGGTCAGTTGCTCCATCTCTTTGGCCATCTCCTCCCTTGCCAGTTCCACAGCTTTTCCGAAACCGACGATCCCCGGCACATTATGTGTCGAAGCTCGGCGGCCCTGTTCTTGGTCGCCGCCATGCATGAAGGGAAGGATGCGTACGCCTTTCCTTATGTAAAGGATACCGACCCCTTTCGGTCCATACAGCTTGTGCCCGGAGGCGCTGAAGAGATCGACGCTCAGTTCGCTTACATCGACAGGGACATGACCACAGGTCTGAACCGCATCGGTATGAAAGTATATCCCTTTATCTCTTGAAATCTTGCCGATCTCCGCAATTGGCTCAATTGTCCCTATTTCATTATTGGCGTGCATAACGGAAATAAGGATCGTTTTCCCCGTGATTGCCTTTTTCACATCTGCAGGATCGACGAGGCCGAATTGATCAACAGGGATGTAGGTCACTTCAAACCCTTGTTTCTCCAGAAAATGACACGGTTCCAGAACTGCATGGTGTTCTATCTTCGAAGTAATGATGTGATTCCCCTTATCACGTCTCGCATAGGCTACGCCTTTGATTGCGGTATTGTTGCTTTCAGTGCCCCCGCTTGTAAAAACAATCTCTTCCTGCCGAGCGCCTATAAATTGCGCAGCGATGTACCGCGCCTCCTCAATGGCATACTTGGCCTCCTGACCGAAAGCATGGAGACTTGAAGGATTCCCATACATCTCTGAAAAGAAGGGCAGCATGGCCTCTAATACCCTTTCATCTGTCGGGGTTGTCGCTGCGTTATCGAGATATATTCTCTTCATTGTAAACTCTTAGCACTTTCAGCCCAAAATTCGCCTGTGTTTTTCTTCCAGGGCTCGTTTGACATTCTCATCCTTCAGATATTGTGCATCATCGCCCTTTGAGCTTTCTCCTGATTCATCTTGACCAGCATATCCAGAGTTATCGAACTCAAGGTCTCTGAAATTCTTCCTCCTATGATCGCCCAAATTTCATGGCTTGCACAAATGGGCACCCTCGGACACTTGGAAGGGTTCTTCACACAGTCCACAAGGGAACAGTCCCCTTCCAGGACGTCCATGATCTCTTTCATGGTGATCTGCGACGGGTCTTTAGCAAGGCTGTATCCCCCGTATGCCCCTCTGCTGGAGTTCACCAAACCGACTCCACGCAGGGGTATGATGATTTGACTTAGATATTTCTCAGAAATATCCTCTCCCTTGGCTATATCTTTAAGAAACACAAGGCCCTTGCCGTAATTAAGGGCTAAGGCAACCATCAACCGAACTCCGTACCGGGCTCTCGTGGAAAGTTTCATAACCTATCTTATGTATGATCACTACTAATTCTATTGTTTAAGTAGTAATTAGTTTAGAAGAACGACATTGTCAAGAAAAAATTTGCCTATTTGATTGATTACGACTGTTATGGTAGTTATAATCCGCGCATATGCACTGTAAGGTGAAATATCTCAGAAGGATTTTTTCGTTATCATGTCGCAAAGCATTCACTACTACAGCACAAATAGAAATCTGAGTGGTATTCCCGGCCTTGTTCCATGGAAAAAGACTGTTTCTTTCAGGAAAGCACTCCTCCATGGTCAGGCGCCTGATGAAGGACTCTTCATGCCGGATCCCGTCCCGTTCATTTCCATGCAGAGCATAACGGCACTCAAGGGCACACCCTACACGAGAGCTGCCATGCTTATCGCGACAGCCTTTCTTGCAGATGAAATCCCTTACGAGATACTGGAAAAGATTGTGGCAGAGTCTTACGACTACCCGGTCCCGCTCGAGAAAGTGGTTGGCCGTAAATACATCATGAGGCTGGATCAGGGTCCGACTGCCTCTTTCAAGGACTTTGCGGCGAGAATGATGGCCCGCCTGATGAGCTATTTCCGCGATCAGGGCAAGAGGCTGAATGTCTTGGTTGCAACATCGGGAGATACGGGAAGCGCCGTTGGTGAAGCCTTCAAGGGTGTCGAAGGTATCGACGTGTACATACTATATCCGAAGCGCGAAGTAAGTGGCAGGCAAAAAAAACAACTCGACACGATCGGAGGGAATGTCCAGGCGATTTCTGTGCCGGGCAAATTTGACGATTGCCAGAACCTTGTCAAACAGGCCTTCTCGGACCCGTCTCTTGCGGCCTTTAACCTGACCTCGGCAAATTCCATTAATTTCGGGAGGATCCTCCCTCAGATTATTTATTATGTCTACGCCTATTCACAACTTGCCGGAGCCGGTGACAAGATAGTCTTTTCTGTTCCGTCGGGAAACTTCGGAGACGCCCTGGGATGCGAATATGCAAGAAGGATGGGCCTCCCTGTAGAAAAGCTTGTCATGCCGACTAACGAGAATGATGAATTCCCTAAATTTCTGGAGACAGGCGTGTATGAAAAAATATCTCCGTCTCGAGCTTGCCTCTCCAGCGCCATGAACGTTGGTCATCCAAGCAATCTCGCCCGATTCTTCGACCTATATGGGGGAACAGTTGATCGCGGGGGCACAGTCCATAGATACCCGGATATAAATGAAATGAGGCGACGGATTTTCTCAGTAAGCATCACCGATGAGGACACAAAGAAAACGATCAGAAGAACATATGATAAGTATGGAATCTTGCTGGAACCACACGGAGCTGTAGGCTGGAGAGGCCTTGAGATATACATGGAACGATACGGTGATTTCCCCTTATGCGTATCCCTCGAGACAGCCCATCCGGCCAAATTCCCTGATGAAATCGAAGACCTCTTGGGAATAAGCCCTGAACTGCCGAAAAGCATGAAGGACATTGACCGGAAAATAGGAGAGCCTTTTGAACTCTCTGCAACCTATGAAGAATTCAAGGATTACCTAAGGAGCCGTCTCAAAATGCGATCATAAGTGAAATAAAAAATGCTGGATGCCATGCTTGTATCGCACTTTTCTCAACAATGACTATTTAATATCAAATTTCACATATGTTCCTCCCGTTATATTAACCTTGATCGTCGCACTGGACTACCTGCTTGTTCGAGTTTAACATTACCGAACGGTGATTCACTTCGGAGAAAGAATCCCTGACAAATTTTGGAATCAACGATCTACAGGCAGGGTTTCTCCCCTCCATTATTTTATCCGAAAGCCGCCTTGGTGGCGATAAATGCCGCCATCGGCTGATTGACCTTCCATTCGTATACAGCGAACAGGGATCTAAAATCAGCTGCGCGGGAGATTGTGTCTGACTTTTTATTTACAGGCAATGAATAAGCTAAATGTTCTGCCCTTTTTCATTTATCTCAAATAGACTCATGACTGCTTCAGCCATGAGCCTATAACCTTCCTCTGTGGGGTGTACACCGTCATGCTGCACCAAAGATTCAAATGGCACACCATCGCTGACCTTCTTGCTCCAGTATTTATGCACTAGGGCAACGGGAATCGCGTAACACTCTCCTAGTGCCTCGAGTTGACGATAGAAGCCTTCCACGATGCTATTATCATGTTCGTCATCAATATATCCTGAGGTTATAAGAATGATATCGACATCGCCGGCCCCCCTGGTCTTATCGATGATTCCTCTTATATTGTCCTTGAATTGCAGTTCCGAGTATCCCGAAAACGCGTCGTTGAGGGCATACTGTATAAAGACACAATTGGGCTTGTGATGAAGAACGTCCCACCTAAGCCTGTACAGGCCGGAATCTGCAGTGTCCCCGGGTATGCCGCTGTTAACGAGCTTGAATCTGCTTTGTGGAAACTTCGCGCGAAGCATTTCTCTCAAAAAATCGACATAACCCTTCGAGACCATCCATCCCTGCGTTAAGGAATCGCCAAGGGCTACTATAGTAATGGATGCCCCGCTTATGAGTTTATTTATAGTCAGCGTAGGTTTGATCAATTGGCTTCGATCCCGGATGAGTTTTCACAAACGAATAGAATCACGTTTTTATCCTGGCCAGCGAAATTTCGCCTTCCTTCTTGATGTAATCGGGAAGGCCACTTGCCAGTACACCTTTCAGTAACTCCTCGCTCCAGGGCGCAGCCAGGCTCCCGAGGGCGCGGACGGCCAAAGCCTCTCTGAGTGTTTCCGGAGGATAGGCCCTGTTTACCAAATTCATCTCTGGGTAGAAGAACTGGACATACCCTTTCCGGATGTTCGGTCCGTAAACGTTTATAGTAATGGCCGTATCTCTTCCGAAATTTTCCATCCTGTGGATTCCCTTATTCAGAGGTAGCACGTACGTCGTTTCACCAGGATTAAGAACGATAGATGAAACTTCTTCCAATTCGGCGTACCCTTCTCTTTTGCCGTCGTCCAGGCGCATATACTTGCGTTCCCCGATGGCCTGAACGAAGCTTCCGATGATTCCCCATGATCCGTGATCATGGATGGTATCACGGCGGCCCTGATCCCAGATATAGCACAGGACAAGGAAAGAGCGGTCGGGGCTCCTGTGCAGGGTAATCTCATTCGACCAGATGCTTGGCTTCTGGCTCTGGGAAAATTCCTTATCAAAAAGCATTCTCCGAAGGATGTCGCCGAACCACTCTGTCTGATTCATCAGTTCGCCGACGAGCGACCGGCCTGTGCTGATCAGTGTTGATATATCCGGTCTAACCCTTAGGAGGTCACTTAAATTTTCACAGAACTGCTCCAGATTTGTGATTGCCATCTTTACGTTACCTCGTCCTTCCCATGCCCCCCTCCTTTGGAACTCGGGGCGACATTGCCTCTTGTCTGTCCGTATTTCCGTACGTGCGTCCAGGACTTGTATTCGGGATCATCAGGGTTTGCGGCAAGGGCCTTAGCCTCCTTGAGATATTTCTTTTTTATACCCTCCTGACTGTATAGCTCCCGATCCTTGCCGATGGGGCATACCTTGGTGCATATACCGCAGGGGTAGCAGCCTTTTTGAGTCAAATCCTCAGCCATCTCCAGACAGGCCATTTTATCGTAATCACCGACTACGCCGTCTTTGCGCATCTTAAGCGCCTTCTTGGGGCAGCAGCGACAGCAGAGTTCACACTTGATGCAGAGTTCCTTTTCTATGAGTGGGTCTGGTGGTATGACGGCTGTCGTAAAGACAGAGACAAACCTAACTCTGGGACCGAATTCCTGGGTCAGAAGGCAGTGGCTGACACCGACGGTACCGAGGCCGGCGTATTTCGCGGCCATGACGTGACTGAATGCGGCCATAGGCACCTCTCTCAGGGCCTTGAGACTGGCGTATACATCTCGGCCGAAGAAAAAGGAGGCGTGTCCCATGCGGTTGAGATGCCGGGTCAGGTCATAGGCCAATGTGTCAAGCTTTCGGTTAGCTGTACGGTAAAGCTCCCTATGCAAGACGGAGGGTGTCGTTTCCACAATGGGAAGGGGCGTTTCAAGGCCGATGACGATAACGGTCCGGGCTGGTGGCCAGAGGCTACGGGGACGGAAATCAGGCGGTACCTCCCCGGCGTCATCCCAACGCTCCACAGGGGCAAAACCGACAATATCTGCTCCCCGTTCCTTGCAGAAATTCATTATCTGGTCTTTGAGTTCCTGATCTTCAACATATTTTTCCTTGCGCTGTTCCATTGATTCTATTTGTAACCCACTCTTATCTCGTCATGACCAGTTTCTGTTCCTCTTTGGGAACATACCATTTGATAAAATTATACCCGATCCCCAGAGGCGCTGGCTTAATGCCGTGAAATCGAGCATGGATAATAGGCAGGGCATCGGGAACATACAGAAAAGTATAGGGCTGATCTTCCGCTAATATCTCCTGTATCCTGTCGTAATATTTTTTTCTTTCTTTCTGGTCGAAGGTATCCCTTCCCTTTTCTATGAGTCTGTCAACTTCTTCGTTCTTGTATGATATAAAGTTTAACTCTTGCGGTCCTGTCTTACTCGAATGCCAGACGTCGTATATATCCGGATCGAGTGGTATGGTCCAGCCTAGGATTGTGGCATCAAAGCGCCGCTTATTAATAAAGTCATTTACGAAGGCGGCCCATTCCAGAATCCTGATTTTAACCTTGATGCCTATCTCGGAAAGACGCCTTTGAATAATCTCTGCACATTTTGCCCGAATCTCGTTCCCCTGATTGGTAATAATCTCAAATACGAAGGGTTGGCCATCCTTGCGCAGTATGCCGTCACCATGGGTATCTTGCCACCCAGCAGCCGCCAAGAGTTCTTTTGCCTTCGCGGGATCGTATGGATACGTCTTTACATTGGGGTTGTAGACCCAAGTACCAGGCTTGTAAGGGCCGGTGGCCGTTTTGCCGAGCCCCAGCAGGATGCCCTGGATTATCTCGTCCTTGTTGATACCATAGGATATGGCTTGCCGCACCCGTTTATCACGAAACAGTGGATTTTTCAGATTGTAGCCCAAGTAAGTGTAGGAAAAGGACAGATACCGGTACTTATTAAAATTCTTCTGGAATAGATTGTTCTCTGTCTGCCTTGTGTACTGAAGGGGCGTCAGATTCATCCTGTCTATACCGTTTGCACGCAATTCCAAAAACATGGTAGCCGTATCCGGTATGATCCGCATTATATAGCCGTCTATATACGGCCTGCCCTCGAAATAGTCCGGGTTTGAGATGAGGACTATCTTTTGGCCCGGTACCCACTCCTTAAAAATGTAAGGTCCTGTTCCTATGGGACTGCGCGTCAGTGGCGATGTCGTGATGTCTTTCCCTTCCAGGAGGTGCTGCGGCAGAATCGATGTCCCCCAGCTCATGAGCGCGGGGGCGAAGGGTTTACTATAAGTAACCCTAAAGGTAAAATCGTCCAGAACTTCTGCCTTCTTCACCTTTAGAAAGTCACCTGAATACGCCGTGGGTGTCTTGGGGTCAATCGTAACCTGATAGGTATATAAGACGTCGCGGGCGGTAAAGGGATAGCCATCATGCCACCTAACGCCTTTTCTCAAATGAAACGTAATGACAAGTCCGTCCCTTGAGACGTCCCATGATTCGGCCAGCTCTCCTACGATATTGATGTCTTTGTCGTACTTAACAAGACCGTTAAATACCAGTCCTGAGATTTCATGAGAAGTACTGTCTGAGGAGAGGATAGGAATCAGATTGCTTGCATCGCCAATGGACCCCTCAACCATAATGTCTCCATAGGCGGGGCCTGAATCCTTCAGATTACGGGTGGTGCCTGCCTCTTCTTTATAATTACAACCCACCGTAGCCAAGTAAATGGTAATGATAATTAGCCCAATACATGATAATTTCGTCATGTATGAAGACTACAGGATACAGAAGACCTTATCAATGAAATTCTTAAATTCTGCGCTCTTTTGAACTTGACACATATCTGGCTCACTCATATAGTTTTTTCCTCTTGCATGCTATTTTCTACAGAATAACGCTTGCAGTACCTTATCCCTTGTCAATCCCGGACCAGATTGATCACCGTTTTATGTTTTCTCATGAAGTCGCCCCGCCGGAGGACGGTGACCTCGTCCATGAACTCGCCAAGTATACCAGATAAGAGGCAGTTGAGATCCAGCAGGTATTGTGTGATCTCAGGGATCAGGGTGTCTTAATCTCCCGGGACGGACATATCTCCGACTTCAGCAAGAACGTGCATGGGACCTGTTAATGATCAGGTTTTTTTCTCAGAAAAGACGGCTGGAGAGACAAGAGATTGACGTCCATCTGTAAATTATCCTCAGAGCTTCCAAGTTTATAATCGTCAGGTCCATGCCGTAAGCGTAACTCTTTGCCCTTGACATAACGATGTAAAGCACTAGCTTATAAAAAGTTGCAAGCATTTAGACAATAGACTAGTATAAAATCGATGATCAGCAGCAAAATAACCTCTTCTCCCGAAGCGGCAGCATTTAATCGCCGGGCATTGCCTGCCAACAAACGGTCTGAGATTCGCCTCTGCCAGTGTATGAAATGAGGCTTTGAAACGAATATATGATAAGTATCTCAAAACTGTGCTGTGGCGCAGCTGAAACTATGGACTCACTCCGTTACGGAAGCGATAAGCATAAACGGCCTGTGGTAGTCTGGAATATGACCCGAAGCTGTAATCTCAAATGCATACACTGCTATTCAAGCTCCCGGAACATCAGATACAGTAATGAATTGACCACAGACGAGGGCAAGAAACTCATATCGGATCTTGCCGCCTTTGGATCACCTGTTCTCCTTTTTTCCGGCGGTGAGCCCATAATTAGAGAGGATCTTTCTGACCTGGCCGAGTTGGCCGTAGCTCTGGGCATGCGGGTCGTAATATCAACCAACGGGACTTTGCTCACCAAAGAAATGGCACATAATCTTAAAAAGATCGGTGTTTCTTATATTGGCGTAAGTATCGATGGAATGGAAAAGACGCATGATAGTTTCCGGGGTGTAAAGGGAGCCTTCGGCATGACCATGAACGGAATCAGAATATGCCGGGACGAAGGTATCAAAGTGGGAATCCGTGTTACTATGAACAGGAAAAATTTTGAAGATATCCCTGCCCTTTTCAAACTTATCGAGAAAGAAGACATACCACGGGCCTGTTTTTATCATTTAGTCTATACCGGCCGTGGTTCGAGACTCGTGGCTGATGACCTCTCACAAGATGAAAAGAGGCTCGTCCTGGATCTTATTGTGGACAAGACGATGGACCTTTTCAGACGAGGAAAGCCTAAAGAGATACTTTCGGTGGACAACCATGCCGATGGGCCGTATGTCTATATGCGCTTGCTGAAAGATAATCCTGAACGGGCTAGGGAGGCCATGTCGCTCCTCATGGTAAATGAGGGCAACAGTTCGGGAACCGGCATAGGCTGCGTGAGCTGGGATGGCGAGGTCTATGCTGACCAGTTCTGGAGGGGCATCTCATTTGGAAACGTGAGAGAACGTCCCTTCAGCGAGATATGGATGGATACGTCAAATGAGCTCATGTTCAGACTTAAAGACAAAAAGAGATACGTGAAAGGAAGATGTGCCAGCTGCCGCTGGCTTGATATCTGTAGTGGAAATTTCCGGGCCCGGGCAGAGGCCGTCACAGGAGACATTTGGGCTCCCGACCCGGCATGTTATCTGACCGAAAAGGAAATAGCAAAGTGACGGCCTGAAAAATGGATATTTAAAAGATTGCTAAAATTTGCCAGTCATTAATCTTGACAAGCATTGACTGAACTTGATAATTCACTGTGGCAATATTCTAATGCAGAATTTCTGTTGCAGCAGGGGCGTGTTCTGATGGATCAAAAGGATGAAGCCAGAGAATGGTTCATGGAAGGGTGCAGATATGACCTTCTTGAACCACAATCCGATAAGGCAATAGAGGCCTTCAAGAAAAGCATCATTCTTAATCCGAGATTTGCGGATGCATATGTTAACCTTGGGTTCATTTACCTACAGAGAGAAGATTACGACTGGGCATTGATATGTTTGGAGCGGGTGACAAAATTAGAGCCCAACAATCCGGAGGCCTACAACAACCTTGGATACGTCTATGAGAGAATGGGCAGGTTGGGACGTGCAAGGCAGATGTACGAACGGGCGCTAATATTAAGTCCGGACAATATTGAAGCAATGTTTAATATAGGCCACATCTTTGAATTGGAGGGTGACTATCATAGCGCCGTCAAACAGTACAAGAAGGCCATTGAAGCAGACCCTGATGCTGTGGCGCCTCGGTTCCTTTTAGCCCTTCTATACGACCGCTACGATATGTTCGATGAAGCAATACTAGAATATCAAGGCGTCCTTGAAAGGGATCCGTCTCATGTAAAAGCCCTCTTCAACCTGGGAACCCTGTATGTCCAATTAGGCAACTATAATAAGAGTATCGGATTATTTAAGAATGTACTGGCGATTGATGCAAAGAAGCCCGAGGCATGGAATAACTTGGGATCTATTTTCGAAATAACGGGCCAACCTGAGGAAGCAATCAAGGCTTACGAGAAGTCTCTCGAGTTAAACCCTTACCAAGAAGAAGCCAACATTAATCTCGCTAAGATCCAGTATGAGATTTATCGTTTAAAGCCTGATGTTGGAAAGAAAGACGAACTCATCCGGCGGTTCCACTTAGTCCTTTCCATAAATCCACACAATACAGGGGCTCAACACATTCTTCACGAACTTACAAAGCAAGAATCCTAAATAGAGAGGGTCGGATTCGTCCAGCTCTCTCATTCCAGTCTGCTCGCGATAAAATCCCGTATGTAACTCCATACCGAAATAGGATCCATTGGCGATGTAGATATCAGATCTTCGTGTTTTTTCATGATCTGAGCGGCGAGAACCCCGGCCGTCTGCATCCGACGTTCGTGAGTGGATGATTGAGCCTGCCTGATAATATGATGGGGAATATTCACCGCGATTTCTAGACCTCCTATCTTTACTTCGATGGAAATGTCTTTTACGTTCACAGGTGCTTCAGAAGAAGGTGCAAGCATATCCGGGGGCTCCACTTTTTCTGCGGCGAATTCCTTTTTTTGCGTTATCGCTATATCCTTGGAACGCCGTCGCTCCTTAAAAGCATCTACTGAAAGTGCTTCAGTATCATCGGACACCTGTGCGGCTTCTTTCTCCATTCTTTCTTCGAGAACACTGCGTTCAGGTCTTTTTCTAGGCCTTCTCTTCGGGATAGCGGGTCCCGTCAAGTGTCGGAAGCGTTCTCCAATCTGATGAATAACCTCCCCTGAAATCAGTGCAAACTCATTTGTCTCCCCGGCCTTTAGTGACAACTTGCATATCTTGTTTATCAAACGGGGTACACCATGTTCAGAATACTCCCACAGTAAGCCATATGCATCATCAGCAAAAATCTGCCTCGATCCCCCTGCTAACCTAAGCCGCGTTTCAACGTAGCTCTTTAAAAGATCCTCGGACCCTATCTTATCGATCCTGCTCAATGTCCCTATTCGTTGCAGAAGGTTGGCGCGTTTAGGGTGTTCCAATCTTCTGGCCAATTCCAGCTGTCCCGCAAGTACTATGGTAAATAAATTTCTCTGGTCTTCCTGCATATTCGTCAGTAATCTCAGGCTTTCCAAATTCGTAGGCGATATAGCATTCGCCTCATCAATAAATATCAATACCTTCTTCCCTGAATCTATAGTATCGAACAGAATCTTGTTGAATTTTTCTAAGAGATCAACTTTTCTCCTTTCTTCACACTTAGTGCCGGAAAGCTGACCAATGATTTCCTTCAAGAGCTCAATGAAGGACATATCAGGGTTGGCAACCAGTGCAATTTTGTATTTATCGAGATCCAGAGAGTCAATGATTATCCGTAGAGACAAGGTTTTCCCTAGACCGACATCGCCCACAATTACCGCTATGCATTCATTCCCTTCATCTATGGCAAACAGGGTCTCAGCAATGGCATTTTCCATTGAAGAATGAGAATCAGAGTACATGGTCGGATCAGGGACATTGTCAAATGGCGCTTTTTGCAGACCCCAATAGTCGTAATACATGCTCTCATTACCTCCCCGATACCTCTATGAGACACTCGAACCTACAGAAGTTTTATGACTCGAAACTACCAAAAACCTCACCACTTTTTGAGAGATAATCAAGGACATCCCGCAAAAAGAAACGCCTGAGCCTGCCGAATTTATAGCTTCTGATCTTTTTTGACTTGACAAGACTCGTGAGCAGGCTGTTGCTGACCTGTAGCATCTGACCGACATGTTTAGCCTTGAGCATTGTTCCAATATTTACTTTCTTGAATTGGAAAGTGAAAATAATCTGACCCTCTCTGTGTCGTTGTATATCTACAGACGCGCCTGTTGTTGCATCTCCGTCCAGATAATATTTCACATAGCGGTTTGACTTTAGGAGATCACATTGTTCCGGCGTCAAGTTAACCGAAATCGCATCGCCAATCTCCGCAATAGGCGATTCATGGGTATACGATTCTTTCCTCGCGTAATTGCAAGTTTCATTCAACGTGCCGGACGAAACTTTGATCGATTCCTTCTCGTAAATTGAATGTGAATCAATTCTATCTTGTTTCACCAAAGTACAGTCTGTCCTTCTCATGGCAATTGAGAATCTTTCCATGCTTTTTTGAAGAATAAATAAGCAAATAATTCCCTTCATACTAAATGAACAGTGAAAGATAAATCAATATAAAAGAATTGCTGTCCGCTAAAAGGGACGGCCGTCACAAAACAAACATTTAGTGTACTTGTCTAACGAAAAAGGGGGCGTGATTGCAGGTAAATATGGGCGGGACTTTTCTCAGAATAGATGCGATGGCGGGATGCCTCTTAAATACCCTGTCAAGAAATTGCCTCACAAGACTCCTGTTCCATCCTCGGGGATGCAAAAAGTCCCTGTAAAGAGATAGATCCCCTTCATAAAAGTCAGTCACTTCGAGATCATGTGCCTCCGGACTGTAAGCCGGCAGGTTGAAGATTGCCAGGTTCAGAAAATCTATCTGCCCGCTGTGCCGGGCGGCAAAATCAAGGGTGTTGCGCGCCTCAGTCTCAGTTTCCCTTGGAGTTCCGAAAATCAGGTAAACATAGGTCGCAATACCGGCTTTTTTGAGGCAAGTGACCGCTGCGGATGCTGTTTTTAGATCAAATCCTTTTTGCATACTATCTAAGACATCCTGGTTTCCTGATTCCAGACCAAGCTGCAACATGACGCAACCTGATCGTTTTAGAGCCTTGCAGAAATCGAGGTCCGTCAAATGCGAGGATATTTTAGCAAATGCGTACCATGGGAAGCTGAAAGACGATGCGGTGATAGCATTTAGAAGTGCCGGGCTAACTGCGTTATCCAGAAGATGGACAAGGGTGGGGTTCGTTCTCCGAACGAGGTCGTGTATATCCGTAATTACCTTGCCGACAGGCACCGGTTCATAGGGATTCCCTTCTGCCTTCTCGGGACAGAAAGAACACTTAGTCCAGTAGCAACCACTCGATGCACTATAAGGCAAAATAAACCCTGGAGCCAGATAGCCCTTTATGGATGAAATGGCATAGCTGGGGGTATGATGACACTGCTTACAGGCAGCACCGTGAATTGAGAGAATGGCAGCTTCTCCTGGTCCTGCCACCATGTCGTCAACGAGACCGCCGAACGGATTCGACCACCCCGGTCGCCGTAACCATGATGTGACCAATCCGCCGCCTAATACTACCCTTATGCCTGGATACCGCCGTTTTAAGAAACCGATCATGGCAAAGGTACAAAGTGCCTGGCTAAGATAGTTTAATGAAAAACCTATAACTGTATGGCATTCCTGTTGCAGCGCCAGTAGAAGCCGCTTCTTAAAATATGCATAGAATGGATTGTGTCCTGGTATTTCAGAAGCCCTTATCAAATCTTCGCTTCTGATAGGCGAGAGATTCTGATCGAGGTAATTGGCTAGACTTAGATGCACATCGCCACGGGCAGATTCTACTTCGAGAACCCGGTTGAGGTCAATTACGGCGCGCTTATAGCGATCAATATTCTTGTAAGTCTCACGAGAGGTTAAGGCAGCAATATTACTTTCCAGACAACGGTATGAACGGCTCGTCCAGGTATTCAAGAAATTTTCCGGAATATCGCTGTCGTTACCATTGATCCTTCTTGCGTGTTCATATGCTCCCTTCTCCTCCCCAAGGAGGAGGCTTAAGAGACCTTCCAAATTGGCATCAATAACTTTGCAGGGAATGTCATGGCCATACATCACACCTGCCAGTTTCGCCAGTCCTGCTGGCGGTTCACATGGTTTTACAACTGGTGGATGGATAAGAATCATGTTAGGTGATCCGATCAGTTATAGAGTTTGCAAACAAGATTCAGTCGCCATTAATATCAAGGTACGGAACGGTGAGTGCATTGCCAACTGCCGGCTATGGCTCTTTCCTGCGGCTATGACTCGCATGTAATCATTCAGTTAAGCAAATCTGAGGCAAGTAAGATCTAAGAGGGCTTACTTATGACAGGCCTTCTCGGTCAATTTTTTTAAACAAATTAATCATGTGGTCATGTATCTTTCCATTTGTGGCCAAAACGTGCGGAGCTTCAAGGTGGAATGGGCCACCGAAGAGGTCCGTAACAATACCTCCCGCTTCCATGATCATAAGCCACCCGGCAGCCGTATCCCATGGCATGAGTTTTAGTTCCCAAAAACCATCAAAACGGCCCGCTGCGATATAAGCCATATCGAGAGCCGCAGACCCTGCCCTGCGAATAGCCTGGGCGCTTTTAGCCATACCCTTAAAGTAATTGATATTATTGTTCCTGTCAGACCTTATGTCATAGGGGAAACCGGTAGCCAGAAGACTCTTGGAAAGTTCCTTCGCATTTGACACATTAATTTTTCTGCCATTTAAGAATGCCCCTCCGCCTTTTTCTGCCAAAAACATTTCATCTAACATGGGGTTGTAGATCGCGCCTGCGCGGATTTCATTGTCTTTTTCAAACGCAATGGATACACAGAAAATCGGATAACCGTGGGCATAATTCGTCGTCCCATCTAAAGGATCAATTATCCATCGGCACCTCGAACGTCGAGAGGTTCCTGCCGATTCTTCTGCAAGAATGTCATGATCGGGATACCGTTCGTGAATTCTGGAAATAATCATTTCTTCAGACAGCCTATCTTCCTCCGTGACGATATTTATTTCACCTTTATAATTTATTACGTGCTTTTTATTCAGCCTTTCTTTTAGAAATACCCCCGCTTCCCTTGCCACAGCTATTACAAGCTCAGTGTAATCGCCCATAAGCTAATTTTTCCTATAAAAGATATCTTGAATTCAGGGCTTCCTCAATCGGCGTTGAAAATTCATGTCCCGTTTATGGTCCTTACTTGTACCTTGGGTTTTAGTGAACCTCCGATATAAGAATTAGCCGAATGTTCTCAAACTCCTATTATTGAATATAATTAGATATACCAAGCTTTCCCATTTATTGAAAGTTGCATCTTTCTGTTGCGGAGCCCGGAAATTGATGGTAATGACCTATTAAATTGATATAATTCCCGCTTTATCAGTGACAGGAATATTTGAAACATGGTCGATACGACAAAAGCCACGCAGCATTCGACAGGGCTCTACGAGAGCCCAAGTCCTACAGAAAGCGATCTCAAATCTATCAGGGAATCCAAAGGTCTTACATTAAAAGATATATTCGAATGCACACGGATCAGCGTAGCTAATCTTGCAGCCATAGAAATGGGCCACTTTCATCTGCTCCCGTCACCAGTTTTTACGAAATCGTTTATCAAGACGTATGCAAAGACTCTAGGTATCGAAAGCGATGTAATTCTCGCTCGTTATGCACAATATCTGGAGACACTCAATCCTGCTTCCCGGGACGTAAAAATCAAAGAAACTCCTAAATATATGAGGTCGTTCTACAAGTTTTCCTTATGGGGATTATTAGCCATTATTACCATTGGTCTTGTCACTTTTTCGTTATCTACGTATGAAACGTTAATTGGCGTCGTGAATGATCGAACGTCCGAACAGGAAAATAAGGCATTCAGTTTGAAGACCAATGATGCTATTGAAAAAATCCCCAAGAGTGAGACCCCAGATCAGGCAAATGTGGCTACAGGAAATAAGGCAGGAGACGCCCAGTCAATCCCCGTAGCTCAAACACAACTGGCCGTCCCTGAAGAACAAGAGAAGCAGAATGCGAAGCAGGAGGATACAGTATCTGCGGTAATCGATAGAAAACAGGGCCATACGGCAGAAACATATCAAATAATCATGGCAGCCAGAGAACTGACTTGGTTAAGAGTCAACACGGATAACAAACCGCCATATGAGGTTTTACTGCAACCGGGTGAAAAGATAGAGAGATATGCATCTCATCTTGTTGTTATTGACATTGGTAACGCTGGCGGTATTGACATCACATTTCAAGGAAAATCGCTGGGTAACTTGGGTGAACGAGGTCAGGTTGTTCACCTAAAGCTACCGCAAGATTAGAGGTTTGACTAAGGTGTTTTAGTGCTTTAAATTTGTTATCGATATCAGAAGAGTTCACCAAAATATGTTTGGAATAGGCGTGCCTGAGTTAATTGTAATTTTAATCATTGTTCTCATCGTTTTTGGCAGCGGGAAGCTTCCGGAAATTGGCGGCGCCATTGGAAAGGGCATCAAAAACTTCAAGAAATCAGTCCGTAAATCGGATGAGAACGACAAGGTCTCAGGCCGTAAGAGCGTCGACGAGAAGAAGTAAGGCGCGAGCAGGCTAAAAGGGAACATCATTCTCCGGCGCCGCTTCGGGGCCTTCAGCAAGGCCATGACCATTGGCAGCTGCATCATGGCTCCGCGTTTGACTTTTTGAATCCAGCATTTGCATATTCGAGGCAACGATCTCTGTAGTGGAGCGTTTTACACCGTCTTTGTCTTCCCAAGACCGTGTCTGAATCCTGCCTTCTATGAATATCAATTTCCCCTTGGAAAGATAATTGCTGCAGATTTCGGCCAATTTGCCATATGCCACTATTCTGTGCCATTCCGTTCTCTGAAGCCTTTCTCCGTTCTTATCCTTCCACTGGAGATCAGTTGCTAAGCGAAAATTGACCACCATGGTCCCGTCAGGTGTGTATCTTACCTCAGGATCTGCGCCGAGTCTGCCAATCAATATTGCCTTATTAACCATTCTTCTCCTCCTTCCTGCATCCGGTGAGTTTCTGAATCATATAAGACATTACGAATCTTAGCAATCCAAAATTTGGACAATTGTTTAATTTATCCTGTTGTCCTAATTTAACCTTGATTTCATAATAAAAATGCATTATGATTTGAGACACGTGGGGGTGCCGACCGGGCTGAGAATATACCCTTGGAACCTGATCTGGATAATGCCAGCGGAGGAAAAGAATCTGCTTAATATTTCTTGTGGGGCATATCTTTAAAAAGGGGTATGCCCCGTACTGTTTATATAGTTCGTCACAGGAGCGTTTCCAAAAATGACTCAATTAAAGAAAGCATGCAATGGTTTTACATCTCGAGAAATGAAACTATGCGCCAAAAAGGAAGGTGTGTCCCCTGAATCTATCCGTGAAGGTATTGAAAAGGGCACTGTCGTAGTGATCCGCAATAAAAAACACACTGCAATAGCCCCCCTTGCAATAGGCAAGGGTCTCAGAACAAAGGTCAATGCCAATATAGGTACATCCAAGGATCGTGTCGAATTGGACGTAGAGCTGAAGAAAGTAAGAATTTCAGTCCTTGCCGGTGCAGACACGATCATGGACCTCTCCACTGGAGGAGATATCAGAAAAATCAGGCAAGCAATCATCAAAGAATCAACCGTTCCCGTAGGGACGGTTCCCATATATCAGGCTGCCGCTGAAATGCTCGAGGCAAAGAAGGCTATACCGGAGATGACTGCTGATGACATGTTTCGGGTTATCGAAGAAAATGGCAAGGATGGAGTTGACTTCATCACCGTGCACTGCGGTGTGACAAGGAGAAGTGTAGCTTGTGTCGAAGAAGAAGGACGCATTTTAGGCATTGTCAGTAGAGGCGGTTCCATCATCAGGAACTGGATGTCATTTAATGCCAGGGAAAACCCCCTCTATGATGAATATGACAGGCTTCTGGCAATCGCAAAACGTTATGATATGGTTCTCAGCCTTGGTGACGGTCTCAGGCCTGGCTGTCTCGCTGATGCAACAGACCGTGGACAAGTACAGGAACTGATCCTTCTTGGCGAGCTCGCAAAAAAAGCAAGAGAGGAAGGCGTTCAGGTCATGATTGAAGGTCCCGGCCATGTACCCATCAATGAAATCCAGGCCAACATACAGCTACAGAAGAGTCTGTGTGACGGCGCACCTTTCTACGTTTTGGGACCGCTGCCAACTGACATAGCACCCGGTTATGACCACATAACTTCGGCAATCGGCGGAGCAATAGCCGGATCGTTGGGTGCGGACTTCCTCTGCTACGTAACTCCCTCGGAACACTTGCGCCTACCATCTCTTGAAGATGTCAGGCAAGGGGTCATAGCTTCAAAGATTGCGGCGCATATTGCAGACATAGCAAAGGACATCCCCGGTGCTATCGAGAAGGATGTCATGATGGCACGATGCAGAAGGGAATTCGATTGGCAGGGCCAGATCAAGGCCTCCATCGATCCGGACAAAACCAAAAAACTTCTGGAAACCAGTAGGAGCGCAAAGGAAGAGGGCTGTACCATGTGTGGCGAATTCTGCGCCATCAAGCTGGGGAAAATAACCAGTCACGGCTGAGAGTTTAGTACCGCGACATCTCTAATAACGCATTTCATATACTGTCTTTACGTCGAGCTCGATTCAAATATGAGTCGAGAAAGACTCGCCTTAGCTCAAAATCCTTTACCGCAAACTCTTTAGTCATCTCTTTAGCGCTTGTGAACCCTAAATCCTAAAATCCTAAATCATGCTTGACTAATCCCCGAAAAAAATATAGTGAAACTCGATTCATATGAACTGGATAAGTCATCTATGGAAAACAGCGAACTACTAAGGAAGAAAAGGGAAAAGATAGAATCCCTTAAGGCTGACGGCATTGATCTGTATCCTAATGATGCGCGGGTCAAAGACACGGCCGCATCTATCATCACCCGATTCGCCCACATGGACAGTGAGGCCCTCGGAAGAATCGCTGAGAGATTTGCTGTAGCGGGCAGATTGATGGCAATTCGAGACTTTGGAAAGGGCTCTTTCGCCGTTATTCAGGACAGAACTGGGAAGCTCCAGATATTTATCAGAAAGGAAAATGTCGGAGAAAAGTCCTATTCACTGTTTAAAAGGCTCGACGTAGGAGATGTAATTTTTGCGGCTGGCAAGATATTCAGGACTAGGACGAACGAGCTGACGGTTGATTGCGATGAACTGAGGCTTCTTTCAAAGGCGATACGACCACTGCCAGAGAAATGGCATGGTCTTACGGATATAGAGACAAGATACCGTCAACGTCACCTCGATCTCATCGTTAATCCTCATACTAAGGAGGTCTTCGCCAAGAGAAGCCGCATCATACATTTGATACGTTGCTTTATGGAGGAAAGAGATTTCCTCGAAGTGGAAACCCCCATGATACAGCCCAAGGCGGGCGGTGCTATGGCACGCCCCTTTAAGACACATCACAATGCCCTAGGCATGGATTTTTATCTCAGGATAGCCCCTGAACTGTATCTGAAACGGCTGGTAACAGGCGGGTTCGAACGGGTCTACGAAATAAACAGGAATTTCAGGAATGAAGGTATTTCCACTTTTCATAACCCTGAATTCACTATGTTGGAATTTTATCAAGCTTATGCCACATACGAAGATTTGATGTCACTGACCGAAGAGATGTTTAATTTCATCGCCTGCGATCTCTTTGGCTCCCCGAAGTTTAAGTACCTGGGAACTGAGATCGATCTTACCCCGCCGTGGCCACGGATCTCAGTAAGAGATGCCATTATACAACATGGCAAGATAGACGCCGAAGTACTGGCCGATAGTCACAGGATTATCGCCTGCGCAAGGGATCTCGGCCTGGACATCAAGGAAGGTGACGCACCAGGAATCGTCATGATGGCTATATTCGAAGCGCAAGTGGAGGACAAACTGACTCAACCAACTTTTGTAACTCACTACCCGGTTGAGGTTTCTCCCCTTGCCAGAAAAAATCCTGATCATCCCGAAGTGACTGATAGATTCGAGCTTTATATTTTTGGGAAAGAAATCGCCAATGCCTTTTCGGAGATTAACGATCCCGTTGACCAACGGGAAAGGTTTGTGACACAGCTTGAGGCCAGGGAAGCCGGAGATGATGAGGCGCACGAGATGGACGAGGAGTACATTCGAACCCTAGAATACGGGATGCCGCCTACAGCAGGAGAAGGAATAGGTATCGACAGGCTGGTGATGCTCTTGACGGACTCTGCTTCCATAAGGGACGTTATCCTTTTCCCCCTTTTAAGAAGCAAGGAAGAACAAGATTAGACATGCCTTTTGAATTTTTCATCAGCCTCAGATACCTCCGGGCCAAGCGAAAACAGATATTCGTCTCCATAATCACCTTCATTTCCATTGCCGGGATATTCTTGGGTGTTGCCGCACTCATCATTGTCCTTGCCGTAATGAACGGTTTCGAGACCGATCTCCGAGATAAAATACTGGGGATAAATTCTCACGTCGTTCTCATGGAGCACACAGGTGTGATGAATGACTATCAGAAGGTCGCCAGCGAGGTCGATCGAGTCGAAGGTGTCGTCGCCTCTACACCGTTCATTTTCAGTCAGGCCATGTTGAGAAATGAGGGTCGCACAAGCGGGGTGATCCTGCGTGGCATATCGATGGATAGCGCTTTCAAAGTCATAAATCTGGGAAAGATGCGCGAGGGAAGTATTGCGTATCTTTCTGAAAAAGAACGCAGTACGCTGGAACTTGGCAAGGAGAAACCCGCGCTGCCGGGTATTGTAATAGGTAAAGAACTGGCAAAGAACATGGGGCTTCTACTTTTTGATCCCGTGAACATCATCTCTCCCATAGGTATTTCCACACCTATGGGAATGGTTCCAAAAATGAAAAGGTTTATTGTTGTGGGCATCTTCGACTCCGGGTTCTATGAATATGATTCGACTTTGGCATATGTTTCCCTGAAAGACTGCCAAGACTTCTTAAACTTGGGAGAAGGGGTCACGGGCCTTGAGATCAAGGTTAACGACATCTATAAAGCCAATATCATCGCAAAATCCATAGAAAAGAAACTGGGGTTCCCTTTCTGGGCGAGAAACTGGATGGAAATGAATAAGAACCTATTTTCCGCTCTGAAGCTGGAGAAGCGAGTCATGTTTATCATCCTCAGTCTCATTGTTCTTGTTGCGGCCTTTAACATAATATGCACACTCATTATGATAGTCATGGAGAAAAACAAGGATATTGCCATTTTGAAATCTATGGGGGCTACTTCAGCAAGCATCATGAAAATATTCATTTATCAAGGGGTGACGATAGGCGCTATCGGCACCCTTATGGGCTGCATCGGAGGGCTTGCAGTTGCCTTAAACCTTGAGAAGGTATCTGTATCGATTGAAAATCTTTTCGGTTTCAAAATACTTCCCGGAGATGTATATTACCTGAGCCAGTTACCTTCCCAAGTCAATTACAGTGATGTAGTCATCATTATCGTAGGGACCATGCTGATAAGTTTCCTGTCGACAATTTATCCTTCTTGGAGGGCTTCTAAATTGGACCCGGCGGAAGCCCTGAGATATGATTGATTAATGGCTGGCGTTCAGACTCTGCGGGGTCAAGCCAAATGCCGGAGAAACAGAATTACAAATACCAAATGCCAGAATTCAGATACTGGAATTCAGTTTTTTATTGATGATAAAACTTAATGCCGTAAGTAAAACATTTATCAAGGATGGTAATAGGATTGAAGTTTTGAAGAGCCTGGACCTCACGATATCTCGAGGTGAGTCTCTTGCCATTTTGGGCGTTTCCGGTGCAGGCAAAAGTACCCTTATTCATATTTTGGGAACACTTGATCACCCCACGTCGGGCAGCGTGCTTTTCGACGACATTGATGTCTTCCAGTGGGATAAGAAAAAACTGGCAGAGTTCAGAAACAAAGCGATCGGTTTTGTTTTCCAATTTCATAATCTGCTGCCCGAGTTTAACAGTGTGGAAAATACTATGATGCCAGCTCTGATTCACGGTCTACCGTACCGAAAAGCAAGAGAGAGGGCGGCAGCAATTTTGCGTGAAGTGGGACTCGGAGACAGATTGTCCCACAAACCGGGTGAACTTTCCGGAGGTGAACAGCAGCGGGTTGCCGTGGCACGGGCACTTATCATGGAACCGGAAATCATTCTGGCTGATGAGCCTACGGGAAATCTTGATAGCGAAACGGGTAAGAAGATAGAAGACATCCTGCTGGAGCTCAACAGAACAAAAAGGATCACCCTCATCGTCGTAACCCACAATAGTACTCTGGCCAACAGAATGTCAAAGAACATAGGCTTAAGGGACGGAAAGATTTATGACTGTGAATAAGAATAGATTTCTCATAAAAATCATCGTTCTCTTGGCTTCTCTACTACCGGCACATCATCATGATGCCCTTGCAGAGGAGCTGCAGAAAATTGCCATTATGCCCTTTGAAATTCACGCCCGGGAAAATGCAGCTAATCTGCAGGAATCCATCTACAAAGGGCTCTCCATGGAGTTTGCCAAGTCAAAAAGCATCCATCTAATTGAGCGAGATTCACTGGCCAAAGCTTTGGGAAACAAACGGATTGATGAATCGCTTGCCCTCGATGTGGGCAAGAAGACAGGTGCCGATTACGTAATCACGGGGAGTCTTTCCGCTTTCGGAGAGCAAATCAGCGTTGACACCAGGGTCATTAACGTAAAGGAGGGAAAAGCGCTGTATTCAGTCTTTGCGCAGGGCAAAGGCCCAGCCGCAATTAGTTCCATCTCCGCTCAATTGCGGACAAATATACTCCTCAAGATAGCCGCATATATGAGAATAGCAAAGATTGAGTTCAAGGGCAACAAGAAAATTGAAAGCAGCGCGCTTACCCAGGTGATAAAAAGTGCCAGGGGCAATCTATTCTCGGAATCAGAGCTCACATCCGATGTCAAAGCTATTTACAAGATGGGATATTTCGATGATGTTACCGCAGATGTCACTGACAGTCCTGAGGGAAAGACCATTACATTTATTTTGAAAGAAAAAGCCCTTATCTCAGAAATAAGAATAAAGGGGAATAAAGCCATCGAGAGAAGTGAGGTTGAAGGAGCTCTGACATTCAAAGTGCAGCAAGTCCTCAACCCGGAAAAGATTGTCGCCAGTGCAGAAAAAATCAAAACCCTCTACGATAACAAAGGATACTACAATGCAGAGATCAAGTATACTATCGATAAAGAAGGAGAGAAGAATGTCATAGTTACCTTTAACATTACCGAAAATGAGAGACTATATGTCAAGTCCATTTCCTTTGAGGGAAACCAGGCATTTACAAGCAAAGAATTAAGAAACATGATGAGCCTTTCGGAAAAGAGCATTTTCTCTTTTCTCACTGACTCGGGCATCCTGAAGAAAGACCAGCTAAAACAGGATACGGACAAAATAACTGCATTTTATCTCAATCACGGCTTTATCAACATTCAGATCGGTGAACCTGAAATTACGCATGACAAGAAAGGGATATATGTAAAGATACCGATAGTGGAGGGAAAACAATTCAAAGTAGGGAAGGTAGATATTACAGGCGACATATTGACTGTTTCACGCTCTGAACTACTGAATAAACTTAGTATCCGTAAGAAAGAGTTCTACGACAGGGAAGCAATCATGAAAGATATGGAATACCTTACCCAAGCCTGTAATGATGATGGTTTCGCATATGCAGATGTTACCCCGCGTACTATACCTCAGGAAAAAACCCAGACGGTGGATGTAACTTTCAATATCAAGAAAGGTAATGAGGTCTTCTTCAACGTGATAACGATCACGGGTAACACAAAAACCAGAGATAAGGTGATCAGGAGGCAGCTCACTTTTAACGAAGGGGATCTTTATAGCAGCAGTAAGCTCAAGAGCAGCTACATGGCCCTCAATCGTTTGCGATACTTTGAAGAGATAAATTTTCAGACAGAAAAGGGCCCTAACGAATCACTGACGGATGTGAATATCAACGTCAAGGAGAAATCGACTGGCATGTTCAGTATTGGCGCAGGATACTCAGCCCAGGACGGTGCCATCGGTACCGCCCAGATATCCCAGCAGAACCTCTTTGGCAGGGGACAAATACTAAGCCTCAAAGGAACCATTGGCATTAGTGGAACAACAAACATGTATGAACTCTCATTCATCGAGCCATGGCTGTTTGATATTCCCCTATGGAGCAAATTCGACCTCTGGAGCGCATACCGGGAATATGACAGCTACAATCTAAGAACTGAGGGGTTTGGAATGACCTTTGGTTATCCTCTCTGGCCTTATGTAACCGGCTATGTGGGATACAAACTTTATACGAATGATGTCACAGATGTCCAGCCGACCGCAGCGTTTATTATCCAGCAAGAGGCGGGAAAAACGACGGAGAGCGTGGTATCCGTCACCGTAATGAAGGATACAACTGATGACGTTATGTTTCCGACGAATGGTTACAGGAACAGCGCAAGCATTGATTACGCGGGAGGGCCCCTCCAGGGCAGCGTAGACTATATCAGATATACGGCAAAAGCTTCATGGTTCCACCCCTTGCCTCTGGATACGGTGTTCGACGTGCGCGGGCGAGTCGGTTTCATACAACGCACTACAGAGTCAGATGTCCCTATATATGACCGCTACTATCTGGGAGGGATTGATACCCTCCGGGGACTTCGTGATGTGGGGCCAAGAGATCCTGTTACAAATGATCCCATTGGCGGCTTTACAATGATGTGTTTCAACTTTGAATACGTCTTTCCCTTGATTAGGAACGCAGGGATAAAGGGGGTTGTGTTTTTCGATACTGGCAATGCATGGGATAGCGGTTATCATTTCAACGACCTGAGGAAAACTGCAGGAGTGGGTATCAGGTGGTACTCCCCCATTGGCCCCCTAAGGCTCGAATGGGGCTATGTGCTTGACCGGAAAGATGATGAATCTCCAAGCCGATTTGAATTCACTATGGGTGTGTCTATGTAGACATGCCATTTCATTCTAATTAATAAGGAGGAAACGGTTATGAAAAAAAGTGGTGTGCTGATAATGACGATATTTTTCGTTCTGTCATTTTCTCTATATGGCAGATACGCATTTGCTGCCGAAAAAATAGGCTTTATCGATATGCGAGAGATCATGATCAAATCTGATGCAGGGAAAAAGGCTAGCCAAGATTTCAGTAAGCTTTACGAAAAAGATAAGGTCATGATACAGAAGCGGGAAGACGAAATGAAAAAACTTAAGGATGATCTGGAAAAGCAACGATCCGTTCTGACAGAGAGCGCCATGAAGGAAAAAGAGGCAGCATACCAGAAAAAATTCAGGGATTACCAGTTGATGGTCAAGGATGCCAATGAAGAGCTTCAGTCAAGAGATCAGGAGCTTTCTAAGAAGTTGGTCCCCGACATCTTGAAGGTAATAAATCTCATCGGTGATAAGGAAAAATATACACTGATCATCGATGTCGGCAGCATTCCCGTTGCCTACTTCGCGAAAGAGAACAACTTGACTGAGAAGGTTATTCAAGAATTCAACAAGACCTACAAACCGAAGAACTGAAGGATAGCGATACCAAATTGAAAAAGACGCTGGGCGAAATTTCATCTTTTCTAGGAGGCAAGATCAAAGGAGACCCGGAAGTAGTCATTGAAGATATCCGGGGAATCGATGAAGCCGGAAAGGGCGATCTGACCTTCATCGCAAACTTAAAATATTTAAAGTACATTGAGACAACAAAAGCCTCTGCCATTCTGGTGTCACCACAAATCGAGAGTAACGACAGAAATCTGATCGTTGTTGGTGATCCCTATGTCGCCCTCGGCCGTGTCCTCGGTCTTTTTTATCCTGAAGACCACGATCCACCCAAGATTAGCACGGGAACCTTCATCGAGGAAGGCGCAATCGTCTCAGGAGGCGCGACTATCTATCCCGGTGTATATATAGGACGGGAAACAAGGATTGAACGGGGCGTTATCATCTATCCAGGTGTCTGCATCGGTCGTCGCGTTGTCATCGACGAAGACTCAATCCTTTACCCCGGCGTCGTTGTATTAAGAAGATGCATCATCGGAAAGAGGGTCATCCTGCACCCAGGTGTCATTGTCGGCAGTGACGGCTTTGGTTTTGCCAGGCCAGCACAAGAAAATATAAAGATCCCCCAGGTAGGCTTTGTGCAAATAGACGATGACGTTGAGGTGGGAGCCAATACTACAATAGACAGGGGCACCATTGGTAAAACCTGGATACAGAAGGGTGTGAAAATAGACAATCTGGTGCAAGTGGCCCACAATGTAATCATTGGCGAATACTCTGTGATTGTATCCCAGGCCGGCATTTCGGGAAGTACGAGGCTTGGAAAGGGTGTGATACTGGGAGGTCAGGTAGGTCTCGTTGGCCACATCGATATAGGTGATCATGTCATGGTTGGCGCCCAGTCAGGTGTTCATGACGATGTCCCCCCCAACCAGATTGTGTCCGGTTCACCGCATTTGCCTCACAGACAATGGCTGCGAGTACAGGCATGTGTTTCACAACTTCCGGAAATGCGCAAAAATGTGGCATCGATATTGAAAAGACTGGAGAACCTAGAGAAGGACATAAAAAAATAAACCCGAGCGTGCCAAATCCTGAATACTGGACAGGTTCCAAATGTGCGTAAGATTATTTGTTTTGAATTTATTTGGAACGTAAACATCAGGATTTGTGGTCCCAAGGATTAACCATCATGAATATTCACCCCACAGCAATCTTGTCTAAAGAGACCCACATCGAGGAGGGGGTCGAGATCGGCCCTTATACGGTCATAGGGCCTGATGTCCATATCGGAAAGAACACTTTTATCGGACCTCATGCAGTAGTTGATGCCCACACCGACATTGGAGAGGGATGCCGCATTTTTCAATTCAGCTCAATCGGCGCAATACCCCAGGACCTGAAATTCAAAGGGGAAAAGACCCGGGTTATCATAGGAAACAACAATACAATCAGGGAATATGTGACCATTAATCGTGCTACATCTGCCGATATCGGTGTAACCATCTTAGGAAATAATAATCTCCTCATGGCATACTGCCACGTGGCACACAATTGCAAACTGGGAAATAATATCGTTATGGCTAATGCCGCCAATCTAGCCGGCCATATACACGTAGAAGATCACGCCATCATCGGCGGACTAACGGGCATACATCAATTCACACGCATAGGAGCGCACTGCATCATCGGCGGAGCGTCTGCCGTTTCCAAGGATGTTCCCCCTTTCGTCATGGCTTCCGGTAACTATGCAAAGCTGTATGGTCTCAATATAATAGGACTGAAGCGCAGGGGCTTCACGGAGGAAACAATACAAGCGCTGAAAAAAGCCTACAGGATTGTATTTAGATCATCTCTTCTTCTCTCTGCGGCAATCGCAAAGGTCAAGGCCGAGGTTGATGATATTCCGGAAGTAAGGCAATTTGTTGAGTTCATCGAAACCAGGTCAGCTAGGGGAATTACTAGATAACTCTTAAATCTCATGATTTTGAAAGCTTCCCTGCTGTGTTCGAAACGACAATTGTATAGTGGCATCCATGAAATGACGTTTTAGAATTTATTATATTGTCCTATATATGAAAGAAATCAGAATCGGAGTGATAGGCATAGGTCATCTAGGCAAATACCACCTGCAAAAGTACCGCGGGTTGCCCAATTGCCGGATTATCGGCGTGGTTGACATCAAGAAGGAGCGTGCCGCAGAGGCGGCCGAAATGTACGACTGCCTCGCCATGTCCGATCACCGCAAGCTTATAAGTTCAGTCGATGCAGTCAGCATTGCCGTTCCAAGCATATCCCATTACCGGATCGCGAAAGACTTCCTGGAAGCAGATATTGACGTCCTCTTGGAAAAACCCATTGCCACGACTACCGAGGAAGCTGACGAACTCATAGCCATCGCCGAAGCAAGAGAGTTGATATTTCAAATAGGATTGCTCGAACGATTTAATCCGGCAATAGTCGCGCTGAAGAAGATTATGGGAAAACCCCTTTTTATTGAGACTCACCGCCTTCACCCATTCTTCGAACGCGGTACTGATGTGGATGTTATTCTTGATCTCATGATCCATGATCTCGACATAATCCTACACTTCGTCAAGTCACCCGTAAAGAATGTGGAAGCCGTGGGTGTGTCTATCCTGTCGGATAAGGTGGACATTGCCAACGCGAGGATTACTTTTTCTTCCGGTTGCGTGGCCAATGTTACGGCCAGCAGGGTGACGGGAAAAACTATGCAGAAGATAAGATTCTTCGGGCTTGACGGCTATCATGCAGTCGATTATGGGAAGCGCGAATTGGTCTCTCTGCGGAAGACAAACGGTATGGGAGGAAGCGTCGAAATAAGCGGCAACCCTGTGGAAGTCAAAATACGTGATCCCTTAGAGGAAGAGATCCGATCATTTATTGAATCGGTTATAAGCCGGAATCCGCCGCCTGTCACAGGAAGGGAGGGGAGGGATGCGTTGGAATTAGCCCTTCTCATTATTGAAAAGGTGAAACAATCGCAGGAGTTGCTTCCGTGATACCCATGGTTGATCTCACGAGACAGTATAAGAACCTAAAAGCGGACATCGATGCAGCTATACAGAATGTGCTTGACCATGGTCAGTTCATCTTGGGGCAAAATGTGGCGGAACTGGAAAAAGAAATTGCCGAATATCATGGTGTCTCTCATGCCATCGGAGTGGCAAGCGGAACCGATGCCCTGCTCCTCTCTCTACGGGCCTGTGGAATCGGGCCGGGAGACGAAGTTATTACAACTCCCTTCACCTTTATCGCAACAGCGGACGTCATATCGCTTCTTTCAGCAACACCTGTCTTCGCAGATATAGCCAAGGACACATTCAATATCGACCCCGGCAAGATAGAGGAAAAGATTACGAGGAAAACCAAGGCGATCATCCCTGTACATCTTTTTGGCCATCCTGCAGATATGGATCCGATCTGCTCTCTGGCCGGGAAATATAATCTTAGAGTCATTGAAGACTGCGCCCAGGCCTTCGGTGCGACGTACAAAGGGCAAAAAGTGGGAACCTTGGGTGACTGTGGGTGCTTTAGTTTCTTTCCGAGTAAGAATCTGGCCGGCTATGGAGACGGAGGCATGATTATCACCGGCAATGAGGAGTTGGCAAAAGACATGAGGCTCCTCCGTAATCACGGTAGTATTATTAGATACTATCATAAGACTCTAGGATATAATAGCCGTCTTGATGAGATACAGGCAGCTGTCATCCGAGTCAAAATGAAAAAGATCGAAGAATTCAATAATAAGCGGCGCACTCATGCAGACTTATACAGAAGACTTATCAAGAGAGACGACATCACTCTCCCCCTTGAGCTGCCTGAGTGCAAGCATGTATATCATCAGTTTACTATCCGTTCAAGAAACAGGGACGACGTCAGGAAGGCCCTGCAAAATAACAATGTCTCCTCAGCGATCTACTACCCCGTGCCTCTCCATAGGCAGGAGGTATTCATCCGCCGGAATATTCGCACGGAAAACCTGACGAACAGTGAGACGTGCGCTGCGGAGGTGCTGTCCCTACCCATGTTCCCCGAGCTGGAAGAAGAGGAGATTCAGCAGGTAAGCAATGTGATCAACCATGCACCCTGAACTACCCCTTTTCAAAGACAAGAAAGATGAAGAAAGTTCAAAGAAGAAACAAATCATGATTGTGGCGGGGGAAGCCTCGGGCGACCTCCATGGGGGAAACCTAGTACAGGCCATACACAGAATTGATCCAGAAATAAAGTTCTATGGTATTGGGGGGCGGAAATTAAGGGCAGCCGGCATCGAGCTGACAGCGGAGGCCGCAGAAATGGCTGTCGTCGGACTCACCGAGGTCGCCTCCAAACTGAGATTCATACTGAAAGTTATGTCTCTATTGAAGGCATCGCTGAAGAAAGACAGACCCGATCTTCTTATCCTCATTGATTACCCCGATTTCAACCTTCCTCTCGCCAAGGCTGCTAAGAAATATGGCGTAAAGGTTTTATACTATATCAGTCCCCAGGTATGGGCGTGGCGGAGAGGAAGAATCGCGAAAATCAAAAAGGTAGTCGACAGAATGGCTGTGATTCTCCCCTTTGAGGACGACCTCTACAGGGAGGCCGGTGTGGATTCGACTTTTGTCGGCCATCCCCTTCTGGATGTGGTTCGGAGAAAGTATCCCCGCAAAGAAGCGCTACGCAAGTTCGATCTTGCCGAAGGGGTGACAACAGTAGGAATTCTGCCCGGGAGCAGGCAATCAGAGGTGACTAGACTCCTTCCCATAATGCTCGGGGCGGCGGAGATCATCAATAAAGAAATCAAGCCTGTCCAATTTGTGCTGCCTCTTGCCGATACACTGGATATTTCTTCCGTGTCACAGGTAATTGCGCGCTATTCCGTAACGGTGAAACTCATCCCTGATGAGGTATACGATGTCATCGCTTGTGCAGACATAGCCATGGTTGCATCGGGAACGGCCACACTGGAAACGGCTTTGATGGAGACACCCATGATTATCGTTTATAAGGTGTCTGCACCTTCCTATTATGTAGGCAAGATGGTAATCCGTGTCGATCATATCGGTCTCGTCAACATCATAGCAGGAAAAAAAGTTGTCCCGGAGCTAATCCAGTTTGATGCAACCCCGGAAAAGATGGCAGCCAGCGTCATCCACATACTTTCAAGCAGAGAGCGCATGGAAAATATCAAAGCGGAACTGTCAAAAATCAGGAACATGCTGGGAAGCCACGGTGCGGCAGAAAAGGTTGCCCGTCTGGCATATGATATGATAAACCCTGAACACTAATTGTGGAACGAATCAGGATGCTGATATTTTAAGGTTTGGATATTTGAACCTGGAGTTTTCTTAACGAGTGGATATTTTTAAACGCCTTCTACAGCTTGCAAAGCCGCACGCACCGAAGTTCATCCTGGCAATGTTCTGTATGCTTGTTGTCGGCGCTGCAACGTCTGCCCTGGCTTTTCTTGTGAAGCCGGCCTTGGATGAGATATTTCTTAAAAGAAACGCCGCCATGCTCACGTGGATACCCGTCGCTGTCATTGTCATATACCTCATAAAAGGGGGTTGCAATTATACACAAACGATACTGATGAGTTTTATCGGCCAGCGGGTTGTAGCGGATTTACGTAATAATCTCTACAGACGGATACAGATGCAGTCACTCTCATTTTTCACGAAGCATCCGACAGGCATTCTGATGTCACGGATTACCAACGACGTAGGATACGTCCAGGGAGCCGTATCGGAAGCCGTCACAAGTCTCCTTAAAGACTCCTTTACTCTTATCTGCCTCGTTTTTGTCATCTTTTACCGCGACTGGAAATTGGCAGTAATTGCCATGTTCATATTTCCTCTCGCTATCTATCCTATAGCCAAGTTCGGCGCGAAAATGAGAAACATCGCCAAACGCACCCAGGTTACCATAGGTAGCCTTACCACGCTTCTCCAGGAAACAATTTCAGGCACAAGGATTGTCAAGGCATTCAGCATGGAAGAGTACGAAAACGTGAGGTTTGCAAAGGAAAATGAGCACCTCTTCAAGCTTGCTTTGAAATCCGTTTCCGTAAACGCCATATCCAGCCCATTGATGGAATTCTTAGGGGGTATAGGCATAGCCTCTATCATCTTCTATGGAGGGTACGAGGTGATAAAAGGCGTTTCCACGCCGGGTACTTTTTTTTCTTTCCTGACGGCACTAATCATGCTCTACGAGCCTGTAAAGCGGCTGACCAATGTGAATAACACGATACAGCAGGGAATCGCGGGCGCAGAGCGGGTTTTCAGTATCATCGATATCGTGCCGGATATAAAAAATGAAACCGACGCCATCGAGCTGCCGAAGGTCTCACAGGGCATTGATATCCGGGACGTTACCTTCTGCTACGAAGAAATGCCCGTTTTGAAGAATGTCAATCTCTCCATCAAAGCTGGTGAGGTTGTTGCCTTTGTCGGCATGAGCGGTGGCGGCAAGACGACCCTCGTCAATCTGATCCCGCGCTTTTACGACGTATCACGGGGACAAATTCTAATTGACGGCCATGACATCCGCCATATCACCATCGAGTCGCTGCGTGGGCAGATCGGCATTGTCACACAGCAGACCATCCTGTTCAATGACACGGTGCGAAATAATATCGCCTACGGCAACATCGAAAAGACCGACGAGGATATAATCCGGGCGGCGAAGGCAGCCAACGCCCATGACTTTATTATGAACTTACCGAAAGGGTACGATACTGTCATCGGTGAGCAGGGGGCAAAACTATCCGGAGGTGAAAGACAGAGGATCTCCATTGCAAGAGCCCTGCTCAAAGATGCACCTATTCTAATTCTTGACGAAGCTACATCGTCCCTTGACACGGAAGCAGAAATAGAGGTTCAGGATGCTCTGGAATACCTCATGAGAGGAAGAACAACACTTATTGTTGCGCACCGGCTTTCGACAATCCGCAACGCCCATCGGATACTGGTGCTTGGAAATGGCGAGATCGTCGAAGAGGGAACTCACGAATCGCTTCTGGAAAAAAGGGGAGAGTACTTCAAATTTTATAACATGCAGTTTAAAGATGAGAACAGGAACGGCGTTGAGAAAACTTTCCAATAAACTGAGAACAATCTGGTACTCCGATATTAATGCATCCTTTCTGAACCCCCTGACACTAATCCTATCCTTCGTATCTCTATTCTACCGCTCTATCGTAAACTTTAAAAACTGCACGTATGATTGCGGCATCATTAAGCAGACCAAGCTGCCCTGTAAGGTTATCAGCATCGGAAATATAACCATAGGCGGCACCGGAAAGACTCCTATGGTGATAATGTTGGCAAAATCTTTAAAGGAAAAAGGATACAGACCGGCCGTGTTAAGCAGGGGATATGGGGGAAAGGCCAATTCCACTGTGAATGTTATCTCAGATGGTTCAAAAGTTATTATGGGACAAATCGAGGCCGGAGATGAGCCAATCCTCATCGCCAAAGCTGCGGAGGGGATACCAGTACTGACCGGACCTGATAGGATCCAGACGGGCAGGTTCGCCATAGAAAAACTGAGAGCCAATATCCTGATCCTTGACGATGCATTCCAGCACAGACGTATCTTTAGGGACGTGGACATCGTCATCCTCGATCGTGAGCTGCCTTTTGGAAACGGATTCCTGCTTCCCAGAGGACCGCTTCGGGAACCATTGGGGGCATTGAATCGCGCCCACTTCGTCATTTGGAGAGACAGAACCAGAGATGGCCGTTATCCAAAATACCAGGAACAGGGCATCGGCTGGTTCCGCCCCGTCCTTTCGGTGTACCTTCGACCCAAGGATATCATAAGCGCCGATACGGGAGACGTCTATCCTCTGGAATCAATCAAAGGGAAGAAGGTCTGTGCATTTGCCGGAATCGCCTCACCGGAGGCATTCAGCAGGACTGTCGAGTCTTTAGGCTGGACCGTAAAGAGTTTCATTGACTTCCCCGATCATTACCAATATACGAAAGCAGATATTGCATATATTCAAAGAAGGTGCAGCGACTCTTCTTCTGATGTCATAATCACCACAGAAAAAGACGGCGTCCGTTTGACAGACTTCCCTGATTTCTTGAAAGATGTCTTTTTCCTCAGGGTGGAAATGGAAATGCTCCCTTCCCGCGAGGAATTTGAGACGTTAATCTTCGAGAGACTGAAATGAAAAAGGTTACGGTGGCAGATATAACACGTACTTGCTTTAGTGCCTTACCCCGCGAATTGAGAAGGAACTTCTCTATTGGAACGTTTCTCCTTTTTTACTATCTATCTCCAAGGCAGGGTGCTGCCAACAAATGAAAGTCATAATCTCAACGCGCATCCCCTTTGACAGGGCAAAAAATATTTTGATACGCGGCACAAACTGGATTGGAGACGCAATCATGACGCTCCCCGCAGTCAGTGCCATCAGAAATACCTTTCCCCATGCGCAGATATCTGTTCTCGCAAAGCCTTGGGTTGCTGAGATATTCAATCTCTGCAAGGAGGTCGACGAAGTTATTGAGTTTCAAAGCCCGGGAGTTCATTCTGGCATCGCGGGAAAAATTAGATTGGCGAAGGAACTGAGTGCCAGGAGATTTGATGCGGCCATCCTTTTGCAAAATGCCATAGAGGCAGCCATCATAACCTGGCTGGCCGGTATTCCCATCCGGGCGGGATACAATTCCGATGGCAGGGGGTTACTGCTTACGCATTCCGTCCAGAGGACGGAAGACATAAGGAGAGTGCACCAGATCCATTACTATCTGGGAATGGTCAAGGCCCTCGGATGCCAATCAGCAGGTGTGGATGTATTTCTGCGGCCGGGAAGGGAATATGAGATTTTGTCAGAAAAGCTTCTCGGCGAACATGATATCGGCAGGGAGAGTTTCATTGTCGGCCTGGCTCCGGGAGCCGCTTACGGGCCGGCTAAGAGGTGGCTCCCGGAAAGGTTTGCCGCCGTTGGTGACAGAATGGTTGAAGACCTTTCAGCGCAGGTCATTCTTTTCGGAAGCAGCGAAGACAGGAAAAGTACTGATCTGGTTCAACAGCATGCCAGTCACCAATTTGTCAACTTGGCCGGGAAAACGAATCTGAAAGAGGCTATCGCGGTTATCACCAGATGCAGCCTTTTCATATCAAATGATTCCGGCCTGATGCATATTGCCGGGGCTTTAAACATCCCCACGGTTGCCATCTTCGGATCGACGAATCCTGTCACTACCTCCCCTGTGGGAAACAGAAGTGCAGTTATCTACAAAGGTGCATCTTGCAGCCCATGCCTCAAAAATACATGCCGGACAGACCTCAGATGCATGGATATAATTAGTATTGAAGAAGTGTGTGAAACCGCGAGGGGTCTTTTGAAGCAATGAAAAAGAATGCGGCAGTTTTTTTCGACAGGGACGGCACGCTGAATGAAGAAGTGGGATACGTGGACAGCATTGACAAACTGAGACTCTTTGCCAACACGGCAGAAGCGGTCAGGCTAATCAATGAGAGTGGGATGAAGGCCGTGGTGATTACCAATCAGTCAGGGGTAGCAAGGGGGTATTTCACCGAGGAATTCGTCAGGACGGTTCACGATCACATCCAGGAAATACTTCGTGGAAAAGGCGCATTCATTGATGCCTTCTACTACTGCCCCCATCATCAGACAGAAGGTATCGGGGTTTACATGCAGTCCTGCGCATGCAGAAAACCGGAAGCGGGAATGCTTATCGAAGCATCGAAAGAACTCCGCATTGACCTTCAGCGTTCTTACACGGTGGGAGACATGCTCAAGGACATCCAAGTGGCGCATGCGGTGGGAGCAAAAGGAATCCTCGTCAAGACAGGCTATGGTCTAAACACCATACAGAAAGACTTGACGCCCGACTCTTCCGAAATCTGTCAGCCCAGCTATATCGCAGAAGATATTCTCGATGCCGTTAAGTGGGTTATAGAGGACCGGAAAAAGAGACGCCCAAGAAAGCTTTAAGATTGACATTACTGACTACGTGCAGCGATCTCATAAAAACTTGCCATGAATATTCTGATTGTCAAATTGAGCGCCATCGGCGACGTTATCCATACACTTCCCTCTTTGGCCGCCCTTAGAAGGCTTTATCCAGACGCAAATATCACGTGGGCCATTGAAGATGCCTCTTCAGACCTGATTTCTGACCATCCATATGTGGACAGGGTCATAGTCTCTCACAGGAAACGATGGATTGGGGACCTGAAGAAGGGCCGCATCACAAAACCCATAGGAGAAATTAAAAACTTCATCAATGACCTGAGAACGCGGCCTTATGATCTGGTAATTGATTTTCATGGGCTTTTCAAGAGCGCCCTAGTTGTCTTTCTCAGTTCCGGCAAGAGAAGGCTGGGTTACGACAGCATGCAGGAGTTCAGCGGTTTCTTCCTCAATGAAAAAATCCCCGAGGATATGAATAAACACGCCGTTGACCGATACCTCGATTTCCTCCAGTATCTAGGCGCGGATTCCAAAGAGCCGGAATTCTTGGTACCCATAGGTCAAGGAAACATAGACAGAGTGGAAGAACTCCTGCAAAGAAACGACATTGACAAGAATGGCCGGTTTGTGGCAGTAAGCCCGGTAGCGCTATGGGACACTAAACTCTGGGCAGATGAAAAATTCGCCGGGCTATGCGACCGGATTGCGGAAGATCTAAATGTCCGCATTATCTTTACGGGTACCGAGCGCGACAAATTGGCGCATATTCAATCCCGGATGAGAGCCACCTCTGTCAACCTGGGAGGACAAACGACTCTGCGGGACTTGGCCTATCTCTATCAGCGATGCGCCTTACTAATTACCACAGACTCAGGTCCTATGCACCTTGCGGCAGCTATGGGGACACCTGTTATCGCCCTTTTCGGTCCTACCGATCCGTCCCGGACTGGCCCATATGGGAAAGGACATGTGGTCATACAGAGGAAATTATCCTGCAGCCCCTGTTTCCTTAAAGAGTGCGAATCCATGGAATGCATGTCGGGCATTACCATTGATGAAGTATTTCATGCGGTAAGAGAAAAATTATCGAGGCGAGGTGAATAGAATGTTGAGCCTTCGGAGTGGTGCGCTGTTAAATACGCTCGTTGTCTTCGTCATTATTCTTTCCGTAAACTATGCCTATTGTGCTGAAGACGTGCAGAAAGAAGGTCGCGCCAGCAATAGATTCTTCACAGAGATGGGATTTATCACCGGTTTCGGGAAAGGCAGCATTCCGGAGGGCAGCTACCAGCCTGTCTTTCTCATCGGCCATTTCGGTGTCGATCTGAAAAGATATTTCACAGGACTGAAGAATCATAGCGGAACGCTTTCCGTTTTCCTCGAGCCACAGATCAATCCCGTCGTGAATCCGCAAACTGACTTCGAATTCGGTGTTGGCGTTGGCCTCCAGTACACGCATCCAATCATAGGCAATTTATCAGTCTATGCCCTCGGCAGCGTCGGGCCGCACTATATTTCCGTAGTCACAAGCAAACAAGCCAACGGGTTTATTTTTGCCGACACTATAGGCGCCGGGTTCTATTACTATCTCACAAAAGACTCAGCCATCAATGTAGGTTACCGCCTCCGGCATATGTCCAATGCCAATCTTGCAGATCCTAATGGGGGTATTGAGACAAATTCGGGAGTCATAGGCTACTCGGTCTTTTTTGATTGATTTCTCCCCGGACGGGGATTAGAAGGTTGAAACAGCAGGAATTATAAGGGAGGGAAGGAATTGGCGATAAGCAAAGAACTGCTGGATATTTTGGTATGCCCGAGGTGCAAGGGTGACATCCGCCTGAACGAATCGGGAGATGGCTTGATCTGTGATAAGTGCAAACTTTTGTACGAAATTAAAGATGACATCCCGATTATGTTGATTGAGGAGGCAAAAAAACTGCCTTAATTAGAGGCACCATTGTATTCAAGACGTGCTCGGATTTTTTTAACTCGTTTTATCCGGTCTGTAATAATCAGCCGCTAATGAGACCTTGGAACGTGTTCTGCAAGAGTCTCCCAAATTATAAGCCATATTTTAAATCGCGATGGCTCCTGTACCACTCGACGGTCTTCACCAGTCCCACCCGGAAATCTGTCCGCGCCTTAAAACCGAATTCATGGTATGCTTTCGCTGTGTCAAGCATACGCCTTGGCTGTCCGTCCGGTTTCGTTTCATCCCAGATCACTCTGCCTTTGAATCCCGTCAGCTCTATGATCAGACCAACGAGGTCGCGAATGGAGATTTCAAAGCCTGCCCCGATATTCACGGGATCGCTCTTGTTGTATTTTTCCATGGCCAAGATGATGGCCTCTGCTGCATCTTCCACGTAAAAGAATTCCCGCGTTGCCTTTCCCGTGCCCCATACGACAAGCTCTCCTTCCCCGGAGGCAACGGCATCGACGCATCTTTTGATGAGGGCGGGTATAACATGAGAAGAACGGGGATCGAAATTATCTCCCGGACCATAGAGGTTAACAGGAAGCACAAATATGGAATTGAACCCATACTGCTGGCGGTATGCCTGGGACTGCACGAGCATCATCTTCTTTGCCAGACCATAGGGGGCATTTGTCTCCTCCGGATAGCCGTTCCATATATCTTCCTCTTTAAAAGGCACCGGTGTAAATTTCGGGTAAGCGCAGATAGTTCCCAATGCTACGAATTTGTCGATCTTCCTTAGGTACCCTTCATGGATCAACTGTAGACCCATCATAATGTTGTCATAGAAAAGGGACGCAGGATGTTCCTGGTTAAACCCGATGCCGCCCACCTTTGCGGCGAGATGGACGACAACATCGGGCTTTGTGTCTTCATACATCTGTCGAACATCAACAATATTAACAAGGTTATATTGGGGGAGATCCGCCACGGCAATTTTCTGATAGCCTCGATCCTGGAGTTTTCTTAGGAGATGTTTTCCCAAGAACCCCTTGCCCCCTGTGACTGTAATGCGTTTATCTTTCACTCGTTTGACGGATCCTTCCCTAAATTAATGATTTTAGGAACGAGACTTCATGCGGACACGCAGCTACCGTCTGCTATCAGCACGTTCGTAACCTGCATCGCGCAGAGTCTTTTCCTTTTTTGCGAGTTCCATGTCTGCGTCCACCATCATATCCACGAGTTCGTCAAAACCAACCTTCGGTTCCCAACCGAGCACCCTTCTCGCTTTTGTCGCGTCACCGAGAAGTATATTCACATCCGTGGGGCGGAAGTATTTCGCATCAATTTTTACATACCCCTGATAGTCCATACCTAGCTTTTGAAATACCTTTTCCAGGAACTCTCTCACTGAATGGGTCTCTCCTAAAGCAATCACGAAGTCATCAGGCTGGTCATGCTGGAGCATAAGCCACATGGCCTCTACATAGTCCCCCGCATACCCCCAGTCGCGCTTTGTATCCAAGTTGCCCAGATACAGTTTCTGTTGAAGTCCCAGCCTGATTCTCGTCGCCGCCCTGGTAATCTTCCTTGTCACAAATGTCTCACCGCGCCGCGGTGACTCATGGTTGAATAGTATCCCATTGCATGCAAAGAGTTTATAGGCATCGCGGTAATTTCTTACGACATAATAGGCATATACTTTCGCAGCTGCATAAGGACTCTGGGGCTGGAACGGCGTGTCCTCGTTTTGCGGCGGAGGTGCGGCTCCGAACATCTCACTGGATGAAGCCTGGTAAAACCGGGTTCTGATTCCCGTCTTGCGAATCGCCTCGAGCAGACGGAGCGTCCCCAGGCCAGTCACATCCCCCGTATACTCAGGCATGTCGAAGCTTACCCGCACATGACTTTGAGCCCCCAGATGATATATCTCGTCAGGCCGGATGCTATGGAGCAGATCCGTCAGTTGCCCAGAAACGGACAAGTCTCCGTAGTGGAGATACAAGCGGGCTGAGGGATCGTGAAGATCCTTGTAGAGATGGTCAATCCGATCGGTGTTGAACGTGCTGGAGCGCCTGATTAGGCCATGCACAGCATATCCTTTATCTAACAGGAACTCCGCAAGGTACGAGCCGTCCTGCCCTGTTATGCCTGTAATGAGCGCTGTCTTCATTGTCTTCCTTTCAATGACTTTAAACAATTCTGCATTATAATCTTGCGCCCTCGGTATCCGCTTGAGGTAAGCTCAGAGAAGTGAAATGTAATATCAAGGGCTTCACATATATTATGAGGTGTAGATGTTCAAGAGCGAGTAAATTTAGCATGCACAGATGCGAAATATCAAATATCTTTTCAATGGCTTTTCAGTGACCATCATGTCCGCCCCCGCAATCGCTTCCAGGATGGCCTCTCATAAATGCATTGCTTTCCTTTATATAAATTTGATTTTCTTCATCGCAAAAGCCGTCATCTTCAACAGTAACCAGCCATGCCGGAACCGGTCAATTTGTGTGGATCCGTATGTCCGCTCGAGATATCTTATTGGAATCTCGACGATCTGAAGGTTCAGTTTCGCGGCTCCAAAGAGCAGATCGAAATCACCAAAAGGGTCGAAATCACCAAAGTAGCTTCGTCCTGCGACGATCTTCTCGTAATCCCTGAGTCGGAGGACTTTGGTTCCACAAAGTGTATCCCTTATCCGTTGACCAAGGAGGTAGGTGAACATGGCGCTAAAAAATTTATTCCCCAGAAGATTCAGCGTTCTCATGGCCTCTTTTTCCATTTGATACACAAGGCGACTCCCGATGACAAGCTCTCCCTTGCCCGAGACAATCGCTTCAAAGAATTTCGGGAGAGATTCCGGAGGAATGGTCAGATCGGCATCTAGAATCATGAGAACATCGCCTTTTGCTTCCCTGAACCCCTTCCGAACGGCGTCGGCTTTGCCTTTCCCACCCTGGACCATTACCTTAATGTCCTTATCGGGATAGGCCTCCTGAATCCTGTAGCATTCGGCTAAGGTTTCATCCTTAGAGTGACCCTCAACGAATATAAGTTCTGTGTGCTTTCCCATATCTGGCGTACGTTTGACAACGTTCTCAATATTTCCTTTTTCATTGCGGCAGGGAACTATAACGGAACATGTCGTGTCGCCCCCGTCCCCTCTTTTCTCGCATGTCCTGGCAATTACAATTTCATTCAACGCCAGCTTCCGGAAAAAAGGCATTTTCACGATTATCCTGTTTATGATGGTTGAGATAACAGGAATATATACAGGCATGAGAATCTGATAATCCGCTTTGACAGCTTCGAAGTCACTGAGCTTCAGGATATTTCGGATGTCCTGAGGCGGCAGCCAGTGCATAATGGGCCTTCTCATCCGCAGGCCTAACCACTCGGCAAGTTTCAAAATTGGCTGCCAGAGGTAATTAAAGTAGACGATGATTATCCGCGTATCCGGTTTGCAGATCTTCTTCAAACCGTAGAGAGACGCTTGAATGTCATCTACGTAACCAATAACGTTCACGAGAAGGATATAATCGAATTTCTCGTCCGCTTGCAAAGCCTCTAGATCATCTACACGGAATTCAACGCCGTGATGTTTTTCTCTTGCGACTTCAATCATTTTTGGGCTGAAATCAATTCCGACTCTGCGCGAAGCATCTAATGATGCGATCAGATTACCGATACCGCATCCCATCTGCACGATGGATGATTGGGCAGGGACAAGGAACCTAATATAATTCGCTATGGCCTTGTGATAGTAATCCCCTTTCTTCAGCCATTTCTCTCTTTTTCTGGCAAGGGAATCAAAATATCTTATTTTATCTTCTTTACTGATCGCAATATCCTCAAGTAGATTTCACTAAGGTTATCTCGTTTCCAACACCTCGCGGATAGCATCTTGTACCGTCTTTACTTCGAGAGTTTCGAGGCATATACTCCGTTCGGAACCGTTGCAGCCTTTTTTAAGACATGGCACACAATCCATGTTCGACACGACGGCGCGGTGCTTATCGCCTACGGGTGCCCAATCGCGCCAATCAGAGGGTCCGAAGATTGTTAACGTCGGTGTTCCCACAGCAGCGGCTATATTCGGAGCCGCACTGTCAACCCCGAGATGTAAGCTGCTCAGACTGAGTGTGCCGGCCAGTTCAGCCAGCGTCGTTTTCCCCGCAAGGTTGTACACAGTGCCATTACACCTCTTCACCAGTTCTGTAGCTCTGGCCTCTTCCCCTTTACTGCCAACAATAGCGGTAGCAATGTGAAACTCATGCCATAGCCAATTGATGATACTTACCCATTTATCACCGGGCCATTCCTTATACAGCCACCGGGCGAACGGATTGACAGTAATCCACCGATAGGAGGGGCCGGATGCCACGGGTTTCATGTCACACTCAGCGAGCAGCTCGTAAACCCGCGCCATCACCTGATCTGATACCCAGAGCTTGGGGACTGCAGTCTTCCCGGTAATGCCAAAACCCCTGACGATGCGAAGTGACTGCTCTGCGGCGCCCAATACACGCTCTTTCGGAGCGGGAAGCCCAATGAGGAGATGCGTAAAGAGCCAATTTCGCCAGAAGGGAACTCCCGTGTAATAGAGAGAGCCTCTTACGGCGGCGCCAGTCAGGCGGGCCATGATCGCTCCCCGATCGCCGGAACGGAGATCAAAAACCATCTCAAATTGCTCATTACGCAATTTTTTAATCAACCGCACTTGATCAATGATATTTAAGAAAACATTACTCTCGATGCTCTTTACTTCAAAGATTTTATGTATTGATGGATCTGCCTTCAGAAGACATCCGAAGCCTTCCCTAAGAAGAACTGATACATTGGCCCCTGGATAGGATTCCTTAACAGCCCATAATGTCGGTGTCGTCCAGACGACATCCCCGATATCGCCCAGTTGGATAACAAGGACGTCTATGACTTGATTCGTAATTTTAAAATGATCTTGAACAAGCACTATGTATCTGCCACTGCCCTATTCCATAAAAAAGACAGGCTACTTTATTGCAGCCTCCCCTTGAGGTAACTTGCAAAATAGCCTGCCACTTTATCTAAATATGCTCTCTATCTCCTGTGGTGAATATTCGGGAATAATCTCCTGAAGCTTTCTTTTTATAGCCAGCGCATCATGGCGACGCGCCGCATCATATAACTCTTGTAGTTCAGAATTCAGCCAATCGTGCAACTCGGCGGGATTCTTCAAACCATTAGGAAATCCATCTGATCTAAGCACCATTATCTTCTCGTGTTCCGTCGGCGTGATCCCTTCTCCCACAGTAATGAGTTCTTCGTAAAGTTTTTCCCCTTCCCGAAGTCCCGTAAAGACGATCTTAATGTCCTTATCCGGTTCTTTGCCGGATAGCCTTATCAGGTCTCTTGCCATATCCAAAATCTTAACTGGCGTTCCCATTTTCAGGATAAAAACCTCACCGCCCACTCCCATGGCCCCTGCCTGTATGATCATTTGAGCTGCTTCGGGTATGGTCATAAAAAAGCGATTAACCTCCGGATGGGTCACAGTGACAGGCCCGCCCTGCTCTATCTGTCGCCGGAACAGAGGTATTACGGACCCTGATGAACCGACGACATTTCCAAATCGCACAGCCACAAACTTTGCGCCATTTCCCTGAAAGGACTGAAGGAGCAATTCTGCCACACGTTTGCTCGCCCCCATGACGTTAGTGGGCTTAACCGCCTTGTCTGTGGATACAAGGACGAAAAACTTCACGTCGTGCTCAGCAGCCAGTTCCATCACTACCTGAGTTCCCACAATATTATTTGTAACCGCCTCCCAAGGATTCTTTTCCAGCATCGGTACATGTTTATAGGCGGCGGCGTGAAATACAACCTGCGGATGGAATCTCTTGAAAACAGATGTCATGAGCTGCCTGTCCTGTACATGTCCGAGGATAGTCGTGCAATTTTGATAATAGAGTTCATGCTGCAATTCCATCTGTATCTGAAAAAGATTGGCCTCACTCGCATCCACTAAAATTAACGAATGCGGCTGATATTTGATAACCTGACGGCACAACTCCGAACCGATGGAACCGCCGCAACCTGTAATCAGAATTGTTCGTCCATCCAGATAACTCCTGATGCCTGTTATATCCAGTTTCACGGGCGGCCGACCCAACAAGTCCTCATATCTTACATCCCTGAGAACCTTGACGCTGACGCGGCCATCAATAATTTCACCCATGCCCGGCAAGGTCTTATATAAGATATTGCAGCCCTTGCAAATATCCACAATGCGCCGCATCTGCTCCCCGCTGGCGGAAGGAATGGCAACGAGCACCTCTTCAATGTTCGCCTTTTCAACAATAGCGGGCACATTCTGAACGGAACCCAGCACGGATACCCCATGTATTGACCTTCCTTGCTTCAGATGATCATCGTCAATAAGCCCTACCACATCATAGTGAAGCTGGTAATTATCAAAGATTTCCCGAAGCATCTTTTCACCGGCAGCACCAGCACCTATTATTAGCACCCGCTTGCGATGTCTCGGCTGAAAAAAATAAGTCCGGCCAGCTTGCATGCGTTCCTGCCTAGTAAACCAGGAACGAATTACCATTCTTAGTCCTCCAGTCAGAAGAAATGTTAATCCTCCATCCAGCAGGTATACAGCACGAGAATAGCCTTCGAACCTGTAAACAAAAAGGAGCATGGCCATAACTAAAAGCGTCGATACAAGACAGGCCTGGACCAGACTCCAGAAATCTCTGATGCTGGTATAGCGCCACATGCCCCGGTAGAGGCCAAAACCAAAAAAGACAAACAGCTTCAAGGGAACAACCCACAGTAGCACTGTTTTTATCTGCAAGAATTCTTCCTGACGTAATGTGAACTCGAATCGGAAAAGATAAGCAGCCGATAGAGCAAACACAAAAATTGCTGAATCGGCAAGAATCATGAAATATAATTTGGGATTCTTTAATTGTCTATGCATATGATCTATGTCGCCCTCATCATTGACTATGCATGCTTCATCACCTGATGCACCACCGCTACGATACTTTCAGAATCGGGATAATATGCCCGCTCCAAGGCGGTGCTCGCCGGGGCTGGGCAATCCGGAAGGGTCACTCTTCTGACTGCTGTTTTCAAACAATCAAACGCTTGTTCTGTCACAAGCGCTAATATTTCTGCTGCCAAACCGCATGTTTGCCAGCCCACATCTGCCACCACCAAACGGCCAGTCTTACCCACAGACTCCAATATGATCTTCCTATCGAGTGGCTTGACGGTTCGCAGGTCTATCATTTCGACGTCAATCCCCTCCGTGGCCAGTTTCTGAACTGCTTTCTCAGATTCATGCGCCATATATGAAACGGCCACAAGAGTTATATCTTTCCCCAATTTACGGATAATACCTTTCCCTATTTCAACCTCAAATTCCTTCTCAGGCACCACTTCCTCACGCTGGTACAACCAGCGATCATCAATAAAAATAACAGGGTTAGGATCTCTGATAGCTGCAATCATCAATCCCTTTGCATCATACGGGGTCGAAGGCATAACGACCTTCAGCCCCGGGATATGGGAAAACATGGCGTGAAGGGCCTGTGAATGCTGGGCAGCCTGTTCACCACCACGGTTAATGATCCCCCAGATAACAACAGGTACTGAGGCTCTTCCGCCGCTCATATAATGCCAATTAGCCGCTTCGTTGATGATGGGGTCAATGGCGTAAAGCATAAAATCCATCCTGGGATGAACAACAACAGGCCTCATGCCGGCGATCGCTGCTCCTACCGCAGCACCCGTAACAGCATTTTCCGATACGGGTGTATCAATAACCCGTTCCTCACCAAATCTTTCCAATAACCCCTGAGCTGTATTACCTACATACCAAGGGCTCTTTACTCCTTGACCAATTATAAATACAGAAGTGTTGGAGGCCATCATCTGGTGCAGGGCTTCATTGATGGCTAAACTATATGAAAGTTTCCTATCTGTAGACATATCTCATTAATTCACTCCTGTCAGGAAGAGAGCTATTCCTTGCATAAATTTGAGCTTCTTCCACTTCCTGTCGTATATCGAGTTTAATATTAATTAATTCTTGCTCGGCTATGATGTTATTTTTCAACAAATATTGTTCAAAGCGATCGATGGGATCCTTTTCCAGCCACCTTTTCACTTCTTCTTGAGGCCTTATATCTGCATGTGTTCCCTGGATATTATCATCAGGTCCCACATGCCCACGAAAACGATACGTCAGAAACTCCAGAAAAACAGGACCTTCACCGCACCGGCATTTGTTGATTGCGTTTCGACCAGATTCGTAAACCTGTAATACATCATTCCCGTCAACTTCATGATTTTCGATGCAGAATGGTTCTGTAATTTTAAAAATGTTGTTCTTAACCCGACACTCATGAATCGGCATATGGGTAGCATATAAATTATTCTCACACGCAAAAATTATGGGAAGTTTTTTTAGAGCGGCAAAATTGAGCGACTCATATAAAACCCCCTCACCAGTTGCCCCGTCTCCGAAAAAAGATACGGTTACTCGGCTATCCTTTCGGATTGTTGAGGCCAGTGCCGCCCCCAAAGCAAGGGATATAGTTCCAGCCACAATCGGAGCAGCTCCCAGCATGCCCTTGTCAGGATCAATCAAGTGCATAGAACCACCTCTACCACGGGAGCATCCTCCTTCTCGGCAATAAATTTCGGCCACAAGTTCTTTCAAACTGCACCCTTTGGCTAGATAATGCCCATGAGAACGGTGTGTCCCAAAAATGTAATCTCTCTTGTCCAGTGAAGCGCATAATCCTACGGCAATTGCCTCTTCCCCAGAATAAAGATGACAAGGGCATCGGACTTCCCCCTTCAGGATCGGCTCAACAAAACTTTCTTCACAAAGACGAATGCTGAGCATCATCTTATATAAATCACGCAAAAATTCTTTTGGGTAACTCACATCACCTCTTACATTTCTCTGCTATGGAATCGATGATTACAAATATTTCTTCTGTTAAGTTCCATCCATCTGCACCCAAATTTTCGGCTACCTGAATGTCTGTTTTTGCACCAAACAGTGAACAAGTAAAAGGCACAAAATCAAGCACCCATCGAAGTGCAAGTTGACTAACCTGGCGTCCCATAGAGGCAGCCAACTGCGCAAGTAATTCTAAGCATTTGACATACCCGATAAAGGCATCCCCCGAAAATTCAGGCATCGTACTGCGGTGATCATCAGCAGAGAACTTGGTATCTGTTGTAAATTTACCTGTTAACAGTCCGTCCGCAAGAGCGCCCCAAGCAACAAGGGTTATGCCATGCTTTCTGCAAATATCCAATAACTCCTTACTTGCATCTCTGTCAAAAATATTTAATCGAACCTGTACCGCAGCCACCCGTGCTACCTGCAAGGCCTGAATCAATTGATCAGCAGAGAAATTTGCAACACCTATAGCTCCTATTTTACCTTCATCACGCATACGATTAAGAACCGCAATACTCTCTTGTACTGGAGTTACATCATCAGGTTTATGGACATAGTAAAGGGGAATATAATCCAGCTTCAATCTTCTTAAGCTATCTTCTAGAGCTCTTCTAAGGTATGAAGGTGAAATATCAGACCAAACTTTTCCACACTCATTCCACCGAACACCTCCTTTGCTTGCTATCACAACTTTAGTACGTGATTTACCCAACACACTGGCAAGCAATGTCTCAGACTTTCCCAGCCCGTAAACATCTGCCGTATCAAAGAAGGTGACTCCATTTTCTAGTGCGCACTGGATAGCTCGGACAGAATCCTCATCCTTAACTCTACCCCAACCATGACCTCCAATTGCCCAGCAGCCCATACCAAGACGACTGATATAAGGTCCTGTATTTCCCAGACGTATCGTCTCCAAAATGCTCACTGACCCGTAATCCTCTTAACTACCCTGCAAAAAGTCGTCCAAAGAATGCCGAAATCCTGCCCAAAGGACCATTCTTTCACATATTTGACTCTTAATTCATTCTTGCGGTTCAGGATATGCTCACGGAAGAACCTATCGGGGTCTTTGTTCCCCACAAGATCATCGAGGTCAGCAAACTCAATGGATGCATAATCGGTTATCCCAGGGCGCATGCAAAGAATATACTCCTCGTCACCTTTGTATTGAGCAGTATATTCCAACACCTCCGGGCGGGGTCCCACAACGCTCATTTCGCCCACCAGGACATTCAGAAGCTGGGGGAGTTCATCAAGCTTGGTTCGACGAAGCAAGGCGCCAATGTACGTCACACGATGGTCTTTGGTGCCAGTAGTAGGCCCACCCAAAGACTCTGCGTTTTCCACCATCGTTCTGAATTTGAAGATACGAAAAGGCTTTCCGTGTAGTCCAGAACGCACTCCCCTGTAAAAGATTGGCCCTGGATTGTATAATTTTACAGCAACAGCTATCAAAACAAGTAACGGCCATATAGCAAGAAGTAATATTATGGAAAATATCACATCGAATATGCGTTTCAGGACAAGAGCCCACGTGGGATGACATAAGTTGTTTCGATGGACTGTATTGTCAACTAAGGGTGTGCTCATAAAACTGCAAGTCTTCATTTAATTGGCAGCCGGTATTCCACAACAGCAACCCATGCCATACGGCGAATGCAAGGAATTGCTAATAGTACTCGATCCACCAGATTAAGAAATCCGAGAAGCGTTTTGAAAAAAAATGCTCTGCGAAAAGGAACTGCCGCCAAGGCAGCAAGGTGAAATGCCCGAAGATCGAGTGCTGCAAAATATTTTTTACCGCTTTCGATTTCAGGGATCCCCAGTATGTGCTCGACCTCCCATTGAGTTCTCAGATGGGGGGTCCGCCTTCTGTACCAATGGATTAGCGGGTTGTGACGCAATGTTTCCGTGCAAACCAATTTCCCATCATGCTTAAGAATGCGGGAAAGCTCCGTGTATGCCGCCGGGAGATCCAAATGGTGGAGGGCGCCGTATTCATGAATGACATCAAACGACCCGTCGGAAAATTCCGTATGCTCAGCGTCCATTACAGCAAATTCACAGACGGCATCAACACCGGCAGATTTTGCCAGCTCACGGGCATTTTCTATGGCAACCGGACTGATATCGATTCCCACAACCCTTGATGCTCCCCGCTCCGCCATTTCGATAGCAATCTCACCGTTACCGCAGCAATAGTCGAGGGCGACCATTCCGTGAATTCCATCAAACAGCAGTGCATTACGGTAGTCAAAACTTGATTGTGTGATACTATAGAATTTCATGTTGCTGAAATGCTTGTTAAACTCACTTTTCCCCTCAACATATTTTCCAACCGACTGGTCGGGGGACGTATCAGTATGATATTCATAAGCTCTCACAATCTTTCTTCGGCGGTCAGAGTGCTCAATCTCTTTAATTTTCCGTTCCTCAAGCTGCATGCATCACAACCTGTCTTTGATTGCCTGCGATAATAAACACTCCATACGATCTCCAAGCTTTCTCATGTCAAACTCCTTTTCTACCCAACGACGCCCGCGTTTTCCCATCTCGATTCTTTCCGCCGGCCTCATATCCAAATATTTTTCCAATACCTCGACCATTGCGTCAGGATTTTCAGGAGGAATGCTGAACCCGCCTCCGGACTCAGCAATAGGATCATTCGGTGCATTGCCAGAGAAGATAACGGGCCTTTCCGATGCAAAATAATCGAAAATCTTGTTAAGGTTAAGGCCGAAGCGGTATGCTGCAGAATCAAGTACGGCTGCAATTAAAATATCGGCTTCCGTCTGAAGACTGGGAACCTCCGACTTGAGCACAGGATCGCGAAACTCGATGTTCGACAGTGAATATAATAATGCTTCCTGCTGACACTCGGGCCGTTTGACACCGTCACCCACAAGCACAAAATGATATCTGTCCTCCCCTTTTTGCTGGAGTATATTTGCGGCCCTCACGAGGGTGATCACATCATGTGCATTACCAAAGCCACCGACATACATTGCCACGAGCGGGAACTTTTCCCCACCGTCATAGCCCGCCAGGCCGGTGTAACAGTCAAAATTGACTCCATTCGGGACCCACGTAACTTTCACAGGATTGCTGCCGCTTTCAGATACATGGTCGAAGATGAATGGCATGGTTGCGGAGATGCGCTGAGACTTGCGATAAAGATATTTTTCGATTAAGCGGAATGCATAGTATACCGGACTTCTCTTGGAAAGCCCGCCATCATCGACCAAAGCAATAGGCCAGACATCTCTCACCTCGAAAACAAAAGCCGCGTCTTTCATTTTGGCGATTTTTAAGGCTGCCCAGCCAGTGCCAAGCGGTACTGAAGGGCCTATCACCACATCAGGCTTATCTGGAAGAGTTTGGGCAACCTGGATGGAGCGCCAGGCATTTGAGAGCATGTTGGCGCCTCGGCGCCATCCATTATCAGTGTAATGAATGGTTCGCAGCCAGATAACTCGAATATCATCTATTTCCTCAATACGCCATTTTTCACGGGGATCCAAGCGCTCTTCGTGCGTCCAATGACAGTAGCTGTTCGTGAACATTGTGACTTGATGCCCACGTTTAACCAGTTCACGAGAAAAATCATAGGTTCTTGACGATATGCCTTTCGGCTGGTCGTGGGCAGAGACGTACCAGATGTTCATTTGTTTATCCGACTCCAGGCAAACAAGCTGGGTGTAAGTGTATTAGGATCTCTTTGTAGATCCATCGGATCAGTGATAAAATTTAGGAATATTATTTATTTGTTTTATAGTCGACGCAAAATCCAGGCCCAGGATATCCGTATACCACTTAACGGACGCATACCTCGGCCGATTTTCTATATTGACTAGCTTTAAGCCCTCTTCACGGCTTAACATCCCTTCACGTATTTGATTACTGCGAAATGTATCGTACTCCGAAAACCCTGCGACCGTATAATAGATATAATTGTAAAAAGGTGCCGTCCCATCGCCTATACGCCAGGTTGTTTTAGTATCTACTGCAGTTTCCCACTGGTATTCTTCAAGAACCAGTTTTTCGATCTCTTCTTCGTCCCAGCGGAAATAATCGTATAAATGATAGTAATCGCGATGTGGGACAATAGATCGAGAGACAAATGAGCCCAGGGCTTCCCATACGGATCTATTCAGGTATCTGGGGTTGTCCAGTACAATTTTCCAGATACTGCGGAATAACTTTGCCTGCCTCCTAAACGAAAGCGAGTAAATTCTTTTTTTCTCGAAGTCAGGAGGCACGCCAAGAAAGCCAACTTTGAAGTCCGTATTCTCCAGGGGATTGATCCCCCAGATATTGAGTCGTATCCCGGTCTGTTTCTTGACTTGATCCGTGTAATAGAAAAAGAATTTATCGCCTGCCATGAACAATGGTACCATTCCGAGGTGAGGTTTATTCAGCCATGCCAGGATATTCTTACGGATGTTTTCGCGCTTCCAGGCAATATCGGCTGAAACGAGGATGTTTTCAACGCCAAGCTTTCCACAAACGCGCGCAATATTACGCCTGGCAAGATCGTTTACCATACCCCAATCGTATGTGAAAGCAATCGGATTGAGATTCAGGACATTCTTAGCGATATGCAAAGCATATGTACTATCCCGCCCACCGCTGTAAGGAACTATGCAATCGGGACTACCATCCGATCGACGATACGGCTTAACAAGATCAAAGAGTTCCTCGATAGGCTTCGGGTCATTCTTGATTCTGTAATTGGTGCAGTAATTGCAAATTCCGCGTTCATCATATTCAATGAAGGGGAATGTTTCCGGGAGGAGGCATTTGTTGCATCTGCGTAGGGCATTGATCCGTTCTAAATTGAATTCTAAAATCGCTGATTCTGTGACGGCTTTTGGATGAGCCGCGATCCCGGCGGGATCCAAGATCAATTCCCTCTGAGGTCTTCCATCTGAGATAGATTGTACTACAATCCGGTAGGAAACTCCCCGGGTTGAGCGTGCTGTAGATCTTTTGTCCCCCGTTGAAAAAGAGAATTCCTGCAGCCGGAAATTTTCCAAATCCAAAACAAAGCCCTTGCCTGGAACAACTTGCTGTATGAAATTGTTTCCGTTCCTATCCAGATGCATCGTCTTAGCCAGTTTCTTCAGGAAGTATTCTTCTGAAGCAAAGGCGAATAGTCCAATCTCATCGGTCATGGCATAAAGAGAACCGTTATTAGTAGCTAAAGCAAGCACATTAACATCATCAATAAAAAAAGCAGCCGCTACAGTACCAAAAATTTCCTTCACAGTCTTTGAAACGGCCGTAGCGATATCCCAGCCATCCCGCATGTATTTTCTGATCAAGGCGAGCATTACCTCTGTATCAATTTCACATGCCTTCTGAATCTCAGGGTGGCATGACCAGAGTTCGGTTTCGTTAACGATAATACCATTGTGAACTCCAATCACACCGTCTTTTACAACAGGTTGATTATTTAGATCATTGAGCTGTGATCCATTTGTGACAAGTCTCGAATGCCCCATCACTGCAAATGTGTTTTGCTGATCTGGCGGACGACTCTTGTAAGATGCCTCCGTCATGCGATCTAATTGATTCGCGACTTCTTTCCTTTTCAGCAGATAATTTAAAGGGACAGCCCCTTTGAAAACTTGAAGCTCCCCTTCCGATTCATTCCTGAATACAAGTCCCGAGGAATCCTTGCCCCGGGATTCAGAGAACTGCGCAAGTGTCAGTAGCGACTTCTTAATAAATGCGGGCGAGTAACCGGCATCTTTATGAACGATTAATCCAAATATGCCACACATGTTAAGCCTCTCGTTTATTCTTTTTCATTTGCTCCGTACGCCTCTGAAAACGATATCATTAAGAGTTTGAAAAAAATATCGAAGATCCGTCCGAACGGGTTGTTTCCAATAGCGCTGGAGATATGTTAGCTCAACATTAACGATTTGATCAAAACCTTTTGTATTTTCGCCAAAGATAGGGGGGATGAGCCCCGGTTTAATTTGAATATACAGGTCGTACAGTTCCTTTGGATATAAGCTCAAAAAATGACGGCTTGTCGCCCTCATTCCAACGAGTTTAACATCCCCGCGTAACCAGTCAAATATCTGTGGTAATTCGTCAAGCCAGTATTTTCTGAGAAAGACGCCGTAATCAGTCAGCCTGAAATCATTAGCAAATTTTCCAGTTGGTGCCAAGCCGTGGTCTTCAAATATCCGCTTTTGAAGAAATTCGCTAAAAGGAAACATGGTCCGAATTTTATGTGTACGGATAATTTTACCATCCAGTCCCACTTTTTCCAATGACGCAATGAGATAGTAGGACGGGATTTTATTTTGAACGGGTAATGCAACTCGTTGAGCAATAAGATACAGTTCACCATCTCCTTTTGATTCTGCAAGCACTCTCATGCCACAGAAGGAGAGGCGGCCCCAGACCTCCGCCCTCGATAGAGGGCGGTTTCTCTTTTTTACTATCGACAAATGAATATTGTCCAGCCACGAGACTATCGGCGAGAAATAAAGCCGGTCCAACCATGGGATTTTCGGGAGTGCGCGATACCATATGAAATGAAGAATAAATACTACCCAATAGAGAGGTCCTGCATAACGATCCTTTAAGTGCTTAATGACGTTTTCAATCGGCATGTACCGGAGGATGAGATAACCTCCCATATTAATGCGCTCCGTGCAAAACAGCATAAACTGATTAAGCCGACGGACATCATTGATACGGGTACGTCCGACGAGAAGACCGACCGGAACAGACTTGGGCCGATCATCTGCAATGGTTACGTTATCGAGAACCAACACATCTCCAGTGCATCCCTGAAGATCAGGCAGATTTTTTTCGATAAATTCGGCTAGCGGTTTATCCAGATCGGAACGTATTCGCCTGACAATGGCCTGAGTATCGATCGCTGATATACCTGCATCACCAGAACGATACTCGCAGGTTCTTTCATCAACAACATCTTCAGTGCGCTGAGAAGGGACCTCGACCGAGGATTGTTCGTCGTAAGTATCATGGCGTCCTGGAACGGAAGCAAGGGCATCTACGAAAATAAAAGCCAGATACCCTGTCCACAGGACATCAGGGGGAGCTAATACCGGACCAGCGAATTCGCTCAATATCCATACAAGGGACGCCATGATTACCGCGGCTTTCAGGTGAGAAGAGATGAGATAAGTAAAATATCGCTGTGGATATTTATGAACATATTTATCCGTTAGAAATACAGCGACCATCCAGGCGAATGCCGTTATTGACAGTGTAACTACAATATACTCTTTACTAAACATCGTTCCAGCTAATGTTGTAGACAAAACAAGTAGAATAAACCCGACTGCCGTCCGAATCTTTACATTCCGCACAAAGGGTACATATCGCAAATTATGTTGCATTTGATTATCTTATCTCTCTCATTTTATCTTTGAATTTTCCTTTTGTTGTTTCTATTCCACCATTTTCAGCATTCTAATCCTGAGGACACTGCTACTGCCCCTTTTTCACCGAGGATACTGATGGACCCTTCGACATCCTTCGGACCTGTTGCCATCGTCGACTCAATTATGCCCAGGGCGCCATTATAAAATCGAAGGATGGCGACTCCGGTATCTACGGCTTCAATATTTGAGATACAGGTGATCGTCACGGCCATGACGCTTTCCGCGTCGCTGAGCATCCAGGACAGATCCTCTTTTATAGAGTTTTTAAATCAACAAACGGTACTACATGAAGAATCCTTTTCCGGGTTATCGAATTTCTCTCATCGAATGATCGACTTTCTATTAATATCATCTCGAGCCTGACAATTGCCTGTGACCTCAGTGCGCAAATCTATAAAACGGCCGCTCCAGCATCGATCCAATACTTTTATCCTAAAAAATGTAAATATCGGTGGACTCTCTAACACCAAGTAATTTCTCCCCCCTCAATTTTTCTATAATTTACCTATAAAGCATTATAAAATTCCAATAACTTTTTCTCTTCCATTTCCCAATTATATCTTTCTTGCACAGCACTTTTTCCACGCTTCCCCATTGCTTCAGCTTCAATAGGATTATCAATAAGATAAACTATAGCATTGGCAATCGCTTCAGAATCAAGAGGATTAACGCAAATACCGCATCTGGATTTTCCTATTATCTCTCGCCATGATGAAAAATCGGATGCAATCACAGGTATCCCCGAACACATATATTCAAAAAGTTTGACTGGTTGCCCATTAATAAGATTTATAACAGGATGTGTCAAAACAAGCCCAATTTTTGCCCGGCCAAGAATTTTTGCAACGTCATCAAGTCCAACATAACCTATATATTCACATCTATTCCACCCAGCCATAGATTCAATTTCTTTCTTTAATGATTCTGATTCAAAATTGCCTGCCAGAATCAACTTAATATTTTTTTTACGTGGAATTAATGCCATAGCTTCAACCATTTCCTTAATGCCTCTGATCAAATCAATAGTACCTACAAAAGCTACAATATTTTCGCGTTTATTCCATGGTATCATAAACTCCTTATCAAATATTTTATTAACAATCGGAAAATTTTGAACTACAATTACGTGACTCCTAATCGACCGATCAAAGCGCTGCCCAATGCGGCGTGTAACAGTTACAATACCATCAAAATAGTGCGCTGCTAACTTTTCGAACCAATCGCTCAGCAAAGCAACTAGTCTAAGTGTTTTTAATGGCAGCCAATTCTTATAGAATATTGCTTCGGAATAATCTTCATGTACGTCATAAATTACTTTTTTCCCATAAAGTTTCAATATGATGCCTACAAGTACTAATTCGGGATCATGAAAGTGATAAATATCGGCATTGGCAGAGATAGCCTTTCTATAAACATGCCAGACAGTTTTTGTCATCCTCTCAAGCCTGTTTTTAGGTCTCAAAAGAGGAATAATTTTTACTCCATCCACTATTTCATTTTTATAATATTGCGCAATAAGCGTGACATCATACCCTACATTCACAAGTGACTTTGCTTCCTTATGAAATATCCTGGTATCAAAGGTCGTATGAACCGATGTAAGAATGCAGACTTTTTTAGACATTTTCAAGTGACATGACGGATAAAAAGTGATTTTTTGTCAAAATGAGGGAGATGAGATTGCCGAGCATTACGATGCGTGAATACGAAGTGGTCGTTGGTAGTTTAACATGATTGACCGGAACCACGACGATCAAACAGTAGCCGATTGATTCGTTTCACAGTGTTGCCTATAGTAGATGCCATCTGGAAGACAAGCCTTGCTAACGGAACTACAAATCTGTGATGGCGCGAGAATCTTTGAGCCGGCCCAACTACAAGAGCGCAAAAGCGTAAGGTATGCTGAGCCAAACCTACGCCGAAAGGACTAAAGGTCTTAAGATGCTGAGGCAAGTTGTCTGCCACGAGCGTTGACATTTTACCTTCACACAGCTGATTAATTATATGTCTTATGAGTTCAATAGGCGGTCTTTCATGACCGCTTCCCCAATAGCCGACATGAACATAAATATCATCGGCGGCAAGCTTGGTACCGGTCCAACGGAGATTGAAGGTTTTAAGGAACGGTATCGTATGGGTTATGATGTGTCGATAGTCAGCTAAATTTTGAAGGTATATCGTTTTGACCATTTTCTGTGGGAAATACTTAGTAAGGTCGTAGATTATATTCTTCAATGCAGAATCCACAACACCTTCATGCCAATCAAAACACGTTCTGGCAAAATGTTCGACTGTCCGTGGAAGATAGTTGACGATATTGGTTTGCGGGTTATAGACCAGAGCAACCGAAGGTTGTCTGGATTTGGTCGCGTAGTAAAGACTCGCAAATCCACCACCAGAACCACCCGTCATTATAGTGTATGATGCACATGCAGACGCTACCTTATCAATGACTAATGGCAGGATTGACTGTAATGGTAAATCTCTTGAGCCAGTATACCAAGCTAAATTTATTTGGCTATTCAGATACAGGCTGGGGTCACTAATCGCCATAAGCGAGCAGTTAATTTGCTTATGCAAGTCAATTCCAGAGAAGAATGGCGGATTGTTTTTGTCATTCCTGCGGACCGCTCCACTGAATACGATTAACAGATAGTCAGACGGTTTTTTTTGAAAGAGGAATTCAACCAGGTGCCCGTTGACATTAATAGCATGGATACCATTCTTAATTTGCACTGCCGACAAAAAAGCTTCTAGAGAAGGGTGCGTGCATACTGCGCAGTCCCATTTTCGGTAATCGGGGCTAATCAAATATTCTCCTTCTTCTTTTCTCGTTATTCATTGTTAGCATAGGAAACTACTCATCAACCGCACCCTGTCCCTGCCGATTTATAGGTACAGGTGTTCTAAGTTCTTTGGATAGAGAACAGGAATTCATAAAGTGTAAAACTACTCAAAGTTGATAATCATGCGGCAGAACGTTGAGAAAAATGGAACTGCATTTAGAATCTTTTTAGAAAGCGATATATTGCCAATATTTTTTGATTCTTAAATATCTTTTTATATGATGGGTAATCCCAGAAGCTTCTTCGCGGCAGATTCATTAGACCCTCAAACATATCATTCGTTATTCCAAGCTTCTTTGTTACATATTCTTTATCCTGCTGTTGTAAGTCATCAGGATAATCAGTTTTTCTCATTTCATCTAATGCTTGATCTCTAGAAAGCTGGCCTGACCATATTAATGAAGAAAGATGAAGTCTTCTTTTGTCAAAACCAAATTTTTGGGGCAAAATATAACCTTGAAAAAATCTGGTGTAAATTGATTCATAATGTTTCCCGCCGTAATGCTTCCAACAAAGTTTTGTCTGGAGTATATTAAGAGCATTTTGTTTTTCATAATTTACATAATCCAGGATATCTATCCATTTTATTCCCTTTATAATAGTATAGTAAATAAATGCCAAAGCATTATAATGAGGGTAAGATTTAAACAGCATAGATCCATTCAACTTTTGTATAGCTCTTATATATCTCCAGTCCGCATGTCCTTGAGACCATGCAGCAACGCCGCCGCCTTCAGTGGCGGCGTTTGTGCCAGCTAGAATAAACTTAATCTTGTACCTTGCGGCCATCTTGTATAATAATGCTATAATTGCATGATCAGTAGGAATCTCAGAATCAGGTGTTGATGCTTTAAGAAAAGATAATTGTATATCCCGGAATTCCTCCCAATCAATCACGTATGTATAGAGATCAATATTCAAGGTTCTGAGTGTTTTTTCGATATTATTAATGGCTAATTCAGAATCCCAGCCATTGTCCAAATGCACAGCGAGTGGGCGTATCCCAAGTTTTTTTGTTATATAAGCAGCATAGGTGCTATCCACCCCGCCACTTACCCCAATGATGCAATCGTAAGGTTTACCTTGGCCCTTTCTTTTTATCTCCTCAACAAGAGTTTCGAGTGCGCCAGGCTGCTTTTTTTTCAGATAGGTTTCACTTCGAACATATCCCTCATAACGGTAACAATGAGAGCAAATCCCCTGCTTATCAAAATTGATATCAGGGTCAGATGTATCCATGATGCATTTCGTGCAGATACAATATGTTTTCGTCATTTAATTAAAAAATTCTTTGTCAATTATGTCATGCGATAATATTACGTAGATGGATTCAGCTCTTTCGCATAGATTAACTAAACGCCTTGCCCAGAAAGAAAATTTGAATTGTCCGTTTTCGGGACAATAAAACGATCTATCAAGAGGGAAAAAAGCAGTATGACACCAAACCCATGAGTCAGCCATACCACTGTATAATCACTCGAAATAAAGGACAGAATAGATAAACTTGCTGCGGCGACACAGGGAAGAAGCATCACATTGCTCAACCTTTCATAAACGAGGAGGGCTACATCGAGAAACCACAGGCCAATGATAGAGAAAAGAAGCGATGTGAGGCCAAAATAAGCATAGTATGTGAAGAGGTAACCGGCACCAGCCGTCGTCGAGGTTACTTTCGAACCATCCGAGTATACGAGCCCGATTATGTTTGGGACATTGAGAGGTGCAATACCAAGAATAGAAGACAGTTTGGGAAGAGAAGTAATACCAAATATGCCATTTATTTGAGAATAATGCACATACCAAGAAGCTACATTCAAGGGCATAACGAAAGTCCGCCGAGCAAGATATCCCAGATATTCAAAAAGGATAGCCAGCCCAATTTCCCCACCTTCTCTCAAAATGCTGAAAATAGCGGGTGGAATGAGAAAAAGGAGAAGCAGCAGAAGGGATCTGGTTGGTTTAAAAGGGAGCCCTTTACGGAAAAATAAGGCGAGGGCCATGACGATCAACAGATTCACCACGGCAATTCTTGCACCGGTCATACTCACGGCGAAGCAGAGGAGAAGAAATAGAAAGATATGGATTGGGACACTGAAAAGGTTTCTCCTCCGAATATCTCTGGTGAGCAAGATACCCAGCATGACTGCCAGCAAAGGGGCAAGCGCTGACACCATAAGGGAATATGCATATTTCAACACCTGACTGTCGAGGAGCTTCAAAGAATTTTCCCGGGCAATAGCGGCAGTTGACGACTTTTTAAAAATGGCATAGAGCCCTGTGCTTGTAAAGGGCAAATAAGAGAGATAGAAAAACATGACACAGATTACGAGTACAGTAATAGAAAGGATAGCTTTTGTGCTAAAAGCTGTTTCGAGATAGTGACGGTCGGTGACTCGATCCCAGATCCCTCTGGCATTTCGGCGGAACGTAAAGATAGTAACCAGGAGTCCAACGACTACGAAAGCGTGAATGAGCAGTGCGAAGGCATAGGGATCGGGAAGAAATTTTTCATAGTAGCCTGCATAAATGGCCAAAGGCCATTGGAAAAAGATGTGACTGAAGGAGACAAGGAGCATGCTCGGTTTTATAAAGAGATAACGGCTGGTAAAGAAAACTCCACTGATCCACGACGCGGTGAAGAGGCAAAAAAACACATTGAGGAGGACATAGAAAGTGATGTTTGTTTCTATAGGATTAAACGTTTCAATCATGGGTCATGAAGTGGCGAAAACCGATTCAAGTTCCTCCGGTGAGGGAAAGTTTATAAGAACAGCACGATGAGGACCCTGAAATACAAACAGCGCACCGGCAGCCACTGCCGAGGCCCCAGCCTCTCTCACAGCGGAACTAAAGTCTTCCACATTTCCCGCACCACCACAAGCAATCACCGGGATATTTACCGCCGAGGACACTAGTTTGATCAATTTAAGGTCGTAGCCTTCCATAGTACCGTCATTGTCAATGGCGGTAACGAGAATCTCACCAGCCCCCCGCTCCTCCATTTCCCGAGCGTATTCCACGGGATGACGTCCCGTCTTCTTAGAACCGGCTTGGATCATTACCACGTAGTGCCCACAGAAATCTTTTTTCACATCCATAGAGACCACGATGCTCTGTCTACCAAAGGCATTTGCACCCTGGGTAACAAGATTGGGATTATCATATGCAGCAGTATTAACCAAAACTTTCTCAAACCCAAGTTGAAAGAGATTTTTCATTTGATCTATATTTGTAATGCCACCACCATAACCTAAAGGCATAAAGCATTCGCTGGCGAAATCCTTCAGCAGGGGATAGTTGATGCCCGTGCGATTTCGAGTGGAGCCAATATCGAGGACGACGATCTCGTCTACTTCCTTTTCATTGAAGATTTTCAGAATATTAACCGGATCTCCTAGATAGACCGGTTTTTTGAACTTTGTGGTTTTGTAGAAACCGTTGCCCTTGAGAAGAAGACATGGAATTACACGAGTTGTCAGCATCTTAGATCCTGCTTTACATACTTGAAAAATTCTGCAATAGTCTCATACCGTACTTATGACTTTTTTCAGGGTGGAACTGCGTACCCATAATATTGGCATTCTTAACAGCAGCGGTGAATTCATATCCATAAAAGCTTGTCCCGATGATATCTTCGGAATGTTCGCAGCAGACGTGGTAAGAATGAACAAAGTAGAAACGTGGTAATTTATCATACCCTGAAAATAGGGGTGTATCCCTTACAGGCTTCACCTCATTCCATCCCATGTGGGGAATTTTCAGATTATTATCATTTGAGTCAAATTTGAATCTTTTCGTTTCAGCCCGTATCCATCCCAGTCCAGCCAGCTGCCCCTCCTCACTTCGTTTGGTAAGTAATTGCATCCCAAGACAGATGCCAAGTACAGGACATTTATCATCCAGAACACGTTTATTTAATAATTCGATGAGTCCTCGTTTTACGAGATTTGTCAT
>DASRZZ010000135.1:0-16068 GCA_035685925.1 Syntrophales bacterium | reverse complement strand
GAAAAACAGGAAAGGCTTTCTTTCGGGGGCTCGACTGTGTTTACGGCAGCTCAAGCAGAGGAACTAAAATTCATTGGCCATGGCGGTGCTACTCTCATTGAGGCCATGTTCGAGCAGACTATGCCAGTCGATCTGAATGGTCGTCAGGATGATTGGGCAGAAGACCTGAAACTCGCCTATGGCCTTGAAGAAACAAAAGAGTCACGGATACGGTACTGCGTTCCGCTCAATGCCGCGGGCCAGCTCATCGGCATCATGACATTAAGTGAAAAAGTCTTTTATGAACCTTTTACTTTTGAGGAATCTGAACTCATTAAAACCATAGCTGACCAGGCGGCGGCCGGCTTGCTGAACCTGAGACTTTCGGAACAATTGCGGCAGGCAAAAGAACTCGAAGCTTTTCAGTCCATGTCAGCATTTTTTATGCACGACCTGAAAAATCTGGCCTCAAAGCTTTCCCTGGTCACCCAAAATCTTCCTGTACATATGGACGATCCGGAATTCCGCAGCGATGCTCTTCAGACAATCTCCCAGAGCGTATCTAAGATAAACAACATGAGCAGCCGCTTGTCCCTATTGAGCCAAAAATTGCAAATGACCTTCAAGGAAACTGATTTAAATGACCTGGTTAAGGAAACGGTTTCAGATGTAAAGGAATATGTCAAGGCGCCCGTGTCCGAAGGCCTGGAAAAAGTACCATCTCTTCTTATAGACCGGGAGCATATCCATAAAGTTCTTGAAAATCTTCTGATGAACGCCTACGATGCATTAGGAACAGATGGCCAAATCACCATTGTGACACGTTGTCAGGATACTTGGGCGGAAATTGCCATCCAGGATAACGGCTGTGGGATGTCTAAGGAATTTATCGAGAAGTCCCTTTACCGTCCCTTCCAGACGACGAAAAAGCAGGGTATGGGCATAGGCCTTTATCACTGCAAGACCATCGTTGAAGCCCACGGCGGTCGGATCCATGTGCAAAGCGAACAAGGCAAGGGAACAACCTTCAGGGTTCTACTGCCAATAAATAGTAAATAGCAACTGTGCACCTGTCACTATTTACTTTTTCCGAGGTGATATTTTGAAAAAACCAAAGCTTTTGATCGTCGAGGATGATGAAGATCTGCGAAAACAGATGAAATGGGCCATGACCCAGGATTACAATGTTCTGCTAGCGGAAGACAGGCAGAGCGCTGTGGCCATAATGAAGAAGGAGCAGCCTGCTGTTGTAACCCTTGACCTTGGCCTTCCCCCTCTTCCGGCAGGTGTGGAAGAGGGTTTTGCTCTTCTCGATGATATCCTGAACGACCATGGCCAGACCAAGGTAATTATTATTACGGGCCGTGGCGAAAAGGAGCATGCCTTGCGAGCCGTGGAAAAGGGTGCATACGATTTTTTCTATAAACCAATACAGTTAGATGAGCTGAAGGTAGTGCTTCGCAGGGCCTTTCATGTATCGCAGCTCGAGCGAGAGCAGCGGGCGTTGAGGCAACGATTGAGCACAGACACCTTTGAAGGCATGATTGGAATATGCGGGAAGATGCAGGATGTCTTTTCGGTCATCAGAAAGATATCAACCACTGATGCCCCCGTTTTAATCATGGGAGAAAGCGGCACCGGCAAGGAACTCGTTGCCCGCGCCATCCACCAGCTGAGCGCGCGTCAACCATATCCTTTCATCGTGATCAATTGCGGCGCTATTCCTGAGAATCTCCTGGAAAGTGAGCTTTTCGGTCATGAAAAGGGATCCTTCACGGGGGCGCATATCCAGCGCGTAGGTCGCGTTGAAATGGCCGAGGGAGGCACACTCTTCCTTGACGAGATCGGTGAGCTTCCAATTCTCCTCCAAGTAAAGCTTCTCCGTTTCCTCCAGGAGAAGCTTGTCGAACGCGTCGGCGGCAGGGAGCAGATTCAGGTGGATACCCGCGTTATTGCCGCTTCTAACCGTGACCTTAAAGAATCCATGAAGGATGGCAGCTTCCGGGAGGACCTCTACTTTCGTTTAGGGGTCATAATGATGTCCCTTCCCCCCCTCAGAGAAAGAGAGGGAGATATTATCCTTATTGCTCGAGCCTTCCTGGAACGTTATGCAGATGAAAACAAAAAAAAGATAAAGGGTTTCACGGATCATGCTATTGAAGCCATCGAGCATTACACCTGGCCGGGCAATGTGCGGGAGTTGGAGAACCGTCTCAAGCGCGCCGTGATCATGGCCGAAGGCGGGAAAATTACCCCGGCAGATTTAGAGTTGGAGGCGCCTAAACGGAAGTATGAAAGCATGAGCCTCAAAGAGGCTCGCGAAACCCTAGAAAAGGAACTTATCTTGAAAGCCCTCGCGCGAAATGAAAAGAATCTGACCAAAACCGCGCTTGATCTTGGCTTGAGCCGCCCCACTCTTTATGACTTAATGGAAAAGTTCGGAATTCCGAAGGAATAAATGAACTGTCGGAATTTTTTACAACTAATTCCATTAATCGATCTAGAGATAAACCTGCAGAAACCTTGCAGGCTTTTTTTGCCCCATTATTTCCATTTTAATTTTTTGCTTCGAGCGTCGGAATATATTACAGACTACTTTTACATCTTTTTTGATATAACTTGCGAATTTAAAAATATTTATTTCTATTTTGGGCTTCACACGCTGTATTAGTGACCCGATTATTGTCGGTTTTATTTACACCTTTGTCATTATTGAATGCATAAAACTTACTTAACTTATCAAAAACGAATATTAACGAATATCAGAGAAGTAAATGCAGACAAATAAGGAGGACGTTATGAACCGGTTTTTGAGCTTAGCGGCTATTGTTTGCGCGTTAATTTTGGTTGCGGTGCAGCGATCACGGGTCCGCTGGGTGCGGTTGAGTCTCTACCGGAACCATCGATGCTTCTGTTGCTAGGCCTTGGTCTGGCCGGATTAGTGGGTATTGGGAGAAGATTTAAGAATAAGTAACCAGTTTTGAATTGAATCAACATCCAAAATTTAAAACTTAAAGTTCTTCCAACAGTTAATAGGTTATTGAGAAATGCCCATCAGTTGAACGACTGCTGGGCTTTTCTGTTATTCGAATCAGAGACATAATACCTTTATTCCATTCTTGTCCTGGCTTCTTTCCGCGACCTTCCCGGCCTGCCACGTGTCACCCTCTTCCCCGTCATCTTTGAAAGTTCAGTAACAAACGCCTGATTCCCTGAGGGACGTCGCGTTCCTGTGGCCATACGAAGGCATCCATCTTTTTTTCATCACCGCCACTGAGAAAATCCCGCCACTCTCCTACCAGCATCAGCAGCGTCTTCTCCTTCACCAGTGGATCACCCGCCCTTAGGTCCGCGTGAAAAGCCGCACTCGACCAGGGATATTCCTATGCATGACCCACCATACAGGCACGCATAGGATTCAGCTCCACATAGCGTGCTGCTGCCATCAGGTGCCTCTCATCCAAAACCGGGGTACTGCGATGAAATGAGCATGGTTGGTCATCAGGCACCATGCGAGTATGTTTACATCAAATCGATTGATTCCCACTGATAGAAATTCGAGGTACCGACGGCCATCACTATCAGCATGAAAGAACTGGTATGGAGTGGACGCCTTGTTGCGTCACGTGTTGGGGATAATGGAGAACAATAATTCGAGATATTCGTGCCATGAACAAATATATGAAATTGCCGTAATAATATGAATCGGAAAATAGTATTATGTCCCCAGGATTAGTCTACTTTACAATGAGCGTATTTTATAGTATTTTCCATCTCACCCCCTTCATGAAAGGAATGAATAATGAACCATGTTGAACAATTAGTTTCCATATCCCCAAACGGCGAATCATTCCCCCTCCCCCAACAGCGCGACTATGAATTGGAATTGGAGAGACTGCAAAGGCTCGTCAACGAGCAGAAAGCAATGGACCGTGAAATCGTCGTCGTCATGGGACTGGGATTTGTGGGCGCAGTTATGGCCGGTGTCGTCGCCGATACGGTCAATAGGACTACCGGAAAACCGACTAAGTTCGTTATCGGAATGCAGCGACCCTCCACACGCTCCTACTGGAAAACCCCTTATATCAATCGTGGCCTCGCACCCGTTGAGTCGGAAGATCCTGAAGTTGTCCCGCTAATTCATCGCTGTGTGAATGAGAAGAAAACTCTGATCGCCACTTTTACATATGACGTTCTTTCCATTGCCGATGTTGTCGTCGTAGATGTCCAGTGTGATTACAATAAGGAGACCTTAGGCGATATGCGCTGCGGAGAGGCAGATATAGCGGCCCTCGAGGATAGCCTCAAAATAATCGGCGAAAAGATAACGCCGGATTGCCTGGTGCTCATTGAAACGACAGTCCCCCCAGGAACCACGGAATATATCGCGTACCCCATCATGAAAAAGGCCTTTGAAAAACGTGGAATCAGTGATCAGGAACCACTCTTAGCTCATTCCTTTGAAAGGGTTATGCCCGGCCGCCAATATGTTTCTTCAATACGCGATTTCTGGCGCGTATGTAGCGGCATCAATGTGGAAGCGCGGAAACGCGTCACGGCGTTTCTCTCCGATGTCTTGAATGTCGAAAAGTATCCCCTTACAGTTTTAGACAGGCCGATTGAGAGCGAAACCTGTAAAATCGTGGAGAACTCCTATCGCGCCACGATTCTGGCTTATCTCCATGAATGGAGTATTTTCGCGGAAAGAAATGGAGTGGATTTAATAAAGGTGCTGGAAGCCATCCGCGTGAGACCCACCCACTCGAATATTATCTTTCCGGGACCGGGGATCGGGGGCTACTGCCTTCCCAAGGATGGCGGGCTTGGTGTTTGGTCTTACCACACCTTGATGGGATTTGAAGATGATATCTTTAAAATAACGCCGGCAGCCATCAATATAAATGACACCCGTCCCCTTCATGCAGTGCAACTGGTGAGAGATGCGTTGCGGAACATGGGGAAGATCGTGGCGGCCTGCAAGATTGCCGTCCTGGGGGCGTCTTACCGGGAAGATGTGGGGGATACCCGTTACAGCGGCTCTGAGATCCTGGTCCGCAAACTAACAGAAATGGGGGCCGATGTTTTTGTACACGATCCGTATGTGAAGCACTGGTGGGAATTTGAAAAACAAGAAAGCTATCCGGCGGTCGGCCATTCAAGGGCCCGGTTCTTCCGCAACCAGGAACGGCTTGCCGAGCTGCGCATCGATGCGGATCTTTCGGAGACGCTCATCAAGGCAGATTCAGTTGTCCTGGCGGTGCGGCATCAGGCATATTTGCATCTTACGCCGGACCGTATTTTAGAGATGACGGGACGGCCCGTGGCTGTGGTCGATTGCTTCGGTATCTTAGATGATGAGAAGATCCGGCGCTTCTTTGAGCTTGGATGTGAGGTGAAAGGTCTGGGGCGTGGGCATGTGAAGCGGATTAAGGACGCAGTTCATGGCTCAAGATTCGAAGAATCATGTTAAAGGGGCACGGTCAACGGCTTAAGGGAAACATGCCGGATTCCCAAGTACAGGCCAGGCTTATCATGTCGAGAATAACAAGATGGAGGGACGGGCGAGACAACTGTGGTCAAAAACACACTACTTCAACAATCTCGCCAGGATGATCCCGAGGATGAGCCAAACGGGAATGGAAATAACGAGAGCCCAAATGATCCCTTGAACATTCTTCAGTCTCCCCTTCAAGCTCTGCTCAAGAAGGACCCTGTCTATTTTTAATCTGATCTCATCAATGTTGAAAGGCTTGGTTACGTAATCCGCGGCCCCTATCTTCATCGCCTCCATAGCGGAGTTAAGGGATGGATATCCGGTCATCATGATGAATATCGCATCCGGATCCATCTTCCTAATTTCACCGAGCAGCTCCAACCCATCCATAGGACTCATAACAAGATCAGATAGAACGATATCAAAGTGGCCGTTCTTATATTTCTGCATAGCTTCTTGACCATTCACAGCGCTATCTACTTCATAACCGAACTCGTTGAGATACTCAGTAAGAATTTGCCGCATGCCTCCCTCATCATCGACAACTAACACCTGCTTCCGCCTTTTTTTTAAATCATTCATATGGCTTCCCTTGATAAATCCCCGCGTGCCCACCCCTCCTTTTATACAAAAAAGGGATTTGCCAGATTTTCTTCAAATATATAATGACCAAAACATTAAGTCAAATATAAGATTCTTTCTTGTAATTGCATCTTTGTAATTTCAGTTTTGAGTATTATCGCAAGAGAAGGGTTTGCTTCATGAAAAATGGCTACCCCTATGATTGCTCCCGTCACATTACATTCTGTACTTTGAGAATACCGTGTGGGGTTCTCATAAGCCCAGTTGTCCCAGGCCGCTGATATGAATTCCGGACCATTGTCACAACGGAAATATTTCAGAGCACCGCTAAACCAGAACGAACAATTACCTTACGATTTGTCACCACACTATGAAGTCATTCCCCATAAGGTTCAATAAATAGAGTTGGTGGGACACCCAAGATTATTAACGACCGTGTAAAACTGATGGCCATGAACATCGCTTAGCGCTTTCAGGATGCGCAGCGCAGCCATCCTGGTCAATATTCTGCCTTTCCGAAATTAGAGGTAGGTCTATCCGTGAAGAGCGGTTAAAGATGTTATCTCAACTTCCGGCAGTTAGTAAGAAAATTTAAAAGGTATGTACCCTCCCACCAAATAATAACCCAATTTTAGCAATTCGTTTGCGAAGTCGCGAACGCCAGGTTCTTCAACCCACCAGTTATTAAGTTGGTATTCAGTAAAACAAGCAGAAGGGAAGATTTCAATTTGCAGGGGTATGCCTACGTATTGATACACCAGATAACTCCGCCGTGTATGAAAGCCTGGTGATAATAGGATAGCGCTCTTGATATTCTCCTTCGAGAGAGTTTCCAATGTCACTCTCGCCTCTTCTAAAGTGACCGGATGGCGTATGTGCACTGCAATAATTTTAAATTCCATTTCTTTCAGGCCGAGGCTTTTAAGTTTTTGCCTGACTATATCCGCATAGTCCCCGTTGATACCATACGGCCTGTGTGCTGGGGCAATATTCTGTAAGACGATAATGATGCGCTTGACTTTACCCGATGATAATAATTCCATCCCGCTCATTATGGTGCCGGTTCGAATAAATTCAGCGCCTTCCAAAATGGCGACATCCGCTTTGTAATCGCCAGTGGGGGCCATAAAATTGCCTGCCTTTAACAGTATTGTCTCGCGAAATACGAAAGCAAGAATTGTTATTATGAATACAAAAAGACAAATGCCGCCCCAAATCCATTTTGACTTCCCATTTTTCATATCGCGTTTCGCACGTTATTGATTGTTCAGAGTTGTCTATATTAATAAGTCGTCAAAGTCTATTAAATATAATACAAATTCTTACAAGTATTCCCTTTTAATATTCCTCTCTGTTTATCTATTTAATATTAACTCTGTCTACAAAAATATTGCATAGATCAATAAAACTCCTAGGTCCCATGCTTTATTCCTTCCCTCGGATTCACACATTCTCAATGAAATAGGGAATCCTTTTTTGAACATCTTCCATGGTCCGGTATTCCCAGGGTTGAACCTCCTCTGTCTTAAGGGTTTTGATGAAGCTCTCAGCATAAGCGTTGTCGTAAGGATTTTCCTTACGGCTCATGCTGATTTGAAAACTAGAATGATCGCTAACTTCTTGGCTACGGCCGCAATCGCTTTCTGGGCAATACCCAGCACATTGAGGACCTTTATAAAAGTAACGGAGCTCTTCAAGAGAAACCCAACCGCAAGAGACAAGATACTGCCCGCTTGACCAGTTTAATAAGCTTCTGGCAAATCTCCCCACCCATCGAGGACAATAGTTGCAATGGGATTCTATGCGGGGATGCGACGGGCGAGATTCTGTCATTGTCCTGGGATAAGGGCGACCTGAGAAAGAGGATCATTAGCCTTGAATCTACGGATACAAAAGATCGGGGACCACGGAAGATTCCGATTTCCGATAGTATTTCCGATAGGCCTCTTTCAAATCCTCAAAGATATCCCCCGTGCCATCCATCACTCTAAGCCTATCTGATGCAATATCTTCTTTTATCTGTCTCTGTCAGAAGATTCCCGTAACTTGAATATCAATATGCATTTGAGTATCTAATCTCAATGTCTGTCGGAATATCTTACATAAATCTAATACATTGTAAGGTATTGTATAAGCAGAGTTTTCTGTCAATATGTATCCAGACGTACCCGTCATAAGGAATTAAAAACGTCGGAATACTTTACAATTTATTTCATGTACGAAGAAACATCCCGTCCGCTTTTAACTTTGAGTCTTAGAAATGTTAGATAATTGTGAAGCAAATCATGATGTTAGCATATCAGGAGGCGAGTGTTATACAAAGTGGTACGCTAATTGCTAATTCTCTAAAATGATAAGATTCCATTTAGGTAAGATAAAGGGACGAAGCAAGCCTTGCGGCGATTACCGTGAGAGATTAAGTAAATCGTAATATCAAAGCTATCACGGAGCGTTAGATAGGCGAGATGAAAAAAAACTTAACATTAATAATGATTATTCTTTGTGCTTTTACTCTTTCAGGAACAGTGTTCGCATCTCCGGTGACGTTTGGTTCTCTAATTACATGGATCCAGAACAGTTCAACAAGCTTACAATGACGCCTTTACTGGTGGCAGGGCTTATCGCAATTTCGAGAACATTTACCGGCGTGATCCGGGTTCGGAGTCGTTCCACATATATGGCACGTCTTCGATCCCCATACCTTCCACCTTTCTGCTTTTTGCGTTTGGTTTGATTGGACTGGTAGGAATCAGAAGGAATTTTAAAAATTAGATAAAATCTAAATGTAAGAATGGAAAGGCAGGAGGAGCGGAGAGGAAGTTTAAAGAGTAAACTCGTTTTTAACTTGAGCAGGAAAATAATTTATCGGGAGATAAAAACATGGAGAAAATTAAAAGATTTTTCAAGGATGAAGAGGGGGTTACGGCAATTGAATACGGCCTGATCGCAGCATTAATAGCCCTTGTGATCATTGGTGCTGTTGCACTGGTAGGTACAAACCTCAGTAAAGTATTCGCTTCAGTTGCCCAGACCATTACCGGAAGCTAGGCGAAGATTAGACATTTAATTGTTTGCGGGCCTGAATATTCATGGGCATTCGGTGTAGTTTGGCTTGATTTGTACGGCAGGACTGAGGAGAAAAATCCAGAACTAAACTTGATTCGCGTTTCTACCATAGAAAGGCAGGGGCGTCTTGCTTTGCCTTTTTAATTTTCAGCGATAACGATTGTAATGTTGCATGATGTATTGGACAACATTCCCGGCGCTATCCATGACAATCATGTTTTCCTTTACGAAGGTGATCGGATGAAACAGATACAGCGGCCTTTGAAGAGAGCCTCCGAAAAAGTCGGCATTGGGTACGGACGATTTGAAAAGAACGGGTTTACTGAACACGAACTCCGTCACACCTTCAACACTAATATGGGAAAAATGGGTGCAGATCGTTACGTCATTATGGCAATCGTGGGACATTAAGACAATCGAAGCAGGAAGATGTTTAACCGCTATAACACCGTTGACGAGAATGATTTAAGACAGGCTGTTGACCGATTGGAAGGCTATTTGTTAAATGTTGACCATTTTGTTGACCAAACACAAAAAAGGGGCTAACCGATAATGGATAACCCCTTGATTTTGTTGGTAGCGGGGGATGGATTTGAACCACCGACCTTTGGGTTATGAGCCCAACGAGCTACCAGACTGCTCCACCCCGCGTCATTACCATTCTTCACAAATTAGTGTGCCTATGTAATCCAACACCCGCACTTTGTCAAGGTGTTTTTCTTCCTTCCCGTCGTTTACAGGGGAGCATTATCAAGGAGACAGACCATCTACCCTCCCACTCCTCACTGAGATCTTCCCGCCGTCTCTCTTTACAACCTCATGTGATAGATAAAGACGCCATTCGTTTATGAAGAAGAGGAAGGCGTCTCCTTTTCCCGCTTCTGTAATGTCTTTCTCGTTAAGCCCGGGAATTATTCTTTTCTATCTTCGCAGCAATGTCTTCAAATTGACTGATCCGAACAGACCCATCGGGAAATTTGGCGATAATTTCCAAGTCGCCTCCCATGGCCTTGATAAAATTTCTTAATGTGCTGACATACATGTCTGTCCGCTTTTCAAGCTTTGATACCGCGGCTTGCTTGACAGACAATGTTTGCGCCAGTTTTTCCTGGCTTAAATTCCTGGCGTGACGCAATTCCTGCAAAGGCATTGCATGAAGTAATGCTTTTGTTTTCTCCGCTGCTTTTTTTCGTGCTGCGGGTTTCATTTTTCCTCTCAGCATAGCGTAAGGCTTGCTCATGATGTGCCCCCTCGTTCATCTTTTAGAGACTTCAAATGTTCCTCATAAATTCTTTCAGCCACAGATACGTATTTTTCATACCACCTTGTACCACCTGTCTTTCTGCCGCCAATAAGTAGAATTGCCGTTCTGCGGGGATCGAAGGCATAAAGGATTCTATACGGTTTCCCTTGATGTTGAATCCTTAACTCCCTTATTGAGCGGTACTTGCTCCCTTTGACATCTGAACTATAAGGGTACGGCAGATGAGGCCCCTTTTCTTCCAATAAACCGACAACCGCATCAATATCGATCTGTTCTTCCTCGTTCAGACCAACCCACCATGCTTCAAATTCGTCGGTATATTCAACTTCCCATGCCATGGAAGGAATATAACCTCCAAGGAATATACAGTCAACAGTTTTTTTGTATCGACGAATATAACTCTCCCCAAAAACTGGACAGGACAGTAAATATGTTCGACGCAATGAATAACGCGCCGATCCCCATGCTGCCCAATATATACTTGATCCCTTTTTTGTCTTGATAGTCTTTAGCATTCCACATGCTGAAAAACAGTATGACGAGGCAGTAAAGCACAATCATACCGGCTATTAATGAAAATACATAGTACGCCGGCCCGCCTTTGGCGATGACTCCAAATTTATAATGTGGGAATCAGCTTATAACGAGAGCTGAAGGGACAAAAGAAACAAAAATCAAACCGACCACGCAGGCGGTGTACATAAGCCATTTCCGCCCGGAAATATGGAGAAACGAATGAACGAATTGGATATAGACGCGCAAGGCAAGGACAAAGACAAAATGTAGTGTTCTGTCGAAATGCGACCAAGGGTCTTGTCCGGAATAAATGAAGCTCCCCACCGCAAGCGGTGGGAAATTAGACCCGAGAAGATTAAAACCAGCACCATGGCCGCATTGACCAATGCACCTGTAAGACAGATGCCGGCAAATAAACTATTTGTGCGATTCTTTCTGCCCCTCAGAATGGAAATCATGGTGAGAGATATGAGAACAAGAAAGCCGAGAATCGGGGAATCGCATAGGCGCCTTATGTTTGCAGGTAGTCCGTAAACATATTCCCGGGCCCTGTACTTACAATTTTCCGCCTACTTCGCCGCAGTCAAATAACCCATTATTCTATAGACCAATTTTGCAGCAAGGAAATCCGGGGCAACCATTCCAGGAATAGGTAAAAGCTCAACTACATCGAACCCCCGCACCCGACACCGTTTCGACACCTCTCTTACGAGACGTAAGATATCTTTCCAGTAAATGCCCCCTGGCTCGGGAGTGCCGGTTGAAGGCATGACGGAAGGATCGAGAACATCTATATCAATACTGATGTAAACATCAGCACTCAGGTTTTCGCAGATCTTTTCGCACGAGTTATGTTCTTCAAGTATAAAATCAGCAGAATAGGATTTTATCTTGCCCTCCTTCATGAAGGCCGCTTCCTCCGCACTCATGCTCCTGATACCGGCCTGGATGAGAGGACAGATTTCAGATATACGGCGGCCGACAGAAGCATGGCTATACGGACTGCATTGGTAATAATTCCTGAGATCCGCATGTGCGTCAAGTTGCAGGACAGATAGCCCCGGGTACCTTTCCGTGAACGCCTGAACGGCGCCAAACGATATGCTATGCTCACCGCCCAGCAAGACCGGAACTTTGTCAGAAGAGAGGACATCGGAAATCGCACGCCTTACGGCCTGCATCATCTCACCTGGGCCACGCGCATCAGACTCCAGGGGAGGCAGGGTATATATGCCAGCCAGATAAGTCTCTTTGCAAAGCTCTTCATCGTAAAGCTCCATTTGGCTGGAAGCTTCCAGAATGGCATGAGGCCCTCGCCTTGACCCGGACTGATAAGTTGACGTCAGGTCATAAGGAATGGGTACAACTATGAATGTTGATTCTTCGAAAGATGGAAATGCCGGATCAACTCCGCCGAAATTCATCATGATTTCCTTGAAAGATAGTTATTATGCTTAACATACGCGATGCAGCATGTCCAGTTTCCCTCTACTCCAGACACATCACCCAGATTTCTCCCCTTTAGACAAAAAGTCCGGCCTGTAATACGATAATGTGAAACGGCCATCCTCATAGCAGAGGTAAGAATAGTGCTTGATCCAGTCACCGAGGGTCACAAACGTTTTTATTTGTCCTCCAATCTCATACTCCTTCAAGAGCGGGATATGGCAGTGACCGAAGATTACGGCATCGATACCTTCACGAAACTTATTTAAGGCAAATTCTTCCATCTTTTTCGCAACAATAATTTCAGATTCAATAGTAAGTTCCTTACTCACGGTGGAACTCACGCGGGCAATTTTCCACAGGACAGATGAAGGGATGCTCCTTTGCATCCTGTAAAACAAGCCGCTTCTCAAAAGTTTTCTTAGGAGAATGTACTTTTTATTTGTCTTGTCGACGGTATCCCCGTGAGATATAAGTACGCTCCTACCATCCAAATTGATATTAGCCCATTCCGTAAAAACGGCCATGCCGTGCGTTTTCGTGAAATAATCGCCAAGGAAAAAATCGTGGTTCCCCTCAAACAGATGTATGCGCATTCCCTTCTTTTTGAGATCAAGAAGCTTGTCAATGATAGGTTTAAAGCCCGGATAGATGTGGCCATCCCGGCAGAACCAGAAATCAAAAAGGTCCCCCAAGATAAAGAGATCATCAATACGATCCTCAGGAAAATCCAAAAACGTCATGATATAATGATAACTGTCATCACCCTCATTTTTCAGATGGGCGTCAGACAGGAATACCGCTTTCGTCATCACCCTACCCTCTTCCTGCGTCAATAAAAAAGACCTTAAGTTTCACGTTTCAATTAACATAAATAATGAGGTATCAAAAGCCTAATTTTTTATCCCGTCGCATTTCAAATTATGAAATAAGATTGTGAGTCGTTCAAAAAAATTGTAGATGGAGACAAATCGATTAAATTTGCGTGACAAAGGAGGTGTACGATGGAATTTAGAGAGATCCTTTTTAATACTGATCAAGGTGTAGCAACAGCCACCCTCAACCGTCCTGATATTCGGAACGCCATCACGCAGCCGGAAATTATTGCGGAGATAAAGGCTGTATGCAGGCAGGTCAACGAGGATATGGCCATCAAGGCGCTCATTGTGACTGCCGTTGATCCTGCTTATTCATCCGGCGGTAACGTAAAAGACATGAAGGACAGAAAGGGTATGTTTCAGGGAACCCCCGCTGAGATTATGGAAAAATACCGCAGCAATCTCCAGGATGTTCTTCTTGCCGTCTATAATGTGGAGATTCCTACCATTGCCGCAATCAATGGCTCCGCTGTCGGCGCTGGATGCGGCCTTGCCCTCATGTGTGATATAAGGGTCGCCTCCCGGAAGGCCACGTTCGGCGAGACATTTCTCAATGTGGGACTTGTGACCGGCGATGGAAGCGCCTTTACCCTGCCCCGTACTGTAGGCATGTCCAAAGCTTGCGAACTTATTTTCACAGGCGCCACTATCGATGCCGATACTGCACTTGGTGTGGGACTCATAAATTACGTCGTGGAGCACGACCAGCTGTTAGTGAAAGCTAATGAAATCGCTGCAAACATCGCGTCCAAACCTCCCCAGGCGCTGAGATTGACAAAAAGGCTCATACGCACAGGCCAGCACTCAACGCTTGTCCATGTAATGGAGGAAGCAGCAGCATTTCAGTCCCTCTGCCATTACACAGAGGACCATATGGAGGCACTGTCGGCAATGTTTGAAAAACGTCAGCCGAAGTTTGCCGGGAAATGAGTGGGACGGTACTGCTGCTGCCTGTCTTTGCTGCGAGTCATTTTCACGCAAGCAGATGGATATTCCCGATCCGCACATTTTTAAGCCCTTCCTCCCGAGCAATGTTCAGATATTTATATGCCAGGGCCTTTGATGTCAAAGGCATGTCTGACATATAAAAATATGAATGGAAGCCCAGGAGGCTGTAAGGGATATCGGCGTTTATCGACGCGATAAATCTTGCTATATTTCTTATCTCCTGCTCATCAATGTAGCCGGAAACAAGTAGAGTACTCGCAATGAGTAGGGGAGGTGAAATTCTTTCCCTGACTTTCTCCCCTGCCCTCACGAAATTTTCCAGGGTCCTCTTATTCGTGGCACCCGTAAGCGCCACATGTAGGTTTTCATCCCATGCCTTCAGATCAAACTTGATACACCCTCCGGAATCGAGCGCTATATCAGTCATCTCATCCAGGAGCCTCATCTGCATAGATCCATTTGTTTCCCAACATATCCTCAGAATCCTCCCACTATTTTCTTCAAGGGCACTCCTTGATGATTTAAGCGAAAAAGGCAGTTGCGCTGCCGGGTCGCCTCCAAAATAGCATATGCACGAGGTCCGTTCATCAACATCAGAAACGAGTTCGAATACGGAGGCAGTGACGGCTTTAAAGGTCTCCTTCTTAAAATGCCAATTTTGGCAGAACAGGCAATTAAATGTACAGGCATGAAAGAACACGGCAAGATTCTTATAACCCCTCTCTGGCCCCGGGCAGTTTGCGTATGTTGGATAGCCTGCACCTTTTCCTCCGGCACACACCCAGTCTCCGACACAATTCGTAGGCAGAGGGTCGTGATACCAAGACAGCTTCCCGTATTTGGAAGATACACCTACAGTCTTTCCGCCTTCGTTTCTTCTTAATCCGCAGTATCCGGTCCCGCCTTCAGGGATTCTGCACTCATTTGCACATACACTGCATGGGACACCTTCCTTATCTTGTGGCGGCCTCTCTGGCAATCCAAAAGCCCTCCTGCTTCTGATATGGGCTTTCATGGCAACAGGAAGGGCGTCAACCGGTCTTTTTCTGATGCAGTTCAAGCATACACCGAGTTCTTCCGATATAAGATTGGAGGATATGCTGCACAGACTGCATGTCGCCATTATTCTAACTCCAGCCGCAGAGATGCAACACGGAAGCCGAATAATTATCTAACCTGCAAGAGACGGCATTTGCCTGAGAATTAGAAGATCTTGTCGTTCCTGCTCAGGCTCCGCTCTCCCCAGCGCATGGGCACTACGACGGCAAGAACACAAAGAAGGAGGACCAGCGAAAAAAAAGAGACGGGCCATACCCACTGAAGAACTGATAGACTCACCCCGCGAAAGCCTGCCATAAAGATCGCATAGACGGGCCCCGCTTCCAGAACAATAACAGTCGCAATGAAGCCCGCACAGAGAATCATGAAGAGGAGACCGCCGAAGCTTGTGACACACTGTGCCGGGTTTTCAGACTGAAAGTCAGGATAGGCCGCGCCAAAACCAACACCCATGGATACGATCCCCGGAACCATTAAGAAGACCGTCGTGACCGACAGGAACATCATGAAGGGCGTAACATGAAGCAGCATGTTGGAGATAACGATGAGGATCTCCGTAAGGATGAGAAGGGGCACATAGTACACGCAAAATTTAATCCAGAGGAGCGTCCGGATCCCTACAGGTGATGACCTCACAATCCAGAAGGCCTGTCCTTCTGTACTCACTGCCGGATAAACAAATCGTGCTGCCACGGCAGTGAGAACAAATGTTGCAAGCCCCATATTCAAGAAGGAAAAGATATTCTGAAGGTACACAGTCTTTATGGGAGATTTGTCGAGGGGCAAAACGGAAAAGTTGTACAGATAGATGACAATCAAGGCAATAATAAGAAATA
>DASRZZ010000134.1:0-38000 GCA_035685925.1 Syntrophales bacterium | reverse complement strand
TGAGCAAGTCCTACTATGCCATCAATAATTACGACTTGGCCCTGTTTTACAACATTAAGCATTATGAACTCGAGGTCGCTCGGGATTATGCATACAACTATCGCTTGGACATAGACTGACACTCGGAATCTGATAGAGGTAGATGGGATCGGCATGAGTGGACGATTCAGGGTAAACTAATTCTCTATGCCTCCATCCCGGAAGCGGGAAATTGCAGGAAGCAACAATCGTTCCGGGACGAAGCTCTCTCAGAAGTTTCTCGCCAAGCCTGGCCATAACATCGGGAAAAAGGTAACAGAAAACTACGTCGGCATCTCCGATATCCACATTCCAGAAATTGGTGAGCCTCACCTTAATTCCTTCCATCCCGATAGTGCGGAAACGCGCCATGGCATAAGCGATGGGATTTACCTCAAATCCCAGCGCTCTGACGCCATAGCGTAGCCTCGCTTCTCGGAGAACTCTCCCATCACCGCACCCGATATCAACAAGAAGCTCGCCCGCCTTCATCTGTACATGATCAAGGAATGTCCTTACATTGATGCGGGCGGATGGGTGGAACATGGCGCCCTGGGTGATTGGGAATACGGCGACAAGGGAAATGGCAAAGAGGAATTTGCCAACAATGAGAATTCCTATTATAGTAAGAACAATTATAATCCAGGATGGCATATTTCTACCTCTATTATGGAGGCATCTTCGGAGCCATATACATTAATTGGCGTAACGCTCCTGAGATAGATTTTTCTCATTCAGAATACGCTCCAGTTCTTCGTGATAGAGCTGGAAGTTGCTCAGATTGTTATGCCCGCCGCCCGGAATTGTGATTAACCGGCTTTGAGTTCTGACAAGTCTGAGGAGACGCTCGCTGGAATTGTAGGGGACAATATCATCTTCCGTACCGTGGAATAAATAAACAGGGCAGGAGACATTGGCAATCCACAAGTCAGTGCGCATTGGGTATTTGAGGATCAATGAAACGAGCATGGCCGGCAAGAACCGATAATGGTACTTGGCAAGGTCTTGCATGTTGAACATCGGCGACTCCAAAATGAGCATGCGTGGCCTGGTTTCTCTTGCCAGATAGACCGCGATAGCGGTGCCTATAGATCTTCCATAAATGGTGATTTCATTTTCGTGATAATGTTCCTTGAGATAGCTATAAGCAACTGCTGCATCGAAGTGCAGCATTTCCTCATTGCGTATCTTCCCCGTACTTTTTCCATACCCTCTATAATCCAGCATCAGCACGTCGTAGCCCAGCCTCGTAAAATCAAGGGCAATTCCACCCCAGCCACTAAGGTTTCCGGCGTTGCCGTGAAAATAGGCAATAACCCCTTTCGGATTCTCAGTCTTGAAATGCAAGGCATTTATGGCGGCGCCGTCGACCCTTAGAGTAACTTCGTCAAAACGGGCGGGGAAACTGTATTGGAAATCGGGCGTGAGGGCTTCAGGATAAAAGATCATGTTCTCCTGGCGGAAATAAAACACTCCGCAGCACACGATGAAACCCAAAATAGCTACTAATAATAATTTCACGATTATTATGTTCATGATCCTGAAGACGGAGAGAGGAATGAATTTATCTGAGATATTTTCTTATTACCGCCGTTACCACACCACCAAGGCGCAGCTCTGATTTCGGCCTTATGGGTTTATATTTCGGATTCGCGGCCTCGAGGATGATATCCCTTCCTTTTTTCCTGAAATACTTTATCGTCCATTCACCGTCTACTTCAGCAATGACAATATCACCGTTTAGCGGTTCACGCTCCTTTTCCACAATGACGAGGTCGCCTTCCATGATGCCTGCTCCTGTCATCGAATCGCCGCTGACAGTAAGAAGAAAGGAAGAACCCGGGCGGGTGATAAGGTACTCATCAAGGGAAATGACATCACGGAGTTCTTCCTCGGCGGGAGAAGGGAAGCCGGCAGCAACCTCACCGACCATGGGCAGGGCAAGAGAGCGACGCGTTGGCTTCAAAAACCCCTGGGAATCCTTTTCCAGCAATCCCTTGGCAAGGAGTTTGTTTATCCAGAAATGGACGACGCTCTTTGACCTCACACCGAGAAGAGCGGTCATCTCAGAATAGGTAGGCATCCGCCTGGCCTCCCGGAAAAAGGCGGCGATTTTCTCCTCCACTGTCCTGATTGTTCGTTTCTTTCCTTTCATAAGGGTACTTTAATAGAACCCACGTTCTAATGTCAAGAAAAATCTTCTTGCGAATACTGCATTGCCCCTATGATGATCAGCATGATAAGAAATCATCAACTTCTCGATAAATATGATGCAGTGATAACGGTGTTGCATCACAAAAGATTTCGGAGCTCCCTCTGCGTCCCTTTAGCGATGGTGGGCAGGAGGGAGGCATTCCTGGCAGGGCAAGATACACGCAATGAATGGGGTAATCATTTCAGGTGAAATACATCGATAAGAGGGCGGCAATCCGACAAATCGAAGGATATTTTGATCTCGGGCGTAATTATCGGCGGGCCGTAGTAATCCCGGCATTGGCGGAACATGCGTATCTGCCCCTGACAATTGAATCTCTGTCGAGGTGTATGCCGGCTGATATCCTCGACGAGACCCTCATTGTAGTGGTTGTGAACAATCGCCCGTCGGGATTGGGCGGCGCGTTAGATGAAATTGAAGATAACGCGCTCACCCTGCAGTGGCTGGAAAATGAAAGTCAGAATGTTGCGCTTTCGCTGGCCTGGATCGATGCATCATCGCCCGGGTGCGAACTTCCCCACTGGGGTGGTGTCGGGCTCGCTCGAAAGATCGGATGCGATAGTGTGCTTGCCTTTTCATTGGGGTTGAGAAATCCGAAAGCCCTGGATGATTTTATTTTCTTCAGTCTTGATGCGGATACCATCGTGTCCCGGGACTATCTGGATGCTGCCGGACGTGAGCTCAAAAAGAGCGGCTGCGCAGGAGGGGTCATTTCTTTCAAACACCAAAAGGCGGATTCCGCCGAAAGTCAGGCTGCTATTGATGAGTACGAGGCATTTCTGGATTACTATGTAGAGGGTCTCCGTTGGGCCGGCTCACCTTACGCCTTTCACACCGTTGGCTCCTGCATCTGCTTTACCGCTTCCGGTTATATCCGCGCCAACGGTTTTGCGGCCCGCAGGCAGGCGGGGGAAGACTTCTACTTCTGTGTGGAACTCGCAAAAACTGGGGGCATCTGTGAGATAAATAAACCCATGGTCTTCCCTTCGGCCCGCATCTCCAGTCGCGTGCCATTTGGTACAGGGAAACACATCGCGCATGCGACGCTCAAAAGTGGAGAGGCTCTCCTGGTATACGACTTCCAGGTGTTCGTTTGTCTGCGGGAGCTCCTTACGGTTGTAACCGCTCATACCGGCACCGGGGGTGACCGGATCTATGCCGAGCTCAAAAGTACCGCCACCAGGGAGTTTTTAGAGGGTCGCGGATTTCCAGACGTCTGGAGACGTTTTCAGAAACAATACAAGACCAAAGATGCAGTTATGGCAGCGTTCCACCGTTGGTTCGACGGATTCGTCACTCTTAAATATATCCATTGGCTGACAGAGAAAGAATGGCCCCGGCGTCCACTCGAGGAAATTTATGAGACTGATTCTTACCGGGGCCGCAGTGCCTGATTTATATCTGCCGTACCGGCAGGAAGATCATCAGCCCTGATATATACCCGGTATCATGCCCGTCAATTCGGCGTCTATGCCGTGCTCCGTGAGCATAAGAAGAATGTCGAGGAATCCGCATGGTGCGTCCGGCACCACTTCTACGGCGTCGACTGTGCGCCTGATTGTTAAACCCTGTTTCTCAAGCACGCCTGCAGCCGCATCAAGATTACTCACCATGAGCCTGAGAAAGCTGAGATCTGAGGTGTGGGTAAGAGGCATGATGCGCGCATTAATACGCGCATCGGCATGCATCCAGACCCCGTTCACACGCCCGTTTTTCTTCTCCAGGAATATGGGCGTATATTCTACTTCCATTTTGGCTTCTGCCCTGGAGGCTGTGTCGCTATGTTGCAGCACATCACAATCAATCAACCCGCCGAAACAATGATCCCTTGGTTCCGCATACAGGACATATAGCCGGAGCCGCCTTTTCAACCGTCATTCCGCAGACGGGACAGATATAATAGGGATAGGACTCCTGAGATTTCCCCAAGCTGTCCAATGTAGTCTGATAGAGCTGAGCATGAATTTTCTCTACCTCATTGGCATAGCTGAATGATCTTAGCCCTACCTTATGATCTTCCGCCTTAGCTGCTTCGATCATCTCCGGATACATCTTCGTAAACTCATGGGTCTCGCCTGCAACGGCTTCCAGGAGATTTTCCTTGGTGCTCCTTATGCCATTGAGCGCGCGCAGATGGCTGTGAGCATGGATCGTCTCAGCCTCCGCCGCGGCGCGGAAGAGACGTGCAACCTGGGGATAGCCTTCCTGGTCCGCTTTTAATGCAAAGGCCAGGTACCTGCGATTCGCCTGGGATTCTCCTGCAAATGCTTCCTTTAAATACTTTTCTGTCTTCGACATCGGTCTGCCTCCTCAAAAAGTTCGTTTAAGTCTTGCCTCAGATAAGTGCAGGTGGTCTGTTTCAATTTCCACTAATGCTTCAAATATCTGCCTGACCCTCGAATTGTCAGATTCTCCAGCGGCCTTTCTGTAGAATGCAATCGCCCTCGTCTCTCTGTCGTGGGATTCTCTCAGATTGTCACGATTCTCCTTATGGCACATTTCGCTTCCAGTGGGGACTTTCGAAAGCTTCAGTATCTTTTTCCAGATAGACGCATGTTCCGCCTCAACCTTACCCAATGCTTTAAACAAGAGCTTTCCCTCATCATCATTGGTTTTTTCTGCGGCACATAAATAAAAAGTAGAATTGCTTACTTCTACCTGAAGAGCATGCTCCGCATTGGTCCTGTCTTTTTCGCTGAGGGTAACATCAAAGCTCACGACGGCCTGTGTCGCCTTCTTTATGTACGACAGGTGAGCTCCACAAAAAGGACAGTTTTGGGGCGGCGCATCACCTATATACGGATCGCCGCAAATTAAACATCTCCAGACTTTTACCATTTTTTCCACCTCCGCCAACATTTCTATCCTTCACTTCGTCTTCTTCTTGCACTTCGGGCAAACTCCGTAAAAATCGACATGGTTCCCTATTATTTCGAAGTTGCAGCGTTCACTTTCCGTTAAATCGAGTGCAAAATTACGAGGAATATCAATAATTGCTTTGCATTCTACGCACATCAGATGGTGGTGCGGTTCGGTATTCGGATCGAAGCGCTTTTTCTGAGGATCGATAGATAATTCGAGAACTTTTTTTTTCTCCCTCAAGCTATCCACAGTATTGTATACCGTTGCAAAGGACATCGTCGGGTACTTTTGAGATATTGCCTTATATATATCGCTGGCGGACGGATGCGCCTTATTTCCTTCGAGGTATTCGAGTATGGCAAGCCTCTGAGGTGTCAGTCTTATAGCAGAGTATTTCTTTTTCTTGTAATTCATATTCAAGTTCGGACAAGTTTAGAATAATTATAATATAAGAATAATTATTGTCAAGAGTTTTTTTAGTTATTTTTACGTGAAGGAGGAGCCATCCATCCGACATGCTTCTTCGTGGTTATGTGTTTTCTGACATATTGACAAGCTTCGCCGCATAGATAGAATATAAATGTTCGTGCGTATCCTTTATCATTCGTTTTTTTATTTTCATACTTTTAGTCATTTGAATGAGGGGGTGAATTCGTTCTTTTGTTTACCTATAACTCCTGCCAAGATTCTAGACGGGCACGTCCTTGAGTCTGCGCGGGATCCCAAAGGGAAAGGAGGTGTCTATGGACAAGATTCTTAGGATCAACATGGGGGCCGAAGGCGGCCCAAAGGCAAGTACAGTTCCTGTTGGGGAGTATGCCGGACTTGGTGGACGGGCTATGACCTCTTCTATCGTCTCGAAGGAGGTGCCTCCCCTCTGTCATCCGCTCGGCGCTGATAATAAGCTCGTCATCGCGCCGGGTTTGCTGAGCGGTACTACCGCCTCCCAGTCAGGGCGCATCTCAGTGGGCTGCAAGAGCCCCTTGACGGGGACAATCAAAGAGTCCAATTCGGGTGGGCAACCATCTCAGGTATTGGCGCGATTGGGCTATGCAGCGATAGTCCTCGAAGGAAAACCTAAGGAGGGCAATTTCTATAAGATCTTCATCAATAAAGATGGGGTGAAGATTACCCAGGACAACAGCCTCTGCATGCTGGGCAATTACTACCTTGTCGAAAAGATGAAGGAAGAGTATGGCGATAAGATCGCCTGCATCTCCATCGGGCCCGCAGGGGAGATGCGGATGTCGGCTGCCTCTGTGGCCTTCACGGACATGGAACAGCGGCCTACCCGCCATGCGGGCAGAGGCGGGAGTGGCGCCGTGATGGGGTCAAAGGGCGTGAAGGTGATAGTGCTCGACGATACGGGGATGTCGGCTCGTGTTGCGAAGGACACTGAGGCGATGAGAAAGGCGAATAAGGCATTCGTTGACGGTCTCAGGAAACATCCTGTTACAGGCGAAGGCCTTCCCGCTTTTGGAACGAATATACTCGCAAACGTCATCAATGAAGCCGGCGCCTATCCGACGCATAACTTCCAGTGGGGACGATTCCTGGGGACATCAAAGATCAGCGGGGAGACGCAGGCCGAAACGGAAAAGGCTCGCGGCGGCATTCCCACCCATGGCTGCCACCGGGGTTGCGTGATCCAGTGTTCGGGGGTCTACACGGACAAGGACGGTCATTATCTGACCAAGCAGCCTGAATATGAGACAGTCTGGGCCCACGGCGCTAATTGCGGGATCGATGATCTGGATTCGATTGCCATGCTGGACCGACTGGATGACGACTACGGTCTTGATACCATCGAGATGGGAGCTACTATAGCCGTAGCCATGGAGGCGGGCCTGGCAAAGTTCGGCGATGCCGAAGCGGCGATAAAATTGATTAAGGAAGTCGGAAAAGGCACCGACCTGGGACGAATACTGGGGAACGGAGCCGCCGTCACGGGTAAGGTCTTTGGGGTCGAGAGGATCCCCGTGGTAAAAGGCCAGGCCATGCCGGCATATGATCCAAGAGCTATTCAGGGTATCGGCGTCACCTATGCCACGAGTACCATGGGCGCCGACCACACGGCGGGATATGCCGTCGCCACCAACATCCTCAAGGTGGGAGGTTACGTGGACCCCCTCAAGCCGGAAGGGCAGGTAGATCTGTCGAGGAATCTCCAGATAGCCACAGCAGCCGTTGATTCAACAGGTATGTGCCTCTTCATCGCCTTTGCCGTGCTCGATCAGCCCGACACATTCCAGGCCCTGATCGATATGCTCAATGCATTTTACGGCCTCAAGCTTACCGCCGATGATGTTGTCGCTTTAGGCAAGAATGTGCTCAAGATGGAGCATGATTTTAACACCCGCGCTGGCTTTACGAAGGAGCATGATCGGCTGCCAGAATACTTCAAGAAGGAGGCCCTACCTCCACATAATATTACCTTCCAGGTGAAGGACGAAGATCTGGATAAGATATATAACTGGTAGGAAGAAGATGCAGGGCATATGCATTCGACGGGGTGACCCGGTGCGGGTCGCCCCGTTGCATTGTGTGCCGGGCATGGCGCGCAGCGCGTAAGCGCTTTCCTGTTGAGCGTGGTGTTCGATAGGCCGGTCTGACGAACAGCAACCGTACGGGAGCAATCCCGGCTCCTACCCGATTACAGGGGTATTTATAGATGGACATTTCTCTCGCGATAGAACAGAGCCTGATGCCGGCATTTTTCAAGCTCCTTCAGGAGGGATTCTGGATTCAGGGAAACGTCGGGGCGAGTGTGAGATCGTTTCTCTGCGAACAGTTTGGCGTGACGCCCGAGTATCTCGGGAAAAGGATACAGACCATCTTCTTGAACGGCAGTGCTGTCGATGATGTAGACAATGCCGCCGTCGAGGACGGGGCTACGCTATCGCTTTCTGCAGCACTTCCCGGTCTTGCAGGGGCGGTATTGCGGAGGGGTGGCTACTACGCGGCCATGCGTGACGAGATCTCTTGCAAGGAAGAGGTGGCTTCTGCTTCTCTCAAACCCGGGAAGGTCTTGATGAAACTTTTCAACATGCCACTTCAGGAACTGGGCCCGGTTGTCCTGGAACGAGGCGTCTGGATTGAGGGGGAAAGACTCAGGGATGTCCTCAAGGCGCGGGCGGATGCATTTCAGGCAGGATGCAAAGCAGTCATGGCAGACGGCCGTGAGTTCACGCTTAATCAATTGCTAGAAATGGATTGGGGAAGGGGAGACATTTTCTTACAGGTAAAAAGAATTTAACCCCCGGCTACAGGTGGAAAAACACCCACTCTGTCCCCTCCCTTTAAGACTTCATCGCCTGCAGCATGCAAACCGTTCAAAAAAATCATCCGGATTTTATCGATGGGGAGTTCCAGGCTGTTTAGAAGCGCCATTATCGTTGTTCCATCAGGCACATCCATCATATAATGACCATGGCTTCCGGTTTTATCCCGTGCATAACGTGCGAGGGAAGCAAATAGATTTAATTCAACTTTCATACACTGCGGTAATGACAATCCTTGGGCGAATGTTCCTATTATAAATCTTATCTCTCCGTTCCTCAATCATTATGTGCATCATTATGTGCGGTGGAGGACGCGTGTGATTTATCTTATTGCCCATCGGAGAGTAATAGTTTATGAAATATCCGGTATGGTAAAATCCCGGCATGGAGAGGGATGAAAGTGAATCAGGATACAAAAAAAGGACTGCATGGAAGGATTCGGGAAAAAGCGGCGACCATCACAGATCCGGCAGGGCGCCCCGTACAAGCTTTGAAGGATCATGATGTTTTTGTGATTGCAAATGAATATAAAGTGAGTGTTCATGATGTCTATAAAGAGATGCTGAAAGAAGGCATCCATCCATGCCGCTATATCCGGAACCTGGATGCAGTATCCCGGGAAGAGCAGCTGAAACTGGCCGAATCGAAAGTCGCTGTAATCGGCGCCGGGGGCTTGGGTGGTAATGTGATCTTGTTGCTTGCAAGGGTTGGCATCGGCTCTCTAGTGGTGGTCGATCAGGATGTTTTTGATGAAACGAACCTGAATCGCCAGGCTCTTTGCACTGTCAATGCTCTGGGAATGCCGAAAGCAAACGAAGCAGTTTCTGCTGTTGGGACCATCAATCCAGGGGTAAAGGTCCTTCCCCATCAGGTTAAACTGGACGCTTCAAATGTCGAAGGGATTCTTGCCGGATCAGATGTAACTATTGATGCTCTGGACAATGTACCGGATCGGTTTCTTCTGGAGGGGGCGGCAAAAAAGCTGGGGATTCCCCTGGTGCACGGTACACTGGCGGGCTTTGAAGGGTGGATCATGACGATTTTTCCCGGTGATCCGGGACTCGAGAATATCTACGGGGCCGACGAGATAAAACGCATAGACCAGGAAAGTCCACAGGCCGTTCTTGGTGTTCCTGGCGTTACGCCTTTTCTCATAGCCGCCTTTCAAGTAATGGAAGTGCTGAAAATCCTGTTGGGGCGCGGGAATATTTTCAGGCACAGAATGATACATATTGATCTGGAAAGCGGGTGCTTAAACGATTTCTTCTTTCGCGACCCTGATTCGTTGAAATGAGAAGTCGGATGCGGAATCTGAGAGAAGGATTAATCCATGGAATTTCGGTACGGTCTTGAAGATCTGCCGCCTCTGGGAGAGACCCTGCTCATGGGATTCCAGTGGTGCGCTTTGATGTTACCTTTCCTTGTAATTTTAGGTAAGATCGCTGCTGCCTACCACCTGGCCGATCCTGCTTACCAGACGGCATACCTGCAGAAGATGGCCTTCGTCATTGCCATCTTCCTCGTTCTTGAGATCCTCTGGGGCCACCGCCTGCCTCTCATCATGGGACCATCTTCGGTTATTCTAATCGGCATTATTTCCAGTCATGGATTCGACCTGCATGCCATATCTACGGCTATAATCAGCGGGGGGGTAATCCTGGCGTTCGCGGGCATAACGGGTGTTTTCGGGCATATCCAGCGCCTCTTTACACCCCGTGTAGTGGCAGTAGTGCTCTTGCTGATTGCGTTCACGCTGACGCCAGCCATCCTGAAGCTTGTGTCGGAACCGCAAGGGGCGACCCCTCAGATTAACATGGTTTATGCCCTGGCTCTCACTGCAGTTACCTTGATTCTCCACAGGCTCCTTACGGGAATATGGAAGTCTGTTCTGATAATGCTCTCGATGCTCGTCGGGACCGCCGTCTATTTTTTTATCTTCCCGGAGAACTTCAATATAAAGGTTGTAGCATCTTCAAAATTCATCACGCCTTTTTTTACTGACATGATAGGCCATCTGTCTTTCGACCCTGGGCTTTTGATCTCCTTCTTTGTCTGCTTTTTGGCCTTGTCGATTAATGATCTCGGCTCGATGCAGTCCATGAATGCACTTGTAAATACCGGAGACATGGCAAAAAGGATTAACCGGGGCATTTTTCTTACAGGTCTGGCTAATGTCACGGCAGGAGTCTTGGGTGTCATAGGACAGGTTAATTATTCCATGAGCGTCGGCATTGTAGCTGCCACGGGCTGCATGTCGCGATATACCTTGCTCCCTGCGGCGGCGTTCCTGCTCTTGATATCTTTTTCTCCTATGGCCATAGGCTTCTTGGGGATTGTTCCTCCAGCTGTGATCGGCAGCATCATGTTTTACGTGCTGTGCTCACAGGTATCGGCAGGCTTGCTCGTAGCCTTTGAGTCTTTGCGGCAATTGACTTTTGACGATGGAATGATTATCGGCATGCCTATCCTGATTGCAACAGTTATAGCCTTCCTTCCGGCCGCCTTTGTCCAAGAATTCCCCCGGCTTTTGCGGCCTATTGCGGGAAACGGATTCGTCGTGGGGGTCATTATCGTCCTCCTCATGGAACATGGCATTTTTAGAAAATCCGGCAGTCAAGGGAACATCAGGTGAAAGTAATTCCGTGCTGCGGTGATGGAATCTTGATAATGTCCGTCTGACTGGTACAGGATGGACATTTTGCAGGTAAGCTGAAAGCCCCGGCGGCTTGATTCAGCGAGGTTGCCCTGATTTGCTCAGGCATTGACTCTGCTTCATTGCCCCAGGGAGATTTGGAAAAATCTTCCGTTGTGTGAGAATCGTACACGGGCAGGCTGGATCTCCACCACCTTAACACCTTCTATTATGGAACCCTCAGTGGCAATCCGGCCATTGATCATAGCGCGACGCTCAGAAGGCTCTTCCTGCCAGATGATCCCCGATAATTTCAGCGACGGCGTAGGTGCAACAGATACCTTCGGGGTTGGAGCGGCGGATTTTTTTATCATTTCTTGAACGACATCCGCCTTTTTACGAAGCATGCCTTGACCTGCTTTTCCCGCAGAAGGTGGCATCGAGGATTCCTTGTTTTTTACACTGCCCTGAATTTTTACGGGTGCCTGGCTTAACTCTAGCGTGGATTTACTGAGTATGTCCCGGGGAGGTACAGTAGCTGTAACTTGTTGGCTCTGCTGTGGATTTACGGTTGCAGATGGAAATGATTTGGATAGTATGCCGGTCCTCGCTACCAAAGCATAGGTTATGCACGCAGTAGCAACAGCCGTAATGGAGACAGCCGCAACGTACCGCAACATTTTTTTTGCAGGGCGGGACGGATCGGACCGGAGGATTTCAACGGCAATGTTGGCCGGTCCGTGACGACGTGACGATTTTTCGCGATCGAGTTTTCTCAAGGCATCCAGTATGAGGCTCATTTTTGACCTGCCGTATCGAGTCTTGGTGCTTCAAAATGGGTGCTGGATCGGTAAAGGAGTATGAGCGTTTGAGCGCTCAAGATGCCGTCCTGTTCGATCCCCTGAAACGATTGAAAATTTTTGACAGCCGAAAGGGTGTTGCCATCGTAAGCACCTGTAAAAGGGCCGCTGTATGCCCCCGCTTCCTCGAGCAGGCGCTGAAGTCGCTTAATTTGCTCTCCCTTTTTCCCTGGAGGCATGCGCATCAGGAGATTCAGGTGATCTTTCCAAAGGAGGTAGCCCTGCCCTGACCAGTGCTTTTCGATCTCACCGGGTGAAAGAAATTTTGTCCCGGAGATCTGTGGGTCGACAAGAAACTGACCGTTTTCCATTCGCACCAGCGAAATGAACCGTTTCCCCGTTATGCCCGGTAAGGTCAATTCGAGCACCGCCGGACAATTGATGCGAAGCAGGGAGCCTAGGCTTCCGGAAAATGAGTAAACACGTAGTCCACGGTCATGGGCAGCAATCTCCATTTTATTGAAATCGTCAAAGTATATGCTTTCAGGAACTGGTGGAACGTTCCAGCAAACTGCCAACTTGTTGAATGCCCGTCTATTACTTTCTGATTCCGGGACATTGCCAAGTTCGACAGCCATGGCGCGGAAGAACCCTTCGCCGGTGGCATCGGCAGGCTCTTTCTTCTGATTTTCCACTGCTCCGATGTTCTGCGAAACATTAAAACGGCTTGCGAAATCATCCCACGAATAGAAGATGCCTACCATGGAGAGGGCGACAATCATGGCCAATGCCGGTATCAGGATTAAATGCCGTTTCCGCGCATAGGCCGGCACATTTTTTTTCATGTCACTGATTCCTGCTGCGGCAATCCTGTAGCCTATTCTTGCAGTGTCTCTTGTGTAGCCAGCCAGGAGTGCCCTGTCACAGGCTGTATTTATAAGTCGAGGAATCCCGCGTGAATAGCTATGTATTTTTTTCAGTGCCGCCCTGGAGAATATGACCCCTCCTCTTCCTCCTGCTACTTCGAGCCGATGATCGATGTAGTGAACCGTGTCCTCAAAATTCATGGGTGTCAGGTGATATCGGACAGTGATTCGCTGGTTGAGCTGACGCATGTTTTTCTTATTGAGAATCTCTTCGAATTCCGGCTGACCCGAGAGGACAATCTGTATGAGCTTTTCCTTGTCTGTTTCAAGGTTCGAAATAAGCCGTATCTGTTCAAGCACCTGTCTTTCCAGATTTTGTACCTCATCTATGACAAGGACGACGGTATGCCCTTCGGCGTTCTGCCGGAGGAGAAACATGTTAAGGGCGTACAAAAGGTCTCCGATATTGGAGGAGTTAGCTGATATGCCGAATTCCCGGTTTATGTTTTGGAGGAGCTCATGAGGCGAAAGACAGGGATTGAAAATAAGGGCAGTACGGTAATGATTTGGATCAAGCTGACACAGGAGTGAGCGCAGGACTGTAGTTTTACCCAAACCCACCTCTCCCGTCAGCGCGATGAACCCTGTACGATTATCTATGGCGTAAAGAAGATGGGCAAATGCTTCCCTGCGGTTCTTGCTGAGGAAGACAAAGCGAGGGTCAGGGGTCAGATTAAAAGGCTTTTCCCGGAAACCATAAAAGTCGAGATACATGACGAATAATACCTCATTATTTTGATATCGTCAAATATGAAGGGGACAAAGGCATAAAGAGCGCAAATACGTGGGCTATTTGTCATATGGAGGTAATTACGCAACGCGGCATATGCTCGTGTGAAATAGCAGATTCAAGGGCGACTGTAAAACAGTTTTTCGTGGAGTAAATATCCGGCCTGACAGCTTATTCAAGGTGGCTTACGCCTACCATTATCCTGCCATCCTATCCTCATTGCCTTCCTTTCATAGAGGTACTAGCCTGATCGAGGCAAGCCTATATGGAAAATCGAATGAAAGGAGACTATATAATGGCAGAGATGGTGAAAGTTTGCAATTGTGAAAAATGCGGCAATGAAGCGGAAATGACGATAACCTGCAAGGAAATTGATGTCGAAGAAGTGTCCGGTATCAAAAAGAAGATGCAGCAGGAGACCAGGGTCTGCAAGGTCTGTGGAAACGAAGCCAACATGATAATTGATTTTGGCCCATAGCGGGCGAGATTTGCCCCCCGTAAATATCAAACAGGCCCATCCAGTGGCGAGATGCTTTACTACGTCAGAACAAGGACCTCGGTTCTTTGTTCTTGCTATATAATCCGGCCACATATATTCTGTTATGATCCCCGATGGGTAAGATTTACACATGAAAAAATGTCCATTCTGTACAGGAACGATCGAAAAAGATTTACAGGTCTGTCGGTTGTGCGGCAGGGTCCTGCCAAGGTCCAATGCCCATATCAAGAGCATATTTTATTGTCCCGCATGCAAAACGGAAGATACTTATTGCGACTCCACCAACAGGATATTCTGTCCCCGCTGCAGGAATTACGTTAAAGACCAGGAGTTAAGATAGCAGGAGGCGGGTTACAGGAATCAGTGTTTGAATGTGCCATCCGCGTAAATGAGAATCTTTTTCCCCGTAGTGAGTGTCGCTGTTACCGTCTTGTCTTCCGTATTCACGATGTCCCAGTGGAGGGCCGAGTCGTTGAATCCCAGCTCCTTTTTTGCTTCCTTTGTGAGCTCTGAGGGGTTCCCTCTGTAAGTGACGCTATACGAAGATCCGAGGGCAAGATGGCAGTTTCCGTACCTCCCGCCGTGGTTTTCGTCATACAGCGTATCGGCCATGAAACGGTCAATCCGCGAGAAACGTCTGTCCGTAAGCGAGAACTCGCCGACCCGGCGGGCACCCCTATCCATGGCAAGCTGCTTGATGGTAAAATCCTCACCCGTGTCTGCCCCAACCTCAGTCACCGTGCCGTTATCAAAGGTAATGCGTACACCTTCCACATAATTTCCGCTGCGAAACGAAGGGAGGTTCGCAAAATACCGGCCTTCCGTACCCCGCCAGTCGGGGGAGGTGAATATCTCAAAGCTTGGTATGTTGTGCCCGGAGACGCCTATCCAGATTCTTCTGTCCCCCGGCGTAATTTTGAGATCAACGTTTTCGGATTCAATATGGAGGGTCTTCACATCCAAGCTGTTCAGCCATCTCTTGATGGTCGTGACCTCCTTGAGGATTGCTTGCCAGCGGGAGACGGGATCATCGAAATCCAGGTAGCAGGCCTTGATGATCTGTTCCGTATATTTGCCGATCGACATCCTGGCCTGCCTGGCGAGCTCATCCGTAGGCAGCGTGCTCAATGTCCAGCTGTAGAGGCCATCCTCCTCTCTTTTGTTCATAATGTCCCGGAGAGGCTTTCTTGCCACGAGGACCTTCCCGATCTTGGCCGGATCGACATCCTTCAAGTGGGTGAGGGCATCCGGCGCATGAAGAAATATCCTGCCGTTTATGCCGCTGTACAGTTCCTTTTCTCCCGGTGGTAGATAGATGAGCTGTCTGTTGTTTGCAACGAGGTAGAAGCCGCGTTCCATGGGAACCGTGAAACCCATCCTCTGGATCGGATTTATGCCCATGTCGAGGATCCTGTTGTAAAGGATCTCGGCAAGAGCGAGGGCCTGGTGATCATACTGCAGAAGAATGGTATCATTTTTCTTGAACGAGGTTTTTCTCGCAACCTTCAATGCCCAGATGAGCACGTCCGCGTACCTGCTAAGTTGGATCTGTGACAGCATTGGCACTTCCCCTTTCGGCAATCAGCCAATCCTAATGGCTTCGATATCCGTAGCGCTCTTCAAAGATGGGGGCTATTAAATTATCCACGGGCACGTAGTCATCGGTCAGTATGATGGAGGGACGCTCGGCGAGATATTGTTGGAGGCGTTCCTGGGGCATTACGTGAGCCGTGACGCTCTTGTCGGTTTGACTTTTCATGAAGGCAACAAAGTCATCCAAGTTGACACCCTTCCTGCTCGCAACGATGACGCGCGTCATGATGCCCTTGTTTTCATCACCACCCTTGGGTGAGACGAGGCATACGTTTCTCTGGCCGAAAACCTCTTCCAATGTCCGGATATAGGAAGGCATAAAAAGCCCCTTCTCGTAACTGTCAATCACATTGGCCATGAGTATGCCGTCCGGTTTCAAGAGCCGCGCCATCTGAAGGGCAAACTCCTTCGTTGTCAGATGATAGGGAATCGAAAGGTCGTTGAAGGCGTCCCCCACGATAAAATCATATTTCGCTTCGTCTGGTGAATTCATCACAAACCAGCGGCCATCCTCATTGAAGGTCCTGATCCGCGTGTCCCTAGGCAGTCCGAGATATTCGTAAACAACCCGCGTTATTTCCGGATCGATCTCCACGACGTCGATCTCTGCCGCAGGATACATCAACTCCAGACAGCGGGGCAGGGTATATCCGCCGCCGCCGATGAACAGGGTATTTAAGGTTCCTGCCCGGTTCATCTTCCATCTCATCAGTTCCTCATATATCCTGATGTATTCGTAATCCAGGTAGTACGGGTCATGGAGGTCATTTATGGAATGGATGAGATGGTCCAGGACCAGCGCTTCCACCCAGCCCCTGTCGCCCTTTGCCAGACACTTTCTCACCTGGAGCGTATAGTAGTTGCTTTCCTTGAAGAAGTACGTCTTGTCATCTAAAGGCGCCTTGAAGGCATAACCATAGAAGGCCCACGTGAGGGAAAGCAGGATCACAACGAAGACGGCAAAGAAAATAGCGGAGACTTTTTTTCTGGCAAAGGCCCCGCCAAAAATCAGGGCGGAGATCATGAGAATGATACCCACGCATAAAAGTATATTCCTTGTTCCCATCCACGAGATCAGGAAAAAGCCCGTGGCGAACGTTCCGATAATCGAGCCGAGGGTGGAGAAGGCATATATTTTCCCCACCACATTGCCAGTCTTTGCGAGGTTGTGAAGGGTAAGCTTGACCACGACTGGGGAAATCATTCCCAGGATACAGGAAGGCATGAAGAAGATAAAGGTGGTAAGTATCAGTATCCGTATCATCAGAGTCGTCTCGAAATGAGTTGCTCCCAGGAGGTTTGTGAGTGGTGAAATGGACAAGGCGCCTACGCCCGAAAAAAAGAGGAGCCAGCCGAGTGTGGAAGGCTTGGGGAATCTGTCGGCGATCAGGCCCCCTAAGTATGCGCCTATGCTGATACCGGCAAGGACGACGCCGATGATGCTTGTCCATGTGTAAAGGGATACGCCCACGTGCGGCGCCATTATTCTTCCTGCAACCAGCTCGATGACCAGCGTGCAGAAGCTGGCGATGAAAACAACTATGTTTGCCTTGATGACCTCTTTCTGCATGGATAGACCTCTCTCCATATAGCAATGAAAAAATAATCTGGTCATTGCTGATCAGATTGGTACGGAAAAGCCTCTTCTGTTTAACGTGGTCGATATATAGCACGGTGAAGCCAATATGCAAAGTCGTTTTGTAGGTGACGATTGGGAAAATGGCCAGGAAAGAACAAAAAGGCGACCCGGATGAACCCATGGCGCCCTCATCGTGGCGGTCATCACTCACACAATGGCACAGATCTTATTTATTTTCTGTTGCTCTATCAATATCTCTCTGGCGCAAACTGCGTCGATGAAAGGAGCAATTCATGGAACTCATGGTTTTTAGGCAGTTTAAATCATCCCTAACTATCCAAACAATGAAGGGCTTTTTTGCTCAATTGTCTTTGTGCCTTGACATCATTGCCCATTCACTTATACGATACAAATGAGGAGGAAAAAATATGGCCAACTTTAAGATTCCCAGTCCCCGGTTAAAAAACTTTAAGATACTCCTTCTTTTCATAGTCGCTTTCGGCATTTTCGCCGTCTCAATGCAGGTGGTCATGCTTATTACTGACTGGCTCTGGTTTCAGGAGTTGGGCTATCAGAATGTCTTCTACATTACCCTTATGACAAAACTGAAGGTGGCTGCCCTCTTCGGTATCGTTTTTTTCATCATATTTTATTTGAACCTTTTCCTCGCCGTGAAAATATCTGCTCCTGTGGTCGTCTTCAATTCAGGGAATACAATACAGGCGCCTCCGTGGGAGGTTGAGACGAGAACGCTGCACGTGCTGATCTTAGTCGCCTCATTATTTCTTTCGATATTCGCGGCATCATCTGGGTCTGGCCAGTGGGAAAACTTCTTGCTTCTCACTAATGCCACTTCTTTTGGCATTGCCGATCCGCTCTTCAACAAAGACGTGAGCTTCTATATCTTCAGCCTGCCATTGCTCACGCATGTCTATAGCTTCATCATGTTCACACTCGTCATCTCCGTTGCAGCAACCGCATTCATATATCTCAGCCGCCGCTCCTTCCGCTTCGTTCCGCCAAGGACTTGGCAGGTTGCGCCGCAGGCCAGGGTACATCTTGCCGTACTTGTGGCATTTCTCTTTCTATGGGGAACATTCGGTGTCTGGCTGGAGTTGAACGAGATCCTGTTTGCGAAGCGGGGTGTGGTCTTTGGTCCAGGTTATACGGAAGTCACTACGCAACTCTGGGTCCTCAAGGCGATGATGGCAGTCTGTATCCTGTGTGGCCTTTCGCTAGTCTACTATGCCTTCCGTCCTGACTGGCGCATCCCCGTGGTGTGCGTGGGCGTGTTTCTGTTGCTTCTTATAGCGGGCCGGAGCATCTATCCTGCGCTCATACAGAAATTCAAGGTGGTCCCCAATGAGATCGTTCTAGAGATGCCTTATCTTGAAAAGAACATACGGTACACGAGAATGGCGTATCAACTCCAGGACATTGAGGAAAAGGAATTTCCGGTGGAGGAAACTCTCAGCCGTGAAGACTTGAGGAAGAATGACATCACCATAAAGAATGTCCGCCTCTGGGACCATGGCCCGCTCCTGCAGACATACGGCCAGCTTCAGGAGATGCGGACATACTATAAGTTTATCAGTGTCCACAACGACCGCTACATGGTAAATGGCGAGTACCGCCAGGTGATGCTCTCTCCGCGGGAGCTTTTCTACCAGGCCTTGCCTTCGAGAACATGGGTCAATGAACACCTCACTTATACGCACGGCTACGGGGCTGTTCTCGGTCCGGTGAATCGCATATCCAGTGAAGGTCTTCCGGAATTTTTCATCAAGGACATCCCGCCGATCTCAACAGCGGACATCAAGATTACTCGCCCCGAGATCTACTACGGCGAGACATCCAATGAATACATCTTTGTCAAAGGAAAGCGCCAGGAGTTCGACTATCCCGTAGGAGATAAAAATGTCTACTCCAGCTATGGCGGGAGTGGTGGCGTTCCTCTGTCCTTCTGGAAAAAAATGCTCTTTGCGGCGCGTTTCGGCTCCTTCACGATGCTCCTTTCCGATGACATCACTTCGGAAAGTCGCGTCATGTATTACCGGAAGGTCACGGATCGGGTATCGCATATTATCCCTTTTATCGAGCTTGATGGCAATCCGTACATGGTGATATCGCCTGAAGGCCGTCTCATCTGGATATTGGATGGATACACGACTACAGATCGTTTCCCCTACTCCGAACCCAGTGCCAAGATCGGGAATTACATTCGCAACTCCGTGAAGGCAACCGTCGACGCCTATGATGGATCGGTGAAGATATACATAAGTGACGCTAAGGACCCGATCATTCAGACCTACGCCAGGATATTTCCTGGTGTCTTCAATGCGATGGCTGAAATGCCAAAGGACCTGCTCAGCCATATCCGCTATCCCCAGGCCATGCTCGCCCTGCAGGCACGCATGTACGGCGCATATCACATGCAGGACCCCCAGGTCTTTTACAACAAGGAAGACCTGTGGACCATACCGGGGAAACACACCGGCGGTAATGACTGGGAGATGGAACCGTATTATACGATCATGAGGCTTCCCGGTGACAAGAAGGAAGAGTTCATACTTCTTTTGCTTTTCACGCCGAGCAGGAAGGACAATATGTCGGCTTGGATGGCTGCTCGCTGCGACGGTGCAAACTACGGCAAGATGATCGTCTACAAATTCCCCAAAGACAAGCTGGTCTATGGACCGAGCCAGATCGAGGCCAGGATAGACCAGGATACGGAAATTTCCAAACAGCTTTCCCTCTGGAACCAGAGGGGCTCCCAGGTCATCCGTGGGAGGCTGCTCGCCATTCCCATAGAGAAGTCTATCATATATTTTGAGGCCCTTTATCTAGCAGCTGAGAAAGGACAGCTTCCTGAATTGAAACGGGTCATAGTGTCATACGGAAACTCTATCGCCATGGAGGATAACCTGGAGACGTCTCTCCAGAGGATATTCGGCGCCAAGGTGTTGAAGGAAGAAAGACCTGCCCTCGAGGCGCGGGCGAGACCTGCGGCAGAACAAACAGACAGGCAATTGGCCCTGGATGCGCTTGCTCATTACAGAAAGGCGCAGGACTACCTGAAGCTGGGCAACTGGGCCAGTTACGGAGAAGAGCTCAAAAAAATGGATGAAATTTTGAGAGGCATAGAGAAGAAAAAGTGAGATACAATTGAGCCTGTTCAATACTATAATTTGAATTATTGAACAGGCTCCAATTGTGTAATGGAGATAAGGTTATGCAAGAAAAATGGGAAATTATTCTCAGAGCGGCGTGCATTACGTTGATGCTTTTATCTTCAGGCTGCGCAAGTATGCAGGTTAAAAATTATGGCAGCATTGTAGCTGATGGGCGGGTGAGCGAGGCTTTTGACAAATTCTATGTCAATCCCAATTATAACTACTTTTACAGCGGATCTGAGGTCTATCCGAATGCAGTCATGGGATTGGATAAGGCCTACACGCTTGAATCCGACCTGTGGAAGAAGGTCGATATGACACCCGCAACACTCCGGGAGATCGTCACGTACATGAAAGACAAGGCTGCAACAGTTAACTTAACGACGTCTCTCCACGGATTTGTGATCCTGGATGACAAGGGCAAACAGATCGGAATCTGGTATTCCATCATTGAAGCTACTACTAAATCCTCCGTCAGGATGAAGGGCAACAAAACGGTGCTAATCGATACACCGGACATCGATACGTGGCTGCAATTTGAAGACGGCGGCCGCCGTCATGTGAGATGAAAGCTCTCTAGTTTGTGCCAGAAACAAAAAAATCCCCTTGCTCCTCATGGCCGGGAACAAGGGGTTTACCGTTTGGAACCGTTAGATGTCAGATAATCTTGGCAAGCTTATCGATGGCCCTCTTTATGTTTTCAGGCTTCGGCCCGCCGGCCTGGGCCATGTCCGTCCTTCCGCCGCCGCTGCCCCCGATTATGGGGGCTATCTCTTTGATGATGTTTCCTGCATGGTAACGGTCCGTCAGGTCTTTAGTGACCATACACAGAAGCACGGCCTTGTCACTTGTCTTGCTTCCCAAAAGGACGATGCCTGATTTGATCTTATCCTTGAGTCTGTCGCCGAGGTCGCGCATGGTCTTCGCGTCGGTTGCGTCCACAACGGCGGCGAGGACGCTTACTCCTTTCACCTTCTTGACCTTCTTTACGAGATCCGCCATGTCTTTTGCGGCGAGTTTGACCTTCAGCTCCTCGATCTCCTTTTCCATATCCTTCTGATGCCTGATGACCTTCTCAACCCTGTCGGAGAGCTCCAAGGGGTTGGCCTTCAGGATGGAAGCCGTTTTCTTCAACTCTCCTTCGATATCATGTACATATTTTAAGGCAGCCCTTCCGGTCACTGCCTCGATTCTCCTCACGCCCGCGGCTATGGCTGATTCATGGATGACCTTAAGAAGGCCGATATCCCCTGTCTTAGACACATGGGTGCCGCCGCAGAGCTCCATGCTGAAATCACCCATCTTGACGACCCTGACCACTTCGCCGTATTTTTCGTCAAACACGGCGTGGGCGCCCGTCTTCATGGCTTCTTCGCGGGGAAGGATATCCGTCTGAACGGGAACATTGCATCTGATGATCTCGTTGGCAATGGACTCGATCCTGTCGAGCTCTTCTTCACTGACCTTGGAAAAATGGGTGTAGTCGAAGCGCAGCCTCTCCGGATTAACGAGGGAGCCGGACTGTTTGACATGGTCGCCCAGGACTCTATGGAGAGCAGCATTCAGGACGTGGGTGCCGGAATGGTGGGCCTCCGTGGCTCGCCTCACCTCTCTATCCACCTTCAGGATGGCGTCTTTACCCGTTTTCATTTCCCCTTTCTTGAGCTTTCCGATATGTGTGATCAAGTCCTCGACAGGGCGCTGCGTATCCCATACCTCGAAGATAAATCCGTCCCCTTCGATGGTCCCCGTATCGCCGACCTGTCCGCCTGTCTCGCCGTAGAAGGGACTCTCGGCTGTAAATATCTCCGCCTTTTCCCCTTCTTTCAGATTCCCCACCAGTTCGTCATCTTTCAGGATGGCGAGGATAATCGAGCGGGCCTCCGTCACGCCCTCGTAGCCGACGAATTGTGTTCTGATCCCCTGGAGAGAGAGCTTCTGGTAGCTCTCGGATACGGCCTTTTCACCGCTTCCCTTCCACGATTCCCTTGCCTTCTCCCTCTGAACCTCCATGGCCTTTCCAAATCCTTCCATATCGAGGGTGAGGCGGTCTTTCTTCACGATGTCTTGGGTCAGGTCAACGGGGAAACCGAATGTATCATAGAGCTTGAAAACGACGTCGCCGGGAACGATTGTTTTTCCCGCTTTCTTTAGAATCCCTACCTCGTCACCTAATATCTTCAGCCCCGCATCGAGGGTCTCTATGAACCGCTGCTCTTCATTGAAGATGATCTTCTTGATGTAGGTCTCTTTATCGATCAAATCAGCATAAACACCTTTCATTTCATGGATGACAACTGATGAGATCTCATGCAAGAATGGCTTGTCTATGCCGAGGAGCTTGCCATGGCGGGCGGCTCTCCTGAGGATTCTGCGAAGGACGTAACCCCGGCCCTCATTGCTGGGAAGAATGCCGTCTCCTATCAAGAAAGTCACTGCCCGGCTATGATCGGCGATGACCCTCGCGGAGATATCAGTCTCTTCACTTGACCCGTACTTTTTCCCGCTCACTTTTTCCACGGCCCTGATGATGGCCTGGAAGAAATCCGTGTCGTAGTTGCTCTTTACTCCCTGAACCACGGCTGCCAGGCGCTCAAGTCCCATACCTGTATCTATGTTTGGTTTCGGCAGAGGATTGAAGTTCCCCGCCTTGTCACGGTCGAACTGCGTGAATACATGATTCCAGATTTCAAGATGGCGGTCGCATTCACACAGGACACTGCACTCCTTCCTGCCGCAGCCCACATCCGGTCCCTGGTCATAAATTATTTCCGAGCAGGGGCCGCAGGGACCGGTTTCACCCATCATCCAGAAGTTGCTGTCCATTCCCATGCGGACAATTCTTTCCGCAGGAACACCCATTTCCTTGTTCCAGATCTCAAATGCTTCATCGTCATCCTTGTAGATGGTGATCCAGAGTTTCTCCTTTGGAAGCCCCATCTTTTTTGTGAGGAAATCCCATCCCCAGGAAATGGATTCCTTTTTGAAATAGTCGCCAAAGGAAAAATTCCCCAGCATCTCAAAAAAGGTGTGATGGCGTGCCGTGTAACCGACGTTCTCCAAGTCGTTGTGCTTTCCGCCGGCGCGGACACACTTCTGGGAACTTGTCGCCCTCGTGTAACCACGGTCCTCTAAACCCAGAAAGCAGTTCTTAAACTGTACCATTCCGGAATTAGTAAAAAGGAGCGTCGGATCATCTTTAGGGATAAGAGATGAACTTGGCACAACAGTATGTCCGTTCTCCTCGAAGTATTTTAAGAACATCTCCCTGATTTCACTCCCCTTCATCCGGTAAACCCTCCTTCGATCTATTCAATATGTCAAACACCAGACCTGGCGGAAAACCTTTTCTCATCAGGCCCTGGGCTAATCTCCTTTTTTCTCTATCGTCCAACTTCCAGGCGCCGTTGTCCATCTTTCTCCTGATTATGAGAATGATGGCCTTCTGCTCGGTCAGTTCTTCGCGGACCTCTGAGAGGACCTGTCCTATCAGCTGCTGCGGAATGCCCTTTTCCATGAGGCTCGCTTCAATCCTCCTGTTGCCGAATAGTTTGTTCACCGCGAGATTGCGCGCCCACTCCCGGGCGAATGATTCATCATTAAGATAATTAAGTTCCCGGAGCCTTGATGCGACAGCCTCAACTACGGATTCGTCGTAGCCCTTTTCCCTTAATTTTGAACGCAACTCTTTTTCACTCCTTGCCCGCATGGCAAGGAGACGAAATGCCCGTTGCTTTGCTTTCTCATGAGGGGGGGCTTCCTTCATTACGCCTTCCCCTTCTTTTAGCCTGCGAGACCTATCTTCTCTCGGACTTCATCTTCGAGCTGCTTCAGAAGCTCCTTGTTTTCTTTGAGGAAAATACGGGAATTATCCCTGCCTTGCCCGATCCTTTCGCCCTTATGGGAGTACCAGGCACCGCTCTTTTCGACAATGCCATTTTCCACGGCAAGATCGAGAATATCACCCTCTCTCGAAATACCTTCTCCGAAGATGATGTCAAATTCCGTTTCCCGGAATGGTGGGGCGACCTTATTTTTTACCACCTTGACCTTGGTTCGAAATCCCACGATCTCCTGCCCTATCTTGATGGATGTCATTTTCCTGATGTCAAGGCGCATGGAAGAATAGAATTTGAGGGCGTTGCCCCCTGTTGTCGTCTCTGGGCTGCCGAAGAAAACGCCTATTTTCATCCTGATCTGGTTTATAAAGATCACAGTGGTCTTTGATTTGCTTATACTGCCCGTGAGCTTGCGTAGTGCCTGCGACATTAACCTGGCCTGGAGCCCCATCTGGGCATCCCCCATCTCTCCCTCGAGTTCCGCCTTGGGTACTAAAGCGGCCACGGAATCGATTACGAGGACATCCAAAGCCCCGCTTCTCACGAGAGTCTCTGCAATCTCCAGGGCCTGCTCACCTGTGTCCGGCTGGGAAATTAAAAGATCGTCTGTATTCACGCCGATCCTTTTCGCATAGGCTACATCGAGGGCATGTTCCGCATCGATGAACGCAGCGAGGCCATTTCTCTTCTGAGCTTCCGCGATAATATGGAGGGCCAGGGTCGTCTTGCCGCCGGCTTCCGGGCCATATATTTCTATAACCCTCCCACGGGGCACTCCACCGACGCCGAGGGCGAGGTCAAGGCTCAGTGAGCCTGTAGGAATTACGGCAATATCGGATACGTGCTCGCTCCCTCCCAATCTCATGATAGAACCTTTCCCAAACTGCCTCTCGATCTGCGTGATGGCCAGTTCGACCGACTTTTCTCTATCGATATCTGATCCCATAATTACCTCCATAAGAAATAAAAATAAATCCTAAACCAATCCGCAATTGCCTCTGTTCATTCGGGGAAGGGAAAGTAGGAGAGCCTGGTGTAAACCGCCCCTGTCGGCTTCAGATCACTCTTGAAGAGTGTCAGGCCTCTGACGTAAAAGCTCCCCGCATCGTAATCCTCGTTTTTCTTTACAGCTTCTGCAAGTCCAATCAACCCCTTGGGTTCTTTAACGCGCGCAAGGGTAAGATGCGGTTTGAATGGCCTGTCTTCTTTCTTAAAACCGTAATTCTCAAGCGTCGCATCTATTCTCATTTGGAGGTTGATCACATCATCAATGTCGCCATCAATCCCCAGCCACAGAACGCGGGGCCGCGTCACGGTCGGAAATGCTCCCAGGCTTCTCATATTCAGCAAAAGCGCTTTCATGTTTGCCACGCTATTTTTGACGACATTGGAAATATTTGCAACATCTGAATCATGAATATAACCAAAAAATTTGAGTGTTAGATGGATACCTTCCGGTCTCACCCAGCGGATGTCTCCCTGGAGGGTTTTTCTTGAACGTTCCTGAATCTTGATAATCTCATTAAATATCTCCTGTGGAGGGTCGATAGCCAGAAAGGACCTTATGGATTTCTTATCGTTCATGTAGCTTGCCTGTCAAGTACCTATTGAGCAACATGAGAGCCGCCTGGGACATCATGGTCTTGTTTCTCCGGCGATCCCATCGAAAGGTGTAATTTCGACAAAAAGTTCGTGTCCCGTCTGCAAGGGCGATAAAAACAGTCCCCACTGGCTTCTCTACCGTCCCACCTGCGGGGCCAGCAATCCCCGTTGTTGAAAGCCCCAGATTGCATTTCCCGAGTTTTCTGACGCCTTCTGCCATAAAGACGGCCGTCTTCTCACTCACGGCGCCGAATTCTTTCAGCACATCTTGCGGCACTCCCAAGAGGTCGGCTTTGCACTCATTACTGTACGCAATGACACTTCTTTCAAGAAAAACCGAACTGCCGGGCACATCCGTGAGGCGATCAGTTACGAGGCCGCCTGTGCACGACTCGGCAACGGCAAGGGTCAAATTCTTATCTGTGAGGGCCCCGGCAACGATGCCTTCCAAAGTATCCCGATCATAGGCGAAGATATACTGCTTAAGCCTTTCCGCTACATGCTCATGGGCGGTTCTAATTCTTTCTTTTGCCTCTTCTTCAGTCGTGGCTGTCGCCGTGAGAACAATCTGTATCTCGGGAAAATTCGGATAAAACCCGATATTCACGCCGAGGCTGCCGAAATCGATATCGGCAAGAACCTGATCCACATTGGCCTCAGTGATGCCGGTTAATTTGATGGTCCTGCTCTCCATATAACCTGCTGCGTCTTGAAACTCCTTCCTCAGGATAGGGATAATGTAATCGGGAACCATCCTTTTCACTTCCGAGGGTACCCCGGGGACGACGGCTATAATCTTTTCATCTCTCTTTAAAAAGTATCCCCAGGCCATTCCTACAGGGTTCTTTATCGTCTCGGCTCCCTCCGGGGCATGGGCCTGTTTTTCGTTGTTTGCCGTCCATTTGAGATGAAATTTTTCAAATCTGTCCCGGATATGTTTGAGGGCGGCCTGATCGGTATAAATACGCAGGCCGAAAGCCGTTGCTATTGACGAAGTGGTGATATCATCTGCCGTTGGACCGAGGCCACCTGTGACAACCACGGCTTCAGAAAGGGACATGATGTAATTAAGCCCCTTTTTTATTGCATCCTCGTCATCGGGGACGGACATTATGACCGATGTCTGCCATCCCTGTGCATTCAACTGGCGGGCAATGAAGGAGGAATTGGTATCCGCCGTCTTACCGCTCGTCAATTCGTTGCCAATGGTCAATATGCCAACTTTCATATGAACATGTCTTCAAAAAATCTGCCAAGCAATGTAAGATTTTATATGCCCCAGAATTTAGTGGTAAGCAGGAAAGTGATGTTGGCGTACATGCCCGCAACAACGTCATCTATCACGACTCCATAGCCGCCGGGCAGTCTCCTGTGAAAATAGCCTGCCGGAAATATCTTAAGAATATCGAATAACCGGAAGAGGATAAACCCGATAAACACGTGCAACACTGTGGGAGCAATGAGAAACATGGTCCATTGAAAACCTGCCATCTCATCGATGACAATGTAAGATGCGTCTTTTTCGCCGAATATCCTCTCGGCTTTGTCGGATACATAACATGCCAGACAGGTGAAGGCTACTGCAAATACAAAATACACGGTCCAGGACGTCCGGGAAAAAGCCAGATATATCGGTATGCCCGCGATCGTGCCGGCAGTCCCCGGAGCAAAGGGGACAAGACCGCTGCAAAAACCGGTGGCAAGAAACTTGATTAATCGGTCGAACAGAAAAGGCACCTCTTTTCAGACTGGATATATGATGCGTTTATCTTTTAGGCCGCAACAATACCTTCTTTTCATAACCCTGTCAACGGCATTGAGAGGCCTGTCGGCATCCTTTGCCTTGACACAAAGCAGAGTTTTCTCTTATATGAGTGCCGTAAGGCATATTCGAACGAGATGAGAATCAAGATAACGACAGAATCACTGGATACCCTAAGTCGCGAAGGTCTGGCCTTGGGGTTTTTTACCGATGAAAGGCCTCCGAGAGGCCACTGTGGTTTCGTGGACTGGCGTCTCAACGGCATAATTTCCAGAGAACTCGCCCGCGGTCATATCTCTGCAGCATTCATGGAAAAAGTTATTATTTCCTCCTCCCCGCGTATTCCCGCATCAAAGATCCTGCTTCTGGGTATGGGTCTACTGGCTGAACTCACTGACGATAAGCTTTACCAGGCTGGATATCATCTGTCGGAGACAATGGATGGCATTCTCTGCCATGATTTTGCATTCAGTCTTCCCGGCGCTGGCCGGTGCCATTTGCCTGTATCTGCAATAACAGAATCCATAATTCGCGGGTGCTTTGATTTTTTGTCCAAAGATATTGAAAAATGGGCGACGTCGTCCACCACGATTCTTGCCGGCGAATCCTATCTCGAAGACGTTGTCAGCGGTTTGAATAATTTCAGTATCAAGGCCAGAGACATTTCCATCATCGACATTGAAGGGTCTCCGGAGATGACAATTTTCTGACATCACCTTCGCGGGGACACAATCACTATTGGTATTAATGTGAATGATATAACTACCTCACTCAAGTTTATCCCCTAGTAATCTTCGGGCATTCGTTCCCTTCGAAAAAATCTTCTTGACAATAGAACGATAGTTCTATTAATCTGTTTATGGGAGTTTTGTAAAGCCCTCTTCATGTCATTATTAAGGAAATCCCCTCGCTGTTGAGAGGGTAATGTAGTGCAGACCTTCAGGCCCGCTTTTATTGGTAGGACTAAAACGCTGTACTACAGAGTTCATTCTTTTGCAAAAATGACAAGACAATAGGTTTTGTGCAATTTTTCAAAGCTTTCAATAAAACAATAAATTGTGTTAAAATAAAGGTCATCCTGTGAGCGAAATCCTCTTTAGCCTTTATTCATGGCCCCAGGCCATTATCCATATCGATGGCGATGCCTTCTTTACATCCTGCGAGGAGGCGATTCATCCTGAGCTTAGAGGCAAGCCCATCATCGCGGGGGGAGAGCGGGGGATTGTCGCCTGCGCCAGCTATCCTGCAAAAAGGCTGGGAATCAAGAGAGGTGTCCCCCTTCATGAAGCAAGGGCCCTCTGCCCGGAGCTTGTTATCCTCCCATCCGACTATGAGACCTACAGCCTCTTTTCCCGGCGGATGTTCAACATCATAAGGCGTTTCACTCCCCAGGTGGAAGAATACTCCATTGACGAGGCCTTCGCAGACATCACGGGCATGCGCAGGGTCCACCACGCCTCGTACGATACCATCACCCTCCGGATAAAAAACGAAATTCAGCGGGAGCTGGGTATCACCATATCGGCGGGGCTGAGCCTCACCAAGGTGCTCGCCAAGGTGGCCTCCAAGCATAAGAAGCCCGATGGTTTTACAGCCATTCCCGGAAGATTGATTGCCCGATATCTCAAGGACCTGCCTGTGGAGAAGATATGGGGCATCGGCCACGCCACAGCCAGTTATCTGGAGAAAATGAAGGTCAGGACCGCTCTTGAATTCGCCAGGCTCCCGGAACGCATCATGGAAGAACGCTTCACGAAGCCCGGCGTGGAGACATGGAGAGAATTGCGGGGTGAATCCGTATACCCCGTTTCACCGGATGAGAAGAGCACATATGCCTCCATCAGCAAGACGAAGACCTTTTCACCACCGACATCCGACAGGGAATACCTCTTCGCCCATCTTTTGAGAAACATGGAATCCGCCTGTATCAAGGCGAGGCGTTATTCCCTGGCCGCGAGAAAGATCATTCCCTTCCTGAAGAAAAATAATTTTGATACGGTGGGCTGCGAGGCAAAGCTGACACGTCCCTCCGTATATCCCCTGGAACTCTCCCCCCTTCTGCAGGAGCTTTTTGACCAGCTCTACGAGGAGAATGAGATATACCGTGCCACAGGTATCGTCCTTGTCGACCTCGCACCCGATACCCTCGTTCAATATTCACTCTTTGAAGACCCGGTGAAGGCGGAAAAGATCAGGCGACTCTATGAGGCAGCCGATACCCTAAGCGGGAAGTACGGCAAGCACACCCTTCACTTGGGTGGCTCGCACCCCATCGAGGTCTTCGGCAAAGGCAGGCGGGGAGCGCCAACGGTCAGGGAACAAACCCGAATGCATGGTGAAACGAAGCGCAAACACGTAGGACTTCCCATCCTCCATATAAAGACGTAGAAGCAAAAAATGTTTCTAAAAGCGCAACGCGCCAAAAGATGCACCTTTGCGTTATTTCTCTTGAACAAATTCATATCCATATGGGTAATTATGACCATAATTCTGGTTAACTAAAATTGGAGTCAGATTATGAAAATACTCTCATTATCCGAGGCAAAAATGAAATTCAGTTCCATCGTGGATATGGTAAGTTCTACTGATGAGGAGATCGTTATTACAAAAAACGGGCGGCCTGCGGCAATCATCGTCAGTCCTGATGAGTATGAAAGCATCAAGGAAACCGCGATCATACGTTCAGACGGAGCATTGATGAAGGAAATCAGACGGGGGCTTAAGTCATTGAGGGCAAAACGTGCACAAGTCTTCACCCTTGACGAATTGTGAAACCAATCCTTTATAAGCTGAGGATGCCGGAACAAATATCCGCTTTGATTCGTGGGATGCATCCGGAATAAAAGAAAAAAAGCGAAGCCGGGCTCAAGACAATCCTTGAAGTGCCGCACACAGGCAAAATGCTACAGGATGAATTGTCTGGATTAACACAGTATACGGGTTAGTAAATTGAGGATGATCTATCGCATCTCGAAAAAGGAGATTGAGATTGTCGCCACCTTACTGGCCGGGCTTCTTACAGTGCACCTGCATACGTCATGGCAGGCCGCTCGCAGGGCACAGGGACTTGTCATCCGGATTTTGACTGGATAATGTCCGTATAGAATTTCATGCCGATCTTGATGCCGCGGTCGATGAAATCGGGACCATAAAGTTTTCCTGTACAGGTGCGAAAGGTTTCCCGGATGTGCCTTATCCCTTCCATGCCTTTCAGGAATCGCTTGAGAAGGCCATCCAATGAGGCCTTTCTGTACTCCACCATGTCCCAGAGCATTTCCGTGAAGTTGTCCGGTCCCCAGCGGAATTTGTCGGCGTCGTAGAGAGCATCAGAAAGAAACTGGGCCAGGGGGTCATCGAGAGACTCAGGCGTACGAAAGGCCTCGTGATTCCTGATGGCTCCGGCGATGGCGCGAATCTCGCTGTCTGTCAGATCAGAAGGAGCGAGGAGCACTCCTGCCTCCCCGGCGCTTGCTTGGGCGTGATCCTTCTCCAGACGCCTGATGTCATGAAGGACACCTGCCACATGGGCGAGAAGAACAATTCGGCGGAATTCCGATCTCTCTCTGAAAGGGGCATACTCCACGAGGGAAATAGCCCCCGCGTCGACGGCAACTTTCCTGCTGTGTCTCGCACCGTGGCCGATGCCGTCTTCCCGGACATTGACGAGATCTAGGCACTGTCTGACGAGGTAAGAAGACACAAACATCCGTCGGGAACTATCCACTTCTCTTTTCTTTTCTCTGTAAAAAAGCGGAGTGCCGACAGAACGGGCGATCCTTCTCGTGAGTCTCTTCGCTTCCTCAAGCTCTCGGTCCAAATCTCACCTATTGATCCAGTGCGAGTCCGTCTTGTCAGTATTATTTTCTTTGCAGCGGCCGTATTTTGCTTATTAACCCTTTAAGTTGTGCGCCGGATGCCAGTATTCGCAATCTCTCGAATTCTCGGTTAACATGTGATCTACGAAGCGGGCAAAACGCAGGCATTTCTCTTTATGCAGGCTCCCTTCTTCCTTCTCCAGATACAGACATGTCGCGCAACTCCCGCTTTTACGGCCCCCATAAAGATTTTTCATCTGTTTGAGATTTGCATCCATCTTGCCTGTAGTTCCTATTTGTTAGCGGCCAGCATGGACACGGAGCAGATATTCAACTACCCTCTCAAGATGGCGAAGGGTGCTGCATTCCAGTGCTGTGTTACAGTAAGGGAGATATTTTTTCATTTCCGAATCCCCCGATCCCCAGAGAGAAGGCGTCTCAGGATTGAGCCATATCAGGCGTTTGCACCTCTCAGAAATGAACCTGAGCACCTCGGTCTGGGGGTCTGAATAATTGCTGCGCGCATCCCCCAGTATGATCACCGTCGCTCTCTTCGTCAGGCAATCCGAATATTGGTTTCTGAAATCGAGAAAGGCCCCTCCATAATCAGTCCGGCCAAGGACAATCGGGATGCCGGCCCCCGACCGAACCCTGTCCAGGGCCTCCGGCAACGGATATTCCTCAAAGAGAGAGCTTACTTCAGCGAGGTTTGAACAGAATACGAATGACCTTACCCTGGAGATAACCTCGTTTAGGCTGTGTAAGATGAGAAGAAAAAAACGAACTACATTTGAAACAGAACGGCTCACGTCGCAGACAACAATGATTTCCGGGCGATCGATCTTCTTCGATTTCCAGCGTGTTTCGAATGGCAGCCCGCCATAGGTGATGCTCTGCCGGAAGGTCTTCCGGAAGTCAAGCTGGCCCCTGCGTGCGGCTCTTCGCCTCCTCGAATAGCGGTCCTTCAGGTGCTTGACCATTCTCTGGATTATCTTGTGGACTCTAGCAAGATCCCTCTCTTCCAGCGCTGAGAGCCTTGCGTTTCTGATATAGCCCTCTGAGAGCTCGTACTGTAGTCTCTCGGCGTACAGCTCGAGCTGGCGCTCTATGAGATTTTTCACCCGTTCCATAAGGTCATCACGCATGGATTGCAGGGCCTTCGCTTGATTGAGGGCATCTTCACCTCCAATTTCCACAAGCCTCTGTATGTCTCTGTTTAAGCCCTCCAGCCCGAGTTCCTGAAAGAGCCTTTGCATGTAAAGGCCCTTCTGCGTCCATGACTGGATACCGCGGATGTTTGCCCTCTCTCCGGCACCCCTGAACGCCATGGCAAGCCCGCCTATGTCGCCCGAAATGAACATCTGCGTGAGCGGAGCTTCTCCCTGGAGTATCGGGGAGAGGCCTTCAGTCTCCAGGAGTGAATCATCTCCGGTAATGTAATCGAGGGAGAAAAAACGGTTGAAACAGACCTCAAAGATATCCTTCTCCGCTACGGACTTGGCCAGAGAGGCGGACAGAAAATCCCTCAACATCCCCCGGTCCCCGTATCCAGACAACTCTGCTGCGTGCAGGGCATCCATCGTTTCCGCTACGGATATCCTAACACCAGAGCGTCGCAATGCAGTGATAAAATTCTCCAGAATACGATCCAATCAGTTTGCCTCCCGGAGGGCAAGCTCCGTTAGAGTGTACAATTTTTCTTCGGTAACCTTGATGTCTTCCTGGGCCTTGAGAAACGTGTTAAGCGTCTGCCTGACCATTTCTTTGTCCAGGGTTTCGGCGTGAAGTATGACCAGGGTCTTCGCCCAATCTATGGTTTCGCTGACGGAAGGCAGTTTTTTTATATCAAGTTTTCTCACCTGATGTATGAAGGAGACCAATTGCCTGGTAAGTCGCTTCGATATGCCCGGAACGCGGGTCATGACAATCTCCCTTTCGAGTCCCTGCTCAGGAAAAGAGATGTACAGATGAAGGCAGCGCCTCCTCAATGCCTCACCCAGCTCCCTCGTGCTGTTGCTGGTGAGAAAGACAAAGGGCTTTGACGTGGCTTCTATGGTGCCTATCTCGGGGATGGAGACTTGGAAGTCCGAGAGGATTTCAAGAAGGAATGCCTCAAACTCGTCATCAGACTTGTCCACCTCGTCGACGAGGAGGACCGCCCCGTCCTTTTCCTGAAGCGCCTTGAGCAACGGCCGCGGTTCGAGAAATTGGGGAGAAAAAAAGATGTCATCGTACTGGTGAAGCTTCTCGATTGATTCGGCGAGATTCGTCTCTCCTTCGATGACACGGTCGAGCTTGTCTTTCAGGAGTTGCGTATAGAGGAGCTGCTTTCCGTATTTCCATTCGTACAGGGCCTTTGACTCGTCGAGACCCTCATAGCATTGAAGCCGGATAAGGGGAACTCCCATGAATAGGGCTGCCGCCTTGGCGAGTTCCGTTTTTCCCACGCCTGCGGGTCCTTCCACTAGTACAGGCTTCCCCAGATGGTAAGCCAGATATACCGTATTGGCGATCTGGGTGGTGGCGATGTAGCCCACGTCCTTGAGGCCCTTGCGAACCACTTCCACGGTGGAAAACTTAGTGTCTAATGTGCTCATTTTGCTCCTTCCTTACAATAATCTTCTCAGCAATCTTTTTCTGCCTTGACGCATCGGCGCCTTTGAGCAGTTCAACGGTGCGGCGTGTGTCAATTGACATGACAGAGAGATCGCCATCCATGGCGATACCCGCTTTTCTTATGAGACCTTCTACCAGGTACTGACAGTGCGCCGCAATTTTTCGAAAAGAGATGAGTAATGTCTCGTATTCATCACTTGCGCCCTTTTTTTCCATACGTCTCGCTGCTTCGAGGGCCATCCATCGCAGCGACTGTCGCCACGTCTCTATTTCACCGAGGCCTCTCATTACATCATTATTTAGCGTCACACCCTGTTTACGAAGGGCATCGAGCACAAGTTTTACCTGCCAACATATGCCCCCCAGGATGGGACCGTTCAAGAGGGCATCCTCCAATGCACGGCAGGGCTTGGCCATGTCTTCCAGAGCCGTTGCCTCCTTGCCAAGTATTGCAGAGATGGGCACACGACAGTTTTCCAGTCTGATCATACAGTGCGGGGACGGCCTGAGGAAATCCAAGTTCATCACTTCTGTGACAGCCAGATTCTGGTTCTCTCTCGAAACGAGGAAAGCCGTAAATCGTCTCTTCCCCGCGGCTACACCGGTCACAGCATAAACCACAAAAAAGTCTGCCAGGGGGCCATTAGTCAGATAAGCCTTTTCGCCGTTCAAAATAAAATGGTTTCCTTCCCGATGTGCCGTAGTCTTTACGTAGCGGGGGTCCGCCCCGGCTCCGAGTTCGGAAAAAGCGATGGAGGCCATAAGACGGCCATCCGCCATCTCCGGCAGATACTCTGCACGCTGACGCGGAGTCCCGAATTTCCCGATCATGAAACCCGAAGCCAGCAGATGGATGATCCAAGACAGGGCCAGCCCCATGTTGTGCCCATGACTGACAAAGGCCTCGCCGGCAAGTACGAGCGTGCCATAGGAAATTTTTGTCCCTCCGTATTTTGCAGGGATCCCGAAGCCAAGAAACCCTTCTTTCGCCATCTTTCTCCATATATCCCGCGGGAAATCATCAATTTCGTGCAGATCATGCCTGGTGGCAATTTCTTTTCCGGCGAATGCGGCCACCTTTTCTATCAGAGAGAGGGCCTGTTTCCCGTCAATTGCGTGCATCCTCTTACCTTTAGCTAGGGCCGGAATCAAATTTGTTAAAAAAACTTCTCAGTATCCTGTTGAACGAATCCAGCTCTTCTGCTGAAAACCCATTCTTTATCTCCTGATTAACCGCCCTGATTACCCTTTTCGCCTTGTCCACTTCTTCTATCCCTTGTGGGTGGATGAAGACGTGTGACGCCCTGCGATCAAGAGCGCCGGCATTTCTCCGGACCAGTCCCGTTTTTTCAAGACGGTCGACGAGGCCCGTGATTGTAGAATTGTCGATAGACAAGATCTGGCTTAGTTCGCTCATGGTCCGGCCATCCTTCTGCTTCAGGAGGAACAGGATGCCTGCTTGGGCGGCGGTCACCTTGACATTCTCCTTAACCATCATCTTTTTCAAGTAGGTACGGAGTTTTTGCTGGGCAGTAAAGACAAGATAAATGAGTCTATCGTCAGGGGGCATTTGAATAACCTCGACGGAATGTCTCCGACGGGTTATTTATTTGGCATACCAAATAATAAATGTCAACTAGAAACTTGATCGGATACGTAGCGGTCATGTGACCGTCTTGGACTATTCGAATATCGATCAACTAAACAGCACAGCAAAAAGACACAACTTCTTCGCTTTATGATGCAGGTTGAAATCTATATTAAAACCACTTTTTTTCGTCTGACTCTTATCACTGCGGGTACCAGGAAGCTAATCTTCAACGGTGATAGTCCCCGTCATTCCTTCGTGCCCGGTTCCACAGAAGTTGTCGCAATGGAAAGGATAAGTGCCAGCTTTGCTTGGAATGAAACGCAATCGTGTCGTCTTTCCGGGGAAAATATCAGATCGTATTGCCAGACCTGGACAATTGAATCCGTGCAGCCTGTCCAGTGAAGTGAACTCCAAGACCAGGGGAACGTTCTTCTTTACCTTTATGTCCTTAGGTGAGTATTCAAACTTCTTCGCTGTTATCTGTACAACCATTTCTTTTTCAATCGCTATTGCATAGCCGCCTATGCAGTGGAAAATGGCGACGAATAGAAAAATCGAAAGAATGAGAATCGGAATGACGTGTTTTCCAGTTTTCATAGCCTTTCTCCCCTGACGCCGAATTCAGCAATATCATAATTTCCTTTTTTGACATCCGCATTTATGCGGCGGAATCCCAATCCCTTGTATGGCGCCGTGTTGTCCCAGTGAACAGGTTGTTTCTTAGGCACAGAACCTGGAGCCGGCAGGGGATACATCAACCCTTTCGCAGCATGATGAGTGATGTGCCCTGTTTCGTCGTGATGCTCTTGGTGTATATGACCGTAGAAGACCGTTACATTCAAAAAGGGCATGAGCATATCGATAGCCTTCGATCCGTCCCTGGTATGCCAATCCCAGTCCGGATAGAGATCAAACAACGGGCGATGGGTGAAGACCACTATCCTGGCGCCCTTATCGAGTCGCTTTAAGTCGCCGCTCAGCCATGCCAACTGGGTTTCTCCGATACTTGAGGTCGGGTCTGAAACGTTGTCCAATACTATGAAGTGGACCCCCTTGTGGTCGAAGGTATAATGGGTTGTCTCAAAGAACTCTTTGAATGCCTTGCCTTTGTCCAGCCCGGCATCGTGTTCTCCAGGCATGAATCTGACGGTTTTTACTTTCAATTCGCTGACGATACTGCGGAACGCGGATAGGCGTTTCCTTCTCTCTTTCTCATCTTCGGTGATATGAGTAAGATCGCCCGTGAACATGACAAAGTCCGGCTGTTTCGTGAGTCTGTTTACCGCCGCTACTGCTTTCTTCAGTGTACCGGCGGCATCCGGGTTTACCTCCGGACCAGCGAAGCCCCAATGTGTATCCGACAACTGAACGAAAAAGAAATCATCCTTTTCAGGTTTGGCTGCCTCAGTGACATCCAGCAATACTCCGGGACCGGCAACAAAAACGACGCTCCCGATTCCCGCCAGTTTCAGAAATTCCCTTCTGTCGATCTTCATCGCTTCCTCCTATGATTAAGGTCATCTCGGCTGTTTGAGTAACAAATCGCTTTTTATTATGCGATATTGTGAGACCACGTGCCATATGTCGATCTCTGATTTTTATCCTCGATAAATCTTAGTTGAACTAAGAGAAGGGACAGGATGATTGAAGACACAGGAATTGAGTGGTCTCGCCGTCGGTTCAGCAGGATATAACGTCATCGCCGCTGATATCAGCAACCGGGATATTTGAATCCAGCAGTGAGCGCATTCCCCGTAGCTTCTTGTGGGGTAAGCGAGCGAATCGGAACATAATTATTCCTCAAGGATCGGAAACTCTCCACAGCTTACTGAGGAGAGCTTCAAAGTGTTGTAAATTGGAAGATTATTGCGAGATAAAAGGAATTCGAAAGGGAGATTTCTCAAACATGAATATTTATAAGCTCCTGTAAGTATCTGCGGCTGTGAATAGGTGGACTACCTCTTCTTTTTGTGGATCCCACATTATTTTTATGTAGTTACGGCTGAATACTTCATTACCGTTAGGCAAGGTCATAAACAAAGTCCAACCCCGCCTTATTAGATTTTTTCTGCTGATTTTTTCTCCAATTTTTAGCGTGATGTTTTTAGCCATTCTTAGCCGTCCTTACTAAACCTATCATGTTTTCAGTTATGGGCCTACCTGAGTTACTCGTCCGTTTATAAACGCCATATGCTGTGTGTTATGAAGCAGATCAAAGCCGAAATGAGGGCTGACACAGGGATTGTCAAAATCCATGCCCCTATGATATTTCTGGCAACGCCCCAACGAACTGCGGTGATACGTCTTGTTGCGCCCACTCCAACAATAGCGCCTGTAACTGTGTGGGTTGTGCTCACGTGCATGCCGGGAATAATAATGAGCCAAAAAGAATCAGGCATGTTTCAGGACGATACCTTCAACGATGTTTGCGACATCCTCACAGACATCTATGGCCTCTTCTATCCTC
>DASRZZ010000133.1:0-5415 GCA_035685925.1 Syntrophales bacterium | reverse complement strand
GATGCTGATGCGTTAACGCTGGGAAGGAGTCTGGCTCTGGCAATGAGGGAGTCCGATTCTGCGATGGCCTCATCCTGACGGGCAACCTTGACGACATGACTTTCAGAGGTCACGACCTTCAATCCTTCCGCAAGCGTCACTACCGTTGATTCATCTATTTTCTTGGCGTCGATACCGACATTGTCTGCCTCCCGTCCTGGGAAAGGCGCTTCCTGGGCAGCGGGGCTTATGGAGGCAAGCAGTAACAACACGGTGGCAAAAAGGGGGATGACATATGTCATGTACATATGCTTCCTCTTCAAAATGTAATTTTCGTGACGGCTTTTCTGACAGTTCTGTATATCCATGCTCTATTATTCTAGTTTCTCAATTGTCTAAAATTCTTCTGGTCTTCTTTTTTTGATGGGTTTTCTTTTCTTAACCATTCGAATGACCATCTCTGCACTCATGGTAAAATCGATCGCACTTGAGTCGGTAATTAAGTGATGATTTTGCGCATCTGTCCAATGGACCCCAACCATGTGTTATTAACTTGGCCCTCCTGCGGTCGGATTCCTCTACCTCGGCACGTGCCTCTCGTACATCTGTTATTTTCCGCACCACCATTATCTGATTGACCCGAAACTCCTTTGGGGCATGAATGAAAATGCGAATCACCCTTAGCCAGTCTCTCAGTGCATGAAATCCGCCTCGGCCGACCATAAGGCGCTGTGCTCATCGGCGATCTGATCTATTATCCTGCATTCTTTCATGAACAAATCCTTGTCATAAATCGGCCATGTCATCGGAGGTGCATAGGTGGCGTCCAGTAGGCCGAAAGAGAACCCCCCTGATTATACTCTTGACGAGGCCCATGGATCTTTCATCAAGGTCTTTCAGCGTGTCCTTGCTTGTACCAAGATGTTTGGCGGCCCGCTGCAGGATCTCCCAATCCACATACTTGAACCCAAGTTCTTTCGTTGCCAAATAGCCGACATAAGATCCACCGCTTCCCATCTGCCGCAATATGGTTATTACGAATTCGGTTTTTCTCCCATGCGTATCTCCATTTCATCCGTCAGTCTGTAACGATATCCACGCTTACGGTCCTTTGTTTGTCTTTAATGAGGAAGACTAGCGGTATTGAAAATAAAAAGAGTGCTGCCATGAGAAAAAAAATGTGGTTAAATGAAAGCATACTGGCTTGTTGCATGACGAATCCATCCAACACCTTAAGCGCCCTTTTGCCTGCACTAATCCGGTCCAGGCCTTGAGAATAGAAAAAAGATGAAAGCCTGTTAAGTGATTCTGAGGTAATGTCCCGGAAGATGGTCACATGCTCCGTAATGACCGCCCTGTTCCAGGTTTCTCCCCGTGTCAACAAAGTGGCGGCCAGAGCGATGCCTATGCTGCCGAAGATCTGCCGGACGACGTTATAGAGGCCCGAAGCAGCAGTCATAAGAGGCTTTTCAATGGTAGAGAGTGCCGCCGTGGTCAGCGCGACAAATATGAATCCGTACCCGATTCCCTGCAGGAATTGAGGGAAGAATATATCCCAATAACCCACAGCCAGAGAGAGGCGAGAAAGCTGATAAAATGAAACTACATTCATAGAGAGTCCCGCCCCGATTAACAGTCTTGGTCCCGCCCTGTTGTAAAGCTTTCCACCGATCGGCATTGCAAAAGCCATCGCTATGCTCCTGGGCATAAGCGCCAACCCCGAGTCTAGGGCAGGGTAATTGAGAAGCTGCTGCAGGAAAAGCGGTAGGATAAAGATGCTGCTAAAAAGGGTTATGCCAAGCACACTGCCAAGGAAGGTTGCCGAGGTAAAATTGACATCTTTCAGGATTCGCAGATCAACTGCTGGCTTGTCCGTGGTCAATTCCCGCCATATAAACAGCAGAAGACCTGCGGAAGAAATAATTGCTAAATATATGATAAAATCGGATGAGAACCAATCCTTCTGATTGCCTTTTTCGAGTAGGATTTGCAGCGTTCCCAGGCCAATTGCCATAAATAGAAGGCCTGCAAAATCAAGTTTCCCTCTTTCCCGGATGAGGTATGGCGGGTCCTGTATGTATCGCATCACCAGGAGGGTGTTGATGATGCCGATGGGGATATTGATATAAAAGATCCATGGCCAGGAATAGTTATCGGTAAGCCATCCTCCGAGAGTCGGGCCAAACGCGGGACCGAGAATAACGCCGAGGCCATAGATACCCATAGCGATTGCCTGTTCCTCGGGAGGAAATGTTTCTCTAAGTATTGCCTGTGCGACCGGTATAAGGGTGCCGCCGCCTATGCCCTGAAGAATACGGAAGATGACCATTGACGGAAGATCCCAGGCAATTCCACAAAGCATGGAAGCGCCTGTGAACAGGATAACGGAAAAGATATAGAAGCGTTTGCGCCCGAACCTGGAACTTAGAAGGGCGACAATGGGCATGATGATGACGCTGGAGAGAATGTAGCCTGTTGAAACCCAGGTAATCTCTTCAACAGAAGCCCCGAGGCTTCCTCGCATGTGAGGCAGGGCAACATTGACGATGCTCATATCGAGAGCACCCATTATTGCCCCTGTTATCACAGTTACCGTAACCAGCCATTTATAACTCTTATGACTTTCGTCCACGAGACCTCTATTTGTTAGCGAGTTTGGGGCCCGTTTGCCGGCTCACATCCACAGAAGGTTCAACGGACATGCCGGGCAATAAAGGATGAACTGGGTCGAGCGGTGATTCCATAACGATCTTGACCGGAATTCTCTGAACCACTTTCACGAAATTTCCTGTTGCATTCTCCGCAGGAAGCAGGCTGAAGACGGATCCAGTCCCTGATTGCAGACTGTCTATGCGTCCCCGGAAAACTATTCCCGGGTAAGCATCAACTTCTACATCGACGGGTTGGCCTATAGCCATTTTTTTTATCTGCGTCTCCTTGAAATTGGCGATTACCCAAGTATCCTCCTGTACAATAGAAAGAAGGGCCTGTCCGGGTTGCACATACTTTCCCGGGTCAACGTTCTTCATGGCAATTCTTCCGGAGGCGGGCGCCACGACGACCGTCCTTGTCAGATCCAGTTGGGCCTGATTTCGTGACACCTCTGTCTCTCTGATCCTAAATTCCTGAGTTGCTAACTTCGCCTGCAGGGTTTTGACTGCCGCCTCTGCTTCAACGACGGCGGCTGTCGCAGCCTCCTTTCTAGCGTGAGCCACCTCCCAAACAGATTTGACGCGGTCATAATGGCTGGATGAAACCACCTCCTGACTGTGCAGTTTGTCGTAACGTTTCGCCTCTTTGGCAGCCAGATCTTCCTCGGCGATAGCAGCGTTCAAATTGGCTTGCGCCTGAACGAGAGCTTTCTTTTTCCCCTCTATGGACGCTTGTATTTCGCGGTTTTCCGCTGTCAATGTTGACAAAGCCTCCTTTCTCTCTTGAACGGCGTGAACATAATCGTCACGAAAAATTTCGAGCAGTGGTTCGCCGACCGCCACTTGCTGATTGTCGTTTATAAGGACTTTTATCACTCTTCCCCTGACCTCTGACGCAATAGGTATAACAGTACCTGTCACATATGCATCATCCGTACTTTCATGTGAAAATGAATGGACGAGGAGAATGGCAGAATAGATACAACCTGCCAGGATTACCAATATTACCGACCCTCTTAATGCCCATTTCATATGTCCTACCCCGTGTCAGTTTCACCCCGTGAGGTGTGTTTGCCCCTTATTTGAGCTTTTTTTCGAGATTGTTCACTGTCTGTTTGAATATCCTGAGGAACGTCAGAAGGTCCTCGGAGCTTAGACCACTGAACATCTCTTGCAAGTGGTTGTGGACAACTGGCGTCAGTTCCTTCTGAACTATTTTCCCTGGTTTCGTAAGAAAAAGGCGATATGCACGTTTGTCTATATTGTCGGGACAACGCTCAATATATCCTTGCTTCTCAAGAAGTCTCACGATTCGCGTCACATTGTGGCGGTCCTTAAGGGTTTCCTTGCCGAGCTGGCTCTGGCTCATGCCTTCGTTTTGCCCGACGCGGGCAAGGACACCCCATTGTTCAGGCGTGAGGTCATATCCCGCGGCGTGAAAAGCCCTCCGTAATACGGCAACGCTTTGAATGTACGTGCGATATACCCAGAAGGCAAGTGATTCATTGAGAGGGAAAAGCTCTATCTTCATTTCACCTGGCATCATCCCATTCTGGAAAACGAGATACCGATCTTCAAAAGTCGTTGTCATGACAACTAATTTATGCCCGCATATCGTAATCCTGTCAAGCAAAAAAATCACCTTGCCGGATCCCCTTCGGCTATGACGTTGAGAATCGTAAACTGCTGATCAATCCCAAGGAAGCCCAGATCGGGGCCTCAGCCTGATGATCTTACTGTCAAAAACTCACTAAAGGAATTGTCCTGCCACTGGACTGGGCGAAGTAGCGGCGACTGTTGGGTTTCAGCTGATCTCTCTTAACTAATGGGCCTGCCCAAGCTGGCAAAACAACATGGCAACAAACTGATCCCAGCAACTGAATCCCTTGGCGCCCCGCTCGGCCTGGATTGCATATACTGCGTCAAAAAACTTGCGTTTCGAAAATAAGTGTAGAATTTGACCGAAAATGCTGTTAAATCTGTTTATCAGGGTGTCTCCTTTCAGGTTTCTTTTTCTTTCGGTAAAGAAACTTCTGTCTGATTCTGTGCACCCTTTTCAATTCCAAAAATTTATCTTGGACGGATATGATTACAAGAGAAAAATGACTTTCGTGCTTGTAACGTTGGTTTTTCTAGTTTACTCGTTTATACAAACTTTCATTGCGTAATAGTGGGCACCTTCACAAAGAACATTTCACAAAAACGGCTGCTTTTCGTTGCTTGCCTAATACACATAAAATAGTATATTGTATAAATAAACATTACTATGCTTACAAAGTGAAGCACGTCAGATCGCCGTGGAATGCTTTTTCCCCGGTGTGGGTCTAGTGCATATGAATTAACGGATGTCGGCCGAGGTATTTCACATCAGTGCAGAATTAGACACATTCTCCCACACTTCGTGTACCGGTTAGTTATAGGGACCGTTATGTCGTTAAACTACGATCAGGCAAGATTGAGAGATTGTGCGTCAGGTGTTGGTATTGTACAGCAAAGTCCTCTCAATTTACGCACCGGAACCAAATAGTATAACGGACTTTTGAGAAACTTTCCCTATAGAAAAGTAATTATATCATCATCTAAGGAGGATTCGGATGAGAAAGGCCATATGGGATAAATACAGGAGCAAGTTGATAACAGCGGATCAGGCAGCAAAAGTCGTGAAATCTGGTGACTGGGTCTACTTCAGTCATTTTGTCATGAATCCTGTGACCTTGGATAGGGCACTCGCTAAAAGAGTGGGGGAGATCGTGGATGTAAACATATCGATAACGTGCGGGATGCA
>DASRZZ010000132.1:0-14000 GCA_035685925.1 Syntrophales bacterium | reverse complement strand
CGCGAGTGAATAGATCTGGATCGGCCTGTTGGCTGGGCCGCTTGGAGCGATCCCCTTTCGGATCCGTCATCCCGCCGACAAGCATGAAGTTCTCTTCCTGGATCTTTTTGAGGTACTCGATGAATCTTTCGAAATATCTCGTCCTGTGTTTCTCGTCTATTTCATACGTAGTCATGTAAAGGGAATTCAGGGCATCAAACCCGACACAGCGCTGAAAGCAGCTCGCAGTTTCGTGTGCAATCAACCTCAGCATCTGAACCTTCTTTATCAGGTCATCCACAGACTGATGGATATGGGTGAACCTGTTTATCTTTTTCCCGGTGATGTTGCTGGTAGCGGTTAAGAGGTCCTCGTTTTCCGGGAGCAACGCCAGCTCATAAGTTTTGGCGGCAGAATTTATGTGTGGAACAAAAGCTGGAAAACTCGTGCGGTCCTCAATCAACTTGCCATTGTAATATATGACCACTTTTTGCTCTTTGAGACTTTTTATGTAATCATCCTTGGTTCTAATCTTCATTTCCTGCCTCGCTTTCCAATAGAATTTTTACTAAATCTTCCGGAGACGGTTTGTCATCTCTGATCGTTACGGTTTTCCTGTACTCGCCAAAATCAATGCTCCGCCGGGGGCAGGCTGTCTCACAGCCAGTCACCAGCAAGACAGCATCGATCCCCCCTTCATCCAACGTAACCCATTCTATATCTGCACCTGCCGCGGATTTTATTTTTTCCACGTAAGCTACGCGATCGAAACCCGGATTGCACCCTCCGCAATATTTTAGCGCTACTCTCTTGATATCTGTCGAACTCCGTTGTTCAGATGTCTCTTGTAATCTATGCCTTACATTTCAAACAATCGTATGGCCGCCATCGATGTAAATTTCCGCTCCTGTCATGAAAGCGGGGCATGTGGCCATGTAAAGTGCTGTTGACTGTAATTCATCCAACCGTCCTACCCTGTTCAAAGGAATCATCTTCTTGACCAGTCCTTTTCCCACTTCCGAATCGAAGAAATTGCGATTAAAGTCGGTCAGGATATATCCGGGACATAGGGCATTGACCTGAACGTTATCGCGCATCAACTCCAGGGCCATCACCCTGGTTAGTTGGATGACTGCGGCTTTGCTCGCACAATATCCCGCCATGTTGCGGGCGGAAATCTTTCCCAAAATGGAGGCTAGGTTGATAATCCTACCGCTTTTTTGTTTCACCATTATCTGTCCCACAGCTCTCGAAACAAGGAACGTCCCTCGGAAGTCTACGCCCATGACCTCATCCATATCTTCATCTGTCATTCTCAAAACGGGTTTTTCGCTTCCCGGAATCCCGGCGCTGTTTACGAGGATATCAATCCGACCAAATTCAGCGAAAATCTCCTGAATCACCCGGTCAACCGATTTCGAGTCACGTACGTCGATGGATTTACCAGCCGTCTTGACACCGAAATGCTTCTTTATCTTTTCCGCCGCCTCCTGGCATGCGGATAGATTTCGTGCAACCAATACGACATCCGCCCCCGCTTCGGCATAGGTTTCCGCAATCGCCAGGCCTATCCCCCTGTATCCGCCGGTAACAACAGCCGTCTTTCCATTGAGAGAAAAAAGCTTTTCAGCCAAGTCTTTCGTCATATAGATATTATCTCCTGTGCCTTTATAGCCTCAATCACTTCACTGCGCTTCAGTCCAACGGTAATATTACTCGAACATCCCTTTAATCTTCGCATGCGAAGAATTCAGCATTTTGATGTAGTTTGCGAATGTAAGACCCTTCAATCCGCCCCCGGTGTAAAGCTTCAGGGAGTCCAGTGTCCTGATTATGTCTACCTCCTCTTTCGTCGGCGGCGGGGTTGTTTTCAAATCGGGCACCTTCAAATCCCATGAAACTTCCTTCCTGACAGCCTCGTCAGTCACTCCCGGATGCACGGAATCAAGGTAAGCTTCTTTCGTATTTTCATCAAATCTGAAGATCGCCATGTTCGAAATGATGACTGTGGGGCCGCCTCCCGGATATCCATATTTCTCGCGGCAACCGGGACCGTCCAGATAACCCGGGGAGGTAATAAAATCCACCTTCTCCAGGAACCGGCGTTTCTGCTGATTCATCATGATCAACGTTCTCTTGGCTGAAATTGCGATATCATTGGCGCCGCCGCTTCCCGGAAGCCGCGTTTTTGGCTTGTCGTAAGTGCCGGCTCCGAAGATCGCGGTACTGTTTAGATTCCCGTATTTATCGACCTGAGCGCCACTCAGCATGCCCATGTCGAAATATCCACGCTGTTGATCGGAGAATGCCCTCCACAGGGAGGTTACACAGATTGCGTTTTCCCCGCATGCATTGTCTCCTATGCCGAGCATGAGACGGTAAGGTGTCGGGCCGATACAACCCGACTCTACTGCCAGGATGACATTTGGTGCATGTGTCAACTTAGCGACGAGCGCTCCCAGACACGGTATGCCTACGCCAACGAAGACAACCTCTCTGTCCCTTATCTCTCTTCCCGCTGCAGCAACCAGCAGTTCTTGAAGCGTATAGTCCTCAGCATATTTTTTTTCATCTGCACTCATAAATTCTTCCCTTCCTGTTGGGTTCTATTCGTTTTATGGATTTGCTCTCACAATATACTCTTGCAGAACTTGCGTTCAATCTGCGCCAGCTTTTTCAAACGGACCCGACCTACCTTATCACAATATTCGTCATGGTCCTTACAACCGAACGCCCATTCATCGAGCCACCTTTTAAAACCATCTGCCGTATCTATCGCGGCCATCATCTTCATGTGAAAGGGTATATCGTACGCATATGCATAGGGCATGTTCCACGGATGGCTGCAAAACGGAAGCTCAACAACAGCGTCGACTACATACTGGGGCACGGTGGTAAATGTGGGGGCCTTTTTGATCTCGTCTATTGAAACTATTTTCTCACATGTGACGATCGTCCTCGTCGCCGCCCTGGCGATGTTTTCCGCATTTGATGAGAAACCGATGTATTGAGTATTGCCCAATATGTCCGCCCTGTTGGCGTGGATGACTGCTACATCGGGCTTGGCGGCTGGCACCAGCGCCACTTTCTTGCCCTCGTACGGGTCATCGATGACCTTGATCATATCGTTGTACTTTTCCACTGAGGTCCCTGCGAGAGATTTTGTCACCATGAATGGAAGACCCATGGAGCCGGCCAAGAATCTGAGGCCCATGGTATAGTTCGAAAATTCTCGCACCTCTATTTTATGCGGGAGACCCTCTTCCACTGCGCGCCTGTAACTCGGGCTCACCCCCGCTACTGCAAAGGCGAGCCAAGCGACCTCGATTCTCTTTATCTGACCGGTGCCGACAAGATAATCACCGACTTCGCAGGGACTGTCTCCCATCAGCGTTAAGTTCTTCTGCCCCTGCCTCACGATCTCATAGGTTGGGGCGACAACCTGTTCCCCGCCCATGCCGCTGAAGGCGATTGAACACCCGTCAAATACATACTTGGATATCGCCTCCTTGAGAGTCATCCGCTTGTCCAACGATCTTTTCGTATCCTCTTCTTTCATCAGTGATATTCCCTCTTTCATTTTATTCTGCTCTGAAAAGCCAGCATCCTCATTTCTTCAGATCTTGCCTATCATCAGTCGCTAAACTCGTTCCGAAAGTCGGCTCCAGCCCCAGCGCCCTCGAATCATCGAATGTCTCATCAATGCCCGACAGATATCTCCCAAGGCGCCTTTTCTCATCGAAATCATAATCGAGGTTAAGGGCAATCGTCTCCATGATGGGAGACCCTCCGCCATGCACTCCTGCAATTTCATACCACGACGACATGGGTGATGCGCCGATGTTCTCAACAAATTTCCAGATTTTGAGAGAGGTTTCCGGAGAAAGTTTTGGATTCCTCACAATAAATTTATCCAGATATTTCTTCGTACTTTCCGCATGGAAATCCTCTTCAAAAGGCAGCGTAACTGCAATGCCCCCGGCGATTTCCGTCAATAAGTTGTATTCGTGATAGATTAGCTCCCCTGTAAGTCTCCGCCCGACATTGGCGTAAATCTTATTTGGAAAAAAAACCCCGCTCGATGTTTTTTCCCCGTAGATGGCCGAAGCCACGCCTGCCGCATAAGCAAGTTCGGCAGCCCCGGCATAACTTGAAAGCTTCTCACGAATATGGGATATTTTTTGAATATTGTTTGCTTCTGCTGCAAGCATGGCGGCGCCGCAGAGCACATCAGACATGCCGGGTTTGCAGCCGCTGTAGCTATGGCGGTGGGAGTCCGCAAAGAGAAGGGCAAGCCGGCGCCCAAATTCCCATTCCCGGCACATAAAGACCCTTTCTTTGGGAACAAATACATTGTCAAAAACGACGACTGAATCCGATACCCCGTATTTACAGAAGGGTGCTGCGCCATGGTCATCCTTCTCACGCAGCCACACAGGGCGTGTTATCAATGTAATCCCATCCCAATCCGCAGGGAGTGCAAAGGCCACGGCAAAGTCGCGGTCGTCTTCCATCAATGCCCTGGTGGGCAGCACAAATATCTCATCGGCATAGGCCACCTGAGTAATGGACATCTTGACACCGCTTACTACAATTCCATCCTTACGTTCTTCCACGATGTGAACATATGCATCAGGGTTTGGCTGTTCGCTAGGCCGTTTCGTGCGGTCGCCCTTACTGTCTGTCTGCGCACAGCAGCCATCGCCATCCTTCATCTGGTATTGCCGGAGGTAGGTCATGAACCTTTTATGGTAGTACGTTCCTTTCGCCTCATCGATTTCTTTTGTGCAGACTGCCAATGCGCTTATGGCATCGTGTCCCATGCATCTCTGTATGCAGCCCCCCACACGTCGTGCGACACAACGGATCATCTTTTGTTTCTGCAAGAGATCATAGGGGTTCTGGGGCAAATGGGACCATCTGTTTATCTCCTCGCCTGTTATGGATGACGTTGTGGTTATCAACCCTTTCCACTTCGACTCGCGAGCGAGATCGAAAGTGACATCGAGAACATTAATGCCAGGCCGGAGGCGATGGTCATCTCTACCAACTTTTTCACCGCCTATGAATACGTTTCTTTTCATTTTGAAGAGATCTTCATGGTATTGCTCTTTAGTCCTCAGCACTGTCCGACTCCTTTTCTTTGCAATTTAAAGCTGATGGTTTTTGTTGCTGGTATCGCGTTCAATATGATGAAGCAGCCGCTGTGCCATTTTGAGAAACATTATCAAATGAGAGGTAAATCATGCGAAATTACGGTGCATTATTAAAATCATCTTGCAATTATCAGGGAATCATGCTCTAGTTTCGATGTCCCAATTTAGGTCACCTGGGACATTACGGGACATGGTGAGACACTGTGAGACATTTGAATCTTACCTCAAGTGTTTCCTGGACGGCGCTGATGTCCTCAAGAGAAAACTCAAAAGAGGAGTGAAACGGAAAGAGATATGGACTTTGCCGAAAAATATGATGTGCTTTATGCGGAATGGAACAAGTATATAAAGGGAGCACCGGTCAGTGAGTTTATAATATCCTCTACGATACTAGATTCATGGGACAGGTGCAGGGGAAAAAATGTCAACCCTTACCTCACGAGGGTTCCCGTGGTTCTTGATGATGCTGAACTGGCAGAGATCTTGAAAAGGAATGAAGAGCTTATAGACATAAGCCTTCCGTTCATGAAGAACCTCTACGGTCTTGTCGTAGGGTCGGGTTTTTTAGTCGCCCTCTTTGATGCTGATGGATACATGTTGAAGCTGGTCGGAGACACAGATGTTATGGAGAGGGTGAAAAGGGGAAATTTCATTGTGGGCAGTTGCTGGTCTGAGGAAGTCGCAGGGACCAATGGCGCAGGAACAGTGATAAAATTGGGCAAGCCTTTTCAGGTATATGCCAGTGAACATTATTGCATCAACTCCCATAAATGGACATGTTCAGGGGCCCCGGTTCATGATCTAAGCGGCAAATTAATAGGCGTCATTGATATGACCGGCCCATATCAAAAAGCAAATCCCCATACGTTAGGGATGGTCGCTGCCGCGGCACATGCAATAGAGAATGAAATACGCCTTAGAAAAGCATTGACAGAATACAGGATTGCGCACAGCTTTCAAAAGACAGTTATCTCTTCTATTCCAGAAATCATAATGACTGTGGATAATAACGGATGTATTTCCATGATGAATAAGAACGCAAGAAAAGCCTTTGGAGAGGATGCGGACAGATTTCTCGGAAAGAATACGGCCGAAGTCTGGAGCAAATACAATAAGAACCTCCTCAATCTGATAAACAATAACAACACTCTCACAGATATAGAGGTCAGAATCGCATGTAAAAGCATCCAGGGCGATTACACTTTATCCTGTTACCCCATAATGTCAATGGACGATATCATCGGCAAGGTTATCATTCTGGATGAGATTAAGAGGGCACGCACGCTGGCAACTAAAATGATGGGAGCGAAGGCGAAATTTCGCTTTGAGGAGATCATCGGTCAGGATGCGAACTTTCTGGAAACAGTCAGGCAGGCCAAAATAGCATCCCAGATAAAATCTAATGTTCTGCTCTTGGGAGAAAGCGGGACGGGGAAGGATGTTTTCGCGCAGGCCATCCACAACAGCAGCGGTCGCAGCGACGGTCCGTACGTTGCCATTAACTGCACAACAATCCCCCGAGACCTGATAACCAGTGAACTTTTTGGCTACTCCGAGGGGGCATTTACAGGATCGAGGAAAGGCGGCAGCCCGGGTAAATTTGAGCTCGCAGACGGTGGCACAATCTTTCTGGACGAGGTGGGGGAAACCCCCTTGGAGCTGCAGACCGCGCTTCTGCGGGTCATAGAAGACAAGTCTATAATCAGGATTGGTGGAACCAGGGTAACAACGATAGACGTAAGAATCATAGCGGCAACCAATAAGAATCTGAAGGAAGAAGTTAGAAAGGGCAAATTCCGTGAGGATCTGTATTATCGATCAAACGTATTTACTATTCGTCTCATACCGCTTAGGGAACGAAAGGACGATATCCCCCTCTTAGTCGATTGCTTTGTCAGCAATATTGGCAAGACGATGGGAAAGAAAATCGAGAAAATTGAAGAAGAAGTTCTTGAGAGATTCATGAATTACAACTGGCCGGGAAATGTAAGAGAATTGCAGAATGTTCTGGAAAGAATGATCAATATTGCACATACGAACATACTTACGGCTGACCTCTTGCCGTCAGAAATTACGAACTCAAAGTCAAATGACGACATCTACAAAATTGAACCGGTAAACAAAATAGAGCGCGAATTAATAATGAAGATGATCAAAGCTAATATCCCCAAGAGAGAGATTGCAAAGAAATTGGGAATAGCGAGAAGCACATTATATCGGAAATTGAATGAAATACAGAATTACGCGGCAGAATAAACAATTATGCGTGCTAAGGGAAGCTGTGGAAAAAACCATCACAAAATAAATCGCTTTGCATTTATTGGCGCTTCTTACGCCATCAGACATTTCATCAGTGTAGAATCAGCATAAAAATGGAATTGACAAGGTTTGGCAATTTGGTTTTTATTCCAGGGATGGATGGTGGGAAGTACCCCTTTTGCAATTCTTTGTATATCGATGATAAGAAAAAGGCTATCATCGATCCGGCTTCGGACGAATCATTTCTTAGGAAGCTTGCGAGGGGGAAAAAGGTCGATATAATAATTAATTCCCATTACCACGAGGATCATATTGCCTTTAATTACCTCTTTCCTGAAGCCGAACTTTATGTGCACGAAGCCATAGGGACCTGCTTCAAGTCCTACAGCTCGTTTCTAGAATACTGTGGATTGCTCAATTCCAAATACAGAGTGGAATGGGACGATCTTTTTCTTAATAGATTTCATTTCGAAGAGCGCACACCCTCTGTCGAGTTTGAGGATGGGGATCTCTTAATTTTTGGCGATACGAAATTGCGCGTTATCCACACCCCCGGCCATACAGTCGGACATTGCAGTTTTCACTTTCCCGATCAGAGAATATTATTTATGGGGGATCTCGACCTATCCCCATTCGGACCCTGGTACGGAGACAGGGTTTCGGATATTGATCAAACCATACAATCCATGCGCCGATTATTGGAAATTCCCGCAGATATTTATATCACCTCGCACGGAACTGGTATAATTCGAGGCGATATTACAGATCTGGTCAAAGCGTATCTTGATGTTATTGCGCAGAGGGAAAAGAAAATATTGGAACTCTTGGAAAGGCCCAGAACTGTTCATGAGATTGTGGAGCACTGGATCGTTTTCAAGAGAGAGCTTAAGCCCCGATATTTTTTTGAGTTTGCCGAACGCGGAATGATAATCAAGCACCTGGCACGATTAATAAAAAATGGCAACGTAGGAACGGAAAAAGGTAAATTCTATTTTATCTCATCTTCTGACAAGACATGATTACACCTTCCGAACCGTCATATTAACACCTTCGTTGCTTCCCTTCTCTTTGGGGGTTCGTTTCCGGTGATTATGCGATGGCCTTATAAGTGTAGGAGAAGTGTACAATTCTACCTATTGGGCGATATTGAAAAATCGCAAATTAAATTTTTTGTTTGCTTCTTCCTTTGTAATCAACAAACTGCTATTTTTGATTTTCATTGTAGATTTGAGATGGGAATCGTGATATTCAAAAAACACATATATAAAGTCAGAGATTAGATTCATAAACCCTTTAAAGCTGTGTGAGGGTGCTTTGGGCTGATCATTGAAACCCCGTTTCTCAATAAGAGCACGGGGTTTTTACGTTCTTGGCACCACGTCAGTAGTTCAACAATATAGGATTTCTATGAACGTCAGCCCAAGCTGATTGTGAGGAGGATATATGTATTTTATTACCTTTTCCAGGAAGATGGGCACCAAAGGAACAGAAATTGCCAAGTTCGTAGCAAAGGAACTGCAGTATAACTTCTATGATACAGAGGACATCGAAAAAAAAGCCGAAGAGATGGGATTTCTTGATGACATCAGAGAAATAAACGGCAAGACCCCACCTCTGTTGAAGAGGGTTTTTTCATGCCGGCCTGATATTTGCCTGGATCGCCTGAATATCGTCATTTATGAACTCGCACGCCTGGGAAGCGCAGTAATTCTCGGACGTGGGGGCAATATGCTTTTTCGGTCTATCCCGTATGCGCTTCATGTCCGGGTAATCGCGTCACAGGAAACGCGTGTCCGCAATCTCATGGAGAGGGGGTATAAGAGGGAGGCAGCCGTTATTGCCTTGCAAAAGAGTGATCACGAGAGAGAAAGTTTTATCAGGTTTGCCTTCCAGCGGGAGTGGGACAATCCTGAGTTGTATGATATTGTCCTCAATATGGACAAACTTACCATCAATACTGCGGCTGATATGGTCTTGTGCGCAGCCCGCGTAGATGAAGTCCAAGGACGCACCGGTGATGTGATCAACTCCCTGGATATGATGAAACTTGCAGCAACAGTGGGGACAGCCCTCGCCCAAGCCGGTTTTCGATCAAGTTATGTTTCAGCGTTCGTTAATGAGCCGGGAAAAGTCCGGTTAACAGGGGTTGTGCAAGTTCCCCGAGAAAAATCGACTGCGGAACGGATTGCAAAAGGAGTCAAAGGCGTTGAATCAGTGGAAAACGGAATTCAGATAGCCAGCAGATAGAACTCCATCATTCAATTTTTGGTGACGCATATTCCTACTTCACTTTTCCCAGCTTTATGAATCTATTGCTCGTAGGTGTTGTCATAAAAGGAGACAATTATAATGCAAGATTCTATGACAGCAGCAAATGTAAAGGTATCTGATGTCGCGGAAAGCGCCAGGAAAAAGGCATATATGAATATTATTCTACCTGTGTTTCTCACGTCGGTTATCGCCTATATCGACCGGGTGAACATCGGGTATGCGGCCTTGACGATGAACAAAGATATGGGTTTTACAGCGCAAATGTTCGGCATGGGGGCCGGGATTTTTTTCGCGGGTTATATCCTGTTCGAGATTCCGGGGGCGCTGATTGCGGAAAAGTACAGCCCGAAATTCTGGCTGGCGCGGATTATGATTACATGGGGATTGGTTTCCGGTTTGATGGCGTTTATGACCATGGCCTGGCAATTTTACGTTATACGTTTTTTGCTGGGTGCGGCTGAGGCCAGTCTGTATCCCGTAATATACGCATCCTGTGTCCCGCGCTGGTTCAGCGCCAAGGATAGGGCGCGCGCCCTCGCACTTCTCCTGACTTCCTTGCAGATCTCTGGCATAATCGGAGCGCCGCTGGCGGGATGGTTGCTCGGTGTACCCTTATTCGGGCTGAAAGGCTGGCAGGGATTGTTCATCCTGGAGGCCATTCCGGCAATCATATTCGGTTTCGTGATCGTCTATTGGATGGCGGACTGGCCGAAAGAAGCCAGCTGGCTGACAGAAGATGAAAAGAAATTTCTCACGGAACAATACGAGAGAGAGGTGGCGGTGAAGAAGGCCGTCAAGCATTATTCCCTTTTGGAAGCTTTTTCGAATCCCGAAGTGCTTAAACTCTGCCTGGCCTACTTTCTGTGGATCACCGGATTCTGGGGCTTCAACTACTGGATGCCGACCGTGCTCAAAGGGGTTTCGGGATGGTCGAATCTAGCGATCGGCTGGCTGGTCGTGATTCCTATGGCATTTTCCCTTATCGCTATGTTGTATATCGGACACTCCTCATCAAAAAGAGGGGAAAAAAGATGGCACGGGGCAATTGGTTTGTTTATCGGTGCCATAGGGATGGGGGTCGGGGTATTCATCAAAGACCCGTGGATCAGCTTTTGTTTTGTTGTTCTTGCCGGTATCGGTGTTTATGCTCCCTTCGGCGTCTGGTGGTCTTATCCGACGACTTTTTTATCCGGAACGGCCGCGGCTGGCGCCATCGGTCTGATAAACTCCTGCGGAAACGTGGGCGGATTCGTGGGACCTTATGTTACGGGTTATATCAAGGATGCGACGGGTTCATTTGTCGGGGCATGGGTGTATCTGGCATGTTCCTTGACCCTCGGCGCCCTTCTCATACTCACGTTCAAAAAACAACCCACAGATAGCTTTGGGGCGGATCATTGATTTGAAGGCGGGAAACTCCCTTGCCTAAGTATGAGTTCGGGCGTTACTCTCTTTCGATCTGTGATCCTCCTGATGAACACCTACCAGCGAAGAATTGTGAACCCAACAATCTTCTTTTTACGTCTCTATTAATTACTCAAAATATCAGCGTTGACTACGACACGCAATCGAGGTAGAAAAGAACACACAAATTAGGGCGTATTACCTAAAGGCTTGATCCTGAACATCTTCCCGGCAAGGGGCGAGAGATGGAAAAAGAGAGGCCGATATCAGAGAGAGATAAAGCCACCATTCATCAGTCGAGAAGGATGGGACCACGAGATTTGATAGGATCTGGCGCAAGTGTTATCTTACCGGCGTCTCGGCAGAGAGCACTTTGGAAAACATTATCTTCTTCATAGGTTTAGGGGGAAAAGGGCAAACATAAATCAAGCAAGATCAGGAGGTGGAAGTAATGGCGTGGCAGGCTGAGTACAAAAAGAAAACTGTTTCAATGGAAGAAGCGGCAAAACAGGTCAAATCGGGAGATACAGTCATCACAGCTCTAGGCATCGGCGCCTGTTCCGCCGATATGTACCATGCCATCCTGAACCGGCATAAAGAACTGCAGGGCGTCAACATGATGGATGCCGTACAGGTGCGTCCTTGCAAACTCTACGATCCAGAGTTCATGGCTGGCATCGACGGCCATATCAATTACATGCCTGCCTTCGGGATGATTACCATCCGGAAGATCAACGCTACCTTGCAGCCGGATTTCTTGCCGATTATGAGTTCCGACAGTGGCCGGAAAATAGGGAAGCTCGCCGACGTGTTCACCTGTATGACAACACCGCCTAACAAGCAGGGATATGTGAACCTCGGATTGACCAATTTCTATACCATGCAGGCCGTCCGCGAAGGTCGGGCATCAGGTAAGCAGCGGGTGAGCGTCGCCGAAGTAAATGATCAAATGCCGACGATTTTCGGATCGAACTGGCTGCATGTATCTGAATTTGATTTCTTCGTGGAGCATTCCACGCCCATTCCAGCCTTTAAGCGGGCCGAACCCGGTGAACGGGAGAGAAAGATTGCCGGCCATGTCCTGGAACTCATGAGGGATGGTGATACCTTCCAGATGGGCATCGGGGGGATTCCCGAAGCCGTGGTCGCCGGCCTGGAAGGCAAGCACGACCTTGGGGTCCTGACCGAGATGTTCCCTATTGGACTCCCCGATCTGGTGAAGAAGGGCATCGTGACCAACGCCCGAAAGCCTCTGCATAAGGGGATCACCGTCGCCACCTTCTGCATCGGCGATCAGGGACTCTACGATTATGTCAAGGAGAATCCCGCCTGTGAATTTTTCCCTGCCTCCTATACCAATAATCCAGCGCTGATCGCACAGCATCCAAATCTGGTTGCTATTAACATGGGGCTGATGGTCGATTTCAGCGGGCAGATCTGTTCCGAGGGTGTGGGGCACCGCATGATCAGCGGCTCGGGCGGTCAGTTGGATTTCATGATCGGCGCGGCGTATTCAGAAGGCGGAAAGGGCATCACCCTGATCTCAGCCGCCCGTACTCTGAAGGACGGCAGCCTGTTATCGGCAATAGTTCCGGAATTGCCTGTGGGATCTCCAGTGACGGTCCCCCGGACCCTTGCTGATTATGTGGTTTCTGAATATGGCATCGCCCATCTCCGCTATAAGTCGCGGCGGCAGCGGGCGGAAGAGCTGATTAACATTGCGCACCCGGATCTGCGAGGCGAGCTGCGGGACAGTCTGAAAAAGAGATTTTATCCCAAACCGGCCAAATAAGAGGCCGGATGAATTTCAAACAATCATCTTCACAGGCCGGGCACGGCGGGAATAGGTTAAGACTCAGAGGCTGAATAGCCTTTCCTGACCGGTTAAACTGAAAAGCCAGGGCTTATAACCCTGGCTTTTTGATCATGCATATTTCTTTCAGTAATCGTTAAGTCATGGAGTTATATTTAAGTGAAGACTTGTGAAGTCAGCGATTCCCTATTTACCGCTACCTTCCTCCTATGTAAAAAAGCAAGTCTCTCGTTTACTCATAGGGTGATGGAAGTTTTTGTTCTTTATTTTATGTGTATCATCACAATCTTAAAAATCAATCTCCTATCAGCAGACAGATCAAGCAGAGATCGCTGCATTATCTTTGTCAGGTTTAATGTGTGGGCACGTAGTCTGTAATGAGCAGACATGATTTTTATATCAGCTGCAGGAAGGAATATCGTCCGTGCTTTCCATAGCCATATGGGTGACACCGTTCCTTTTCAACCATCCCTTGAGCCTCAGCAGATCATTGGTCATTGTGCCGTATGTCCTGATTTGCTTTTTCAGCCCAATTCCCATAATACATGCCGCTGTCGTTTTCTTGTGTATGTCAAGGCCGCATCCCCTTTCGATTATAATATCCATGGCAATCTTCCCTCCTATCTGGTATAGCTCTTTCAAAATAAACTATCCCGGCCATTAAACAAAAAGGGTCATCCTCTGCACATAGATTCTCATTCTTCTTTGTGCCGACTCGTCGGCATGAGAGTGTCAAATGGGAATCGTGGTAATTAAAAATACAATATGTGACATCAGAGACTAAGATTCATAAACTCTTTAACATTCCGTGAGGGTACTATGGACAGATTAACGAAACCCCTTATTCATTTAAGAGAACGCGGCAAACACATTGGAGTCATCATTGATATGGATTCATTTAACCACATGAGATCGGAGGTAATTTAATGAGGTATTTTATTTGTGCATGCATCTTTTTGTTTTTCCCTTTCGTGACGCTGAATGCTTGTTCCAGTATTTCTTATTCAACCGTCAACGACGCAAAAGATCCTCGCGTAGATCATCAGGTAGCGGAAGTCGCTAAAGTCATAGAACAGTTCCACTTCGTTTCTGTCGGTAAACCGGCTCCCGGTAACGCA
>DASRZZ010000131.1:0-4937 GCA_035685925.1 Syntrophales bacterium | reverse complement strand
CATGGGATATTTATATCCAACTCGACATAGTCCGGAGCTCGACATAGTACTTAGGAATCGATCTACATTCAAGTAATAGTTATTTGGGAATCATCGATGAAACCGGCAAGAGAGTATTCAAGAGAAAGCTGCCGAATGATCCAGAGATGATTCTCGCTGCTCTTGCGCCGTATAAGAATGAAATCGTCGGCATCGTAGTTGAGTCTACTTACAACTGGTACTGGTTGGTTGATCTTCTCATGGCGGAGGGATATACGTTGCATCTTGCCAATCCAACGGTGATACAGAAATACTCAGGCCTGAAATACTCTGATGATCAGCATGATGCATTCTGGCTGGCAGAAATGCTGAGGCTCGGCATCCTTCCGGAAGGCTATATCTGTCCGAAAGAAGATCGGCCGATTCGGGATCTGCTCCGAAAGCGAAGCCACTTAGTGAGGCTACGGACCTCGCTTATAATCAGCCTTCAGAACATCATCAACCGAAACATCGGGTTCAAACTCAGGGGAAGCAAGATGATGGCATCGACCACAGATCACGTTGCCCCGCTTCTTGAGTTCAACGAGGACCTAGCCCTGGCGGGTAAGGTCAGCAAAGATTCAATAGACTTTCTCACGCTTCAGATCAAAGCTCTTGAAGCTAAGATAGAGGGGAAAGTAGAACTTCGGAAACCCTATACAAAGCTAATTACTATCCAGGGCGTCGGCAAAATCCTTGGATTGACCATAATGCTTGAAACAGGTCTCATCAGCCGCTTTGACAAGGCGGGCAATTACGCTTCCTACTGTCGGAAGGTGTCAAGCAAGTGGATCAGCAACGATAAGGGGAAAGGCAAAGGGAACAAGAAGAACGGAAATAAATACCTTGCCTGGGCTTTTTCGGAGGCAGCGGAGCTGGCACGGCGCCATTGTCCAGAGGTTCGCACGTATTACAACCGCAAGATGAAAGAAACGAACACTGTGATAGCACATGCTGCGCTCGCTCACAAGCTTGCGCGGGCAGCTTACTATATCATGAGAGACCAGGTGCCGATTATGCCGGAAAAGCTTTTTGGTTCATAAGGAAGAGTCATCGGCTGGCTGAGACGGTGAACCAGGCATATGCATGGCGAACCCGACTATCTTGATTGGTAATCCGTCCCACCCATTATACAGTTATCAGCATCTTTACTGACCCTGCTGTGAGCCACTATATGCTGGTTAACAACCATAAGAATTGAACAATACTTCTGGATGCGGCATGGAACCGAAGATTTTCTGGTCCGCCACAAGGCGGAAAGGGTCACTGGCTATAGTGCTTCACCACTGACCTTAATCCTGATGGGTGCATGGTGGAGTGAAGACTGACATCGAAAACTCATGAAACTTCGGCAATGGTAGGGATGATGGTAGCTTTAAAAAAACATCAACGAGAAAATTACATTTTCTCGTCAACGAGATAGCTTTTTCTCTTGACAGGTGCCCTTTAAATGGGTGCATTAAAAGGGGATCAGGAAACCACAAGTCCATGTCGGGCAAATCGCCACTGAAATGTCTTGAAAAGGTCGTCTTCTAGAGCTCGACGATCCTCGTGCTGATCTCTATTGCTGCCTCGGCACCCTGGCCAGCGGAGATAATTGCCTGGGAGTGACCGTGGCGGAGAGCGCCGAGGATGAAGAGGCCGGGGATGCTCGACTCGCCATTGCTCTTCGTCATGATCTTGAATCCCTCGGCGTCGCGCTCGAGGGGGAGGTCTTCGAGGTAGTCGTCGTTGAGGGAAATTCCGCCCCACCCTAGGATGACTTCGCAGGGGACGACGCGGCCGTCAGCAAGCCGCACCCCTTCGAGGGCATTCTCGCCGAGAAGCTCCTCCGGCCGTCCCTCGACCAGGCCGATGTCTTCTTCCTCGAGGAGCGACCTGTACACCGGCGCTAGGGAGAAGCCGTGGGCAAGGAAGGTCACGTCCTTGGTGAACATCCGTTTCATGCCGATGCTCATGCGCACACCGTTCACGGTGCGGTCGATAACGAGTAACTTTTTGTTAGTTGTGCGATAGCCGTCGCAGATCATGCAGGTGTAATAGGAGATGCCGAAGAAGCGATAAAGGTTCTTGAACGGGGCGAGGGTCTCCTTGGCTCCAGAGGCGGCGATGACGTAACTGGCACGGTAGGTCTTCCCCCCTGCCAGCACCTCGAAATGCCTATCCCGGGGCGTGACGCGCTCCACCTTGGTGTTCTCCACAGCGACGCCGAAGCTCTTTGCCTGGGCAAGACCGGACTCCAGGAGGTCCGGGCCTGAGACCTCACGAAGGCCGAGGTAGTTCTCAATGTGTTTCGCGAGGCAAGTCCGCCCTCCGGGTGTATGGAACAACAGCACGCGGAAGTTGTACCGGCCGAGATAGATGCAGGACTGCAGGCCTCCCGGTCCTCCCCCGATTACAATACAGTCAAAAAGTGTCCCGCTCTGTATATTGCCTGTTGGTTCCATCTTCCCTTCCTCTGGGAGCGCTTAAGAGCTCTAAGTCAAACCTTTTGTTTTGGTGCTACGCTATCCCTCGCATGAGATTGCTGATCGTTGAATAATGCATATTCAAATGAGCAGCTATCTGCTGCTTAGTATAGCTGTATTTCTGCACGGTATCAATGAGCTTCCTATCTCGTGTTCTCTTGACCACGGTCACAATTTTAGGAAATATCTTATTGAAAGACGGGCTGTTCACACGCCAATGGCTCTTGGGTATTTCAGGATGGAGAGCTCGCTGTAAACTTCAACAAGAATTCTGGATCGACTTCGTTTTAAAGTGGAGGTACCATCAACACCTACTGTGGAATGCCAATATTGCGGCATGATGAAGAGTGCCGGATGTGACCTACACGTGAACGCCACCGTTAGAGGTGCATCTTTAGCAACCCTCTCGACGGCGTGGTTGGGATCATTGTGTGGGATTCTCTGCTCTATCTGCCCTACCCGGCTATTTTATATAGTAACCGGAGACCCGCCACTTACCGTCTTTGTCCATCATGGGGGTGACTGTCTCTATTGCTGTTTTCTTATTCTCGAAGGACGTCTCGAATTGTATGACAACATACTGACCATCAGGAGCGCCAGGCAGTGAGTTCTTGTAGATTTTTGTCTGCACTTTTCTTGATATAAGTTTGCCAAGTGGCTTACGAGCTGCCTGCATTGCTTGCTCCCACTGTTTCGGCGTTATGGCATTCCTAAAGAACTCGGCGGCTTCCTTCCAGCTTATGGCATATTCCCCTACATCAACAGCTGAGAGCCATTTTTCGGCTACGGAAACAGCAGCCGTTTCTTTTCCGGAATCAGTCGCGATGGCAGTGCCGCCTGCCAGAATCAATCCAGCTATAATAAGACACACAATTTTATGGACCATTTCTCTTTTCTCCTGAGTATGCCCTGCTAAGACGAATATATGCCTGATTTTCGGAGTTGTCAACGACAGCGATAGGGTTTGTCAAGGCAAAGTGAAAATGTCCTATTGTTAGCAAAGTGAAAATGTCCGCTTTTTTATGAAGCAGCGGGAAGCTGTATAGATGCTCTTCTAAGTCTCTTCCAAGGGTGATCTGGAGATTGGTACCGTCCTTGCTTTTCCTGAATGACTACCGGCTTTTTTGGGTTTTCTTTAGCTGGCCGTGTTTTGATCTCTCGGTAGCTTAAATCCAGGCCCCTGTGCGTTATGTGCAAAGATCCATCCATTCGTTCTTCCACAGTGACCTTGCGGGTTTTTACAGCGTCTTTGATCTGATAGAGTTTGCCGTTGTAAGCGATGGTGAAATCATTTTGCAGCGTACGCTCATCTCGAATGCAAAAGATCTTGTTGAGCTCTCTCATGGACAGCGCGGGTCGGTGTAAATCGACTTCCGAAACAGCCTTTACTTTGAATTTTATGTTATGTTTTGGGAGATATGTTATCAGGAATTCGTTTGCCTGATCGACGCTTTTAACCCCAATAAGCCTCATCTCTTTAACCAGGCGATCCTGGAGCGTTCGGAACTGTCTCTCTATTCTGCCTTTGGCTTGGGGTGAATTAGCATGGATGACCGTCACCTCGAGTTCAGCAAGACTCCTTTCGAACTGGCTCATAGGTTTTATATCTTCCAACTCATCCTCGATGCTCTGCTTGGCCGTGGATTTATACGTTGTGTGCTTGTCCAAATAGACGCTCTGGGGAATGCCATAGCGCTTGATATATCGCTTGAAGCTCTCCATGGCAGGCATGGTCCCCTCATAGTCATAAAAACGCCCATACACCGATCCTGTGGCATCATCGATATATCCCATTAACACGCATTTAGGGCCCCGGCCTTCGAACCAGTCATGATGAGAGCCGTCCATCTGGACCATTTCACCAAAATGATGTTTTCTCTCGCGCCACCGCCGATGCTTTCTGCCTTTGCGCTTCTCATAGGGGATGTTTTCTTTATTCAGCCATAGGCGGAGGGTTTCTTTGCTTACCTTAATTGCATGAACATCAAGAAGCTTCTCGCTGGCAAACGTAGGGCCGAAATCATTGTATTTTTCGCGATAGAGCTTAAGTGCTTTCTCTTTAATTATCTTGGGGACACAATGACTCGAGTCCTTGCCGCGGGATCGATGGCTGATGCCCTCGTCTCCTTCCGCCCGTACTCGTTTAATGATCCGCCGAAGCTGCCTGCTGCTCAAACCTACCAACTCCGCAGCCTTCTTCTGGGTAATCCTCTTATCCAATGCCTGGTGGATAATATGCAGTCTTTTTGTTTCTCTCCTGCTCATGGTGATCATGTCCATTTCCGTCACAATACCCTCCAATTACGTCAGGGTATTGTAACTTGAAATAGGACATTTTCACTTTGCCAGAATAGGACATTATCATTTTGCCATTACATTATGACGATTGGTTTATTTTAAGGGTATAATGTTGATGATTTCAAGTTGAAAATTTAAGTGCTTAAGAGAAAG
>DASRZZ010000130.1:0-3591 GCA_035685925.1 Syntrophales bacterium | reverse complement strand
CGATCAATACATAAATCTGCGGCCGATCAAACTTTATCCCGGGGTTGAATCGCTAGTGAAAACCGCCACACCTGAAACCATTGACATGGTGGTCGTCCGCGAGAATACGGAAGGAGAATATGCGGCGGCAGGGGGGTTTTTCAAGCTGGGTACCCCTGATGCCTTTGCCCTTCAGACCGGTGTCTTTACACAAAAGGGGTGTGAGAGGGCGATACGCTATGCCTTTGAGCTTGCCCGAAAGCGGAAAAAGTTTGGTGATAAAGTCCCCGTCGGCATGGTGACCAACTGCACGAAATCCAATGCACTCAACTATTCCATGGTCTTCTGGGATTCTATTTATAAGAAAGTGGCTGCAGAATACCCGGACATAAAAACCGATATGGCACTGGTTGATGCTATGACTATGTGGTTTGTGAAGAACCCGGAATACTTCGATGTGATCGTAGCCTCCAATCTCTTTGGCGACATTATCACCGACCTGGGAGCCATGCTTCAGGGAGGGATGGGCTTTGCAGCCGGTGGAAACATCAACCCGGAAAGGGCCTATCCATCCATGTTTGAACCGATTCACGGCTCGGCCCCGAAACATGCAGGAAAGTCCATCGTAAATCCTATTGCAGCGATTGAATCGATGCGAATGATGTTGGATCACCTGGGGGAAGAACAGGCAGCCTTGGATATACAAAAGGCAGTGGTGAAAACCCTGACTGTGGGAAAGGTGAAGACCGCCGACATGGGGGGGAAAAGCAAAACCTATGAAATGGGTGACGCGATAAGGAAGGCCATTTTAAGATAGTAAGTCAATTCCCAATCCCGACAACTTCGGTCGTCCCAACTACCAAGGGTCTCGAACGATCCTGCGACAAGCATTTGGCCCGCCTAAACAGCCTGTCACATTGGGCATCGAAGTATGCAGACGCTCTGTTGCCGCACATCTTTATCATATCTTAATATTACCTGTTATTATTACTGCATTTTTCCAGTATTGCGTTTGCGACGCAGTTTGTGTATCTGTTGCACGCATTTCTGCAATAGCAATCAACGAACTTATGAATATAGCGACTTTAAGTCTTGAAGAAAGCTTAAGGAATGTCCCGATGATCTTATTTCAATTTTCTCCAGTAGAGAAACACTCAGAGAGAAAGATGCAACGGCCATTGTAAACTTGATCTTTAATGGTTTTGCCCGTGCGCTCAGGAACGGCGATGGAGTCGAGATCAGAGGGTTTGGGAACTTCACAGTGAGACAATACGAAAACAGGGGAAATTCGGAGAACAGTTCAGATACCGAACCGAAAAAGCTGCCCTATTTCAGGGCGGGCAAGGGAATTAAAGAAAAATTAAACGGCGGAAGGATATAGCACCTTATGACGGGCGGAATGGACTGTGGACGTAAAATTCATCAATCCTTTTCTCAGGAAAGATAGTGTATTCATGGGAATGACGTTCGTGTGCCTGAAGGTATAAACAACATGGCGTATCTGTCGGAGAATAACATCATTTGTAAACCTGGAGCAGGTCTTCACCAGCGGCATAATGGGTAGCCGCCTCTGCCTTCCTGTAATCGTAAACGGACCGAATATAGTTTGCCTCTGCGGTCGTCAGCAGGGTCACGGCATCGAGGACCTCCGTTGCCGTGCCCACACCCTCATCGTAGCGCGCTTTATTGATGCGCAGATTTTCCTGTGCCTGGCTTGCGGCATCCCGTGTTACCTGGATGCGCTCATATGCATCCTGGAGGTCAAGGATGTACCTCTGAACCTCAATCTTGATTTCATCCACAAGTTTGGCTCTCTGTTCGACAAGCCGCGATTTCCGATATCTTGTCTTCTTGAGATCTGCCAGGGAACTTCCACCTTCGAACAGGTTAATTTCGATACCGAGGATCAATGACCAGTTGTCGTCATAAAGCGAGTAGGAATTCTCCATGTAATCGTAAGAACCCCTTGCGAAGAGCTTTGGGAGGAACTCCGATTTTTTCGAAACACTCTCGAGGTCGAGGGATTGGAGTGTTCTATCGACAACCTGGATCTCGGGTCGTCCGGCAAGGGCTGTCTGCCAGGCCTTATCGAGGTTGAGGCTTCCCGGAGACGATATTTCCCGCTCCTGTTCAATGGCTTGAACCTGCCAGTACAGAGGCCGGAGAAGAAGGTTATTGAGCCGTGAGGCGCGTATAGACTGCACATTCTTGGCTGAAAGGAGCTTCTGGCGGGCGTCGGACAGCCTGACCTGGGCCTGAAGCAGGTCGTTTTTCGTAATGACGCCTGCGCCGTACAGATTTTGGGCATTCTTGAGGTGGGCTTCAACACTTTCGACCTCTTTTGCGGCAACCTCCACCAACCGTTGCGATTCGAGGAAGTCATAGAACCCGACGGTAAATTCGAGGGCAATGGCGTTCCGGACAGTGGCAGTGCTCAATTTCTGGGCTTCTAATAGCATGCGGCTCGCTTCGTAGCGCGAGAGATTGCCCCGGAAGTCAAAAAGAATCTGCTGAATGTTTATGCTGTAGGATTTATAGTACCGGTCAGAGACTGGAATCCCCTGCCCAAGATACACGTCAGTGGGCTGGTTTGCGAGGGATGTGTACGAGCCTGACGCGTTAACACTGGGAAGGAGTCTGGCTCGTGCAATAAAAGAGTCTGCTTCGGCGATGGCCTCATCCTGCCTCGCAACCTTGACGACATGGCTTTCGGCAGTTACGATCCTCAGACCCTCCGCGAGTGTCACCTTGGTGGAGTCCTCCGTCATTCTGACATCTGCGACTGCATTGTCTTTCTGAATAAAGCCGGAAGGTGTATCCGACATGGCAGGACCGATAGACGCAACCAATAAGAGCCCTGCAGCAAACAGGGAGACGAGGTATTTCCTGCACATATTTTTTCCTCTTCAAAATGTATTTTTATATTTTTTGATGGCCCTGCATGTCCATGTTAAATGTCTAATTGAGAGGCTAAGTAGTGAATGATTTCTAATTGCATCCGAAACTCCGGGATCTCTCATGTGAAGCTGTTGTTCTTTTTTCAGATGGCTTTTTGTTTCGCCACCATCCGGATGATCATCTCTACACTCATATGGAAATCTACAGCGCTTGAGTCTATGCAGAGGTGGTAATTCCGTGCGTCTGTCCAATGGATGCCAACCATGTCCTGTATGAATTTGGCCCTTCTGCGGTCTGATTCTTCTGCCTCATCCCGTGCCTCTCGCATATCTTTTATATTACGCACCATCATTATCCGATTGACTCGGAACTCCTTCGGGGCATGGATAAAAATGCGAATCACTCCCGGCCGGTCTCTTAATGCATGAAATCCGCTCCGACCTACGATAACGGCGCTGTGCTCATCGACGATCTGATTCATTATCTTGCATTCTAACATGAACAAATCCTTGTCATAAATCGGCCGTATCATAGGAGGTGCATAGGCGGCGTCCGGTAGGCCGAAAGAGAACCCCCTGATTATACTTTTGACGAGGACCATGGATCTTTCATCAAGGTCTTCCAGTGCTCTCGTGTTTGTACCGAGATGCTTTGCGGCCCGTTGCAGGATCTCCCGATTCACGTATTTGAACCTAAGTTCTTTCGCTGCCAAAT